>JBCCTF010000014.1:0-35432 GCA_039198765.1 Pseudomonadota bacterium
CGGGGAGCGTGTCCTCTAAGACTTCGCTAATTTGCACAGTGATGCCGTCAATGCGATCCATCGGGTACGATGTGAGGTTCCGCGCGACGATATTGAATGCATCAGCAAACGGATCAATTTTTTGATCGTAGGCGACAAGAGCTTCGCGCAACGGGACATCTCTGATCAGACTCAGGTTCCCTGAAGACACCATCTCCGCGTAGGTGGCTGATCTGTAGGAGGGGAGGGAGTAGGCGAACGTGCGGCGGAATGCGATGATCATGGCCTCATCAGAAGGAGGCTCCGCTCCTTGAACGATCTCGATCAGTGTTGATGTGCCTTGCGCATTGGTGACGTAGAGCTCCGCCACGACGCTTGCCCGGCGTTCGATGTCGACGAACTCGCTTTGGAGGCGCTGGAGATAGTCTTGGGTCTGATCATTCTTCTGGCGTGTTTCGTTCCAGTTTCCCAATTGGATGCCGAGAAAGACGCCGATAACGACAATCAAGACTTCGGTGAAGACCGTCGACCAGTCTTGGTTGCGCAAAGCCTTGGCAAAGCGTTGCAGGATCATCGTCGGTGCGCCTTCGTTCACGCTTCTCTATGGGAAGCCCCTCGCGTACGGATCATGCTGCGGTGGGTGGAACAAGTCAAAATGGTGGGCAAGCTGCGGCGTTTTGGTGCATAGTTGCAGCTTGTTTGGTCGCGAGGTTTGATGGCGAAGTTTGAGAGGCGTGTGATCTGTCAGGCGGAGCTGCCCTTTATTCCGTGGACTGATCCGTTCCTCAATCGCCTGCCTGGTTTGCGCCCGATTGATCCCGTAGACTGGCTGGTTACAGACGATGCTTTTGCGGCGCAGATGGCTTATCGCGACGCGTTGTTCAGCGATGCGCGGGACACGGTCTATAAGATCACCGATGCCGGAGAAGCCGCGGCGCGCGAGCTGATGGACCTGGTTGTAGAGACGGTTGCTTCACGTGAGGGGTACAGACAGGACGGCGATGTGGTCGTGCGTCCTGATGGTGTGAAGGTGTCCATGCAAAGCGACGCGCCCTTGGTGGTTGCTGCGCGGCTGGTCCAGGAGGATGTGTTGATCCTCGTTGATCAGGGGGCTGAGCACCAATTGGTTGGGGGTGTGCTGTGCTTCCCTGCGTTCTGGTCTCTGGCGCAGAAAGTGGGGCGGAGTGTGTTCGATACCCATCAGCCTGTGGATGAATATGATAACCGCATGGGCGACAAGGTGGAGCGAGTGCTGCGTACACTGAAGGTCGAGCGGCCAGTGATGCGAGCGAACTACCTCGTCTATACCAATCCGGACCTTCATCAGCCTGCTGAGGAGGGGGCGACCCGCGTGGTGGAGCCGGGAAGGCTGCGCTATATCCGTGTGGAGCGGCAGACGTTGCGCCGGTTGCCTCGCACGGGCGCGGTTGTCTTCGGCATTCACACTTACGTGGTTCGCGCCTCGGATCTTGATCCGCATGCGTATGAAGCGCTTGTTGCGATCAAGCCGGAGCTTGCTGGCTAGAGAGCTTGAAGCAGTTTCCTCAGGCCCTGAAAGTCCTCCGGCGGTTCGGTTTCAAAACGCATCTCTTCGCCAGAGATCGGGTGCTCAAAGCCGAGGATCGCGGCGTGGAGGGCCTGGCGGCGAAACGCGCGGACAGCCTCGCGGGCGGCGATCACCTGGGGTTCGTCACCGCCAAGGCCTGCGATGCCTGCTTTGCCGTAGAGCCTATCGCCGATGAGGGGGTGGCCGGTGCCTGAGAGATGGACCCGGATTTGGTGCGTGCGTCCGGTTTCCAGCGTGCACTGAACAAGACTGGCCACAGGCTCGCCGGCGACCTTGCCGCGTCCAGTGCCGTAGGCCTCGAGGCGTTTGTAGTGGGTTACCGCCTCCCGCGCGTCGGAGCGTTCAAAGCTCCAGTCGAGCTCGCGCTTCAGGCGGTCCTTCCGGCTGCGCGCAATGGGGATCTCAATCGTGCCCGACGCTGGCCGTGGGTCAGCGTGGATCATTGCCAGGTAGTGGCGGTCAATGTCGTGTACGGAGAACAAGCGGCGTAGGCCCCGATGGGCGTCGTCGTTCTTCGCCACGACCATCACACCCGACGTGTCCTTGTCGAGCCGGTGCACGATCCCTGGCCGCGCGACACCGCCAATGCCGGAGAGCGAGCCCTTGCAATGGTGCAGCAGCGCATTGACCAGCGTGCCTGTCCAGTTGCCCGCTGCAGGGTGCACGACGAGGCCAGCCGGTTTGTCGATGACGATCAGATGCTCATCCTCGAACAGCACGTTGAGAGGAATGTCCTCCGGCTCAGGATCAGCATCCTTTACGGGCTGCGGGACGAGGGAGAGGGTTTCACCTTCCACGACTTTATGAGTCGGGTCGGTCATCGCTTCGCCAGCGATGGTCAGCGCACCCTCCTTGATCAGGTTTTTGACCTGGGTCCGGGAATGGGTCGTGCGCTCAGCGATCCAGCGGTCGATCCGCTCGCCTGCGCCTTCGGTGACGGTGATGATCAATGGGTCTTGCACGAGAAGGGCGGTGCAAACTTTGCGCGCTTCTGTCAAACCCGCGCGATGAGCGATTCGATCGAAAGCCAGCCGCCTGGCCCCAATGTGGCTGTGATGAAAGGAATAGCCCTAGGCTTGGGCGTTCTGCTGATAGCCGGAACCTTACTGTTGATAACTTTGGTGCTGAAGCGGGACACGCCGGTAGCCGACATCACCTTGCCGACGTTGGAGCTTCAAGAAGGTGAGAAAGTCACCAGTGCTAGCCTCTTTGATCAGCAAGCACTTTTTATCATTGAGAATGAAGCCGGTGAGCAGCGGATGGTTCTGGTGAATCTTGTGAGTGGGACGCGTGACAATGTGCCCATAGTGAGGCCATAACCTAAGGGTAATCGGTCCGCTGCGTTTTTGGGGCTTTTTTTCGCTCCAAAAGCTGGCATTGACTGGCCGGATGACTGCGTATGCGGTCTAGGCGGGGTGCCGCTCCCCTCGTTCCCCCTCAGGCGCCCCGCCGCTTTAAGCCTTTGAAACAGAAGGCTGAAGCGCCCTAGCTTTCCGAAGAGCATCGAAGGCGAACACCCCTGCTGCTAACCAGATGAACCCGAAGCACAGCTGATGCGCGAGCGTGAACGGCTGTCCATCGATGACACCGATGACGAATTGCAGCGTCGGACCGATGAATTGCAGGAAGCCAATCGTCGACAGAGGCAACCGACGCGCTCCGATAGCGAAGCAAAGAAGAGGCAACACGGTGACCGGCCCTGCAGCGATCAGCAGAATGGTCAGCTCGGTCGTCGTGCCGAACGCGCGGCTTGCATCAGGGATGAAGGCGAAGAGCCAGATGGCGGCGATGGGCGCGAGAATGAGCGTCTCGATGAACAGGCCGGGCATTGCGCCGACCACGGTGACCTTCCGCAGATAGCCGTAGGCCGTGAACGTGATCCCGAGGGCCAGCGAGACGACGGGGAACTTACCGCCAGACAAGGTGAGGATCGTCACCCCGATGGCCGCGAGCACCACGGCCACTTTCTGCATCGTCGACAGCCGCTCACCGAGGACGGCGACGCCGACGAGCATGTAGATGAGCGGGTTGATGTAATAGCCGAGCGACGCCTCGAAGATCTGCTGCCCCTGCACAGCCATGATGTAGATCAGCCAGTTGATCCCGATGATCAGCGACGTGCCGATGAGCGGGATGAGCACCTTTGGCGTGCGCAACGCCTCGATGACGTCAGGCCACTGCTTCCGCGCGGAGATGATGAGTGCACCAAAAGGGATCGACCACAGGATTCGGTGGATCAGCACCTGCTCTGCCGACGTGCCGCGGAGCGCGATCAAATACAGGGGCAAAAGGCCCCACATGACGTAGGCTGCGACAGCTGCGGCGACGCCAGTTTTTTGCTCGCCCGGGGCTTGTTCAGTGCTCATCTCTGGCCGCTAGCAGCACCGGTTGGGCAGTGCACGCGGAATTCGGGCAGCGCATCATCTCTCGGTCCGGTCCGACCAAATGCTTGAAAATCACACTTTTCCGCGCTGTACCTACGGTGTGGGCGAAAGATGGGGCAGCGCTGGTGGGACTTTTCGGACGTCGGTCGAGAGAGGCTCGCGAAAGCGCTGTCGTCCAAGGCTTTCACTTTGAGCTCGGACAGGTGGGCGTCACGCCCGCTGTCATCGCGCTCGAACGTGGTATTGTTGTGGTCCGGGCCGCCGACGATGGGCGCATCCTCTCCAAGACGCTCCGCCGCGAGGCCCACATCTCCCGCCGCAACAGCGCGGGCGCCAGCCAGATTGCGCTGCCGGGGCAATGGTCATTTGAGACTGCCGATCGGGGTGGTTTTGAGCGGCTTCTCACCGACCCGGTTGATCGGCTGATCCCTTGGCTTGCTGGCGGTTGGCACAGGGTTGTGGTGGCTGTGGTGATCGTCGTCGCCCTCCTGGCTGCCGGTTGGCGATTCGGCATCCCAGCGGCAACGAACCTCGCCGTCCGAGCCACGCCCTACGCCGTGGAGGAGGGTATCGGCCAAGGAACCTTGGCCCAGCTCGACGTGGCGTTCTTCCAGCCCTCAAAAGTGCCCGACTGGTACCAGCAACAGCTGCGGATCAACTTCTCTATCCTCGTGAGGACGTACATGCAGCGCGAGGATGCGCGGACCGAGGCGAAATTCACGCTCCTGTTCCGGGATGCGCCCCAGCTGGGCCCGAACGCACTGGCGCTGCCTGACGGCACCATCATTCTCACCGACGATTTCGTGGAGCTTTTCGAAGACGACGGGCCCATTGTGCCTGTGCTCGCCCACGAGATTGGCCATGTGCATGCTCAAGACTCCCTCTTTCAGATCTACCGCTCTTTGGGGCTCGGCGTGCTGGTGGACATCCTCGCCGGTGATCAGAGCGATCTGACCGAAGCGGCGGTGGCCCAGGGCGCAACCCTCTCAGGTCTGGCCCTTTCGCGCCGAATGGAGCGCGATGCCGACATCTTCGCTGTGAAACTGTCAGTCGAGGCAGGCTTCGATCCCGAAGGATTGATCACTGCGTTGGAGGCACTGTCCGAAGACTGCCCCGAATGCGCGCAGGCCTCGTGGATTGCCACACACCCTGGTCTGGAGGAGCGGCGCAAGGCCATCCGCAAGGCCATCGCGGAACAACCCGCTCCTGCGCCCAGGCGCGAGATTGTGCCGCCCCACGGCTTCGAAGCCCCGGGGCGTTGACGGCGCACTCCGTCACTCGATAGGGCAAAGCCAGACCTCACTCTCGCGGAGAAGGAGCCCCCATGGCGACCGCAACCCCACAGCTTACGCCCCAGGAAGCCATCATCTTCCTGATGATCGCCACCTCGGCCTCCGATGGTTCCATCAACTCCTCTGAGTTGCGCACCATTGGCCGGGTTGTCCGCTCCTTCCCCCTGTTCACGACGGAGCATGAAGAGAACCTGGTGATCCTGTCGGAGAAGGCGGGCGCGCTGATGGCTTCGGAAGGTGGCCTCCACAAGCTGATGGCTGCAGCCGCCCAGGGCCTGCCCGAGCACCTTGTCGAGACCGCCTACGCAGCGGTCGTTGACGTGGTGACCGCGGACGAGAGCATCAATCTCGAAGAGCTGCGGATGATGGAAATGGTCAGGGATGCCCTCAAAGTGTCCGACGACGGCGCGGCGGCGATCGAACATGCTGCGCGGGCGCGGCACATGACCCTCGAGGTTCCCGTTTGACCCTGGAGCTCGGCTGGGAAGAGTGGATTGGCCTTCCCTCGTTGGGCTTGCCAGCGATCAAGGCGAAGGTGGACACCGGCGCGCGAACATCCTCCCTCCACGCCTTCACGGTTGAGCCGTTCGGACCCATCAGTGCACAGAAGGTCCGGTTTGGCCTCCACCCCATTCCCGAGCGTCCTGAGGTGCAGGTCTTTTGCGCTGCCAGTGTCGTTGACCGCCGCGAAGTGACCTCATCGAACGGCGCGACGGAGATGCGTTGGACGATCGAGACGGACATTCAGATCGGCGAAGAGCGTTGGCCGATCCTCCTGACACTGAGCGATCGTGAGGGGATGAGCTTTCACATGCTCCTCGGCCGTCAGGCGCTGGAGAGTTATCCCGGCGAGCCTCCTCTGGTCAGTCCGACAAAGAGCTATGTGCAGCCCCAGCTGAATTACGACGCCTATGACAAGATGATCTCGCAGGCGCCCCAGCGGCGGCCTCTGCGTGTGGCCGTCCTGACGAAGGAGCCGAAGGGCTATTCTTCCTCGCGTCTTGTGGAGGCGGGCGAAGCACGTGGGCATGTGGTCGAGCTGATCGACACCTCACGCTGCTACATGCTGATCAACGCGGAGCGCCCTGAGGTCCATTACGATGGGCGGGCGCTGCCGAGTTTCGATGCTGTGGTCCCGCGTATTGGCGCGACAATCACCGCATACGGAACAGCCGTTGTCAGGCAGTTTGAGACCACAGGCGCTTACTGCATCAACAGGTCCGAAGCGATCCTGGCGAGCCGAGATAAGCTGTATGCGCATCAAATCCTCGCCCGCGAGGGCATCGGCATGCCCTCCACGGCTTTCGCCTCATCGCCAAAAGACACGGACGCAATCATCGACCTCATGGGCCAACCGCCCATCATTCTGAAGCTGCTGGAGTCGAGCCAAGGGCGCGGCGTTGTCCTGGCTGAGACAAAGAAAGCTGCGCAGTCCGTGATTTCCGCCTTCCGTAATCTGCAGGCTGATTTTCTCGTGCAGCAGTTCGTCCAAGAGGCGGCTGGCGAAGACATCCGGTGCTTGGTTGTCGGCGGCAAGGTGGTGGCGTCCATGAAGCGGACGGCGGCGGCGGGCGATTTCCGGTCGAACCTGCACCAAGGCGGTTCAGCAGGCAGTGTACGGATCACCAAACAGGAACGCGAAGTCGCGATCCGCGCATCGAAGGCGCTCGGTCTCGGTTTTGCCGGTGTGGACCTCTTGCGCGCCGAGGCGGGACCGATGGTGCTTGAGGTGAACTCGAGCCCTGGCTTGCAGGGTATTGAGGCCACCTCGAAGAAGGACGTCGCTGACCTTGTGATGCAGCATATTGAGCGGCGTGCTGTCAGTGCCGTGAAAAGGCGACGTCGCCACTTGGCTACGGCGTGAAGGCTGTATGCTGAGTTCTCTTGCCGTCAGAGCCTTGACTGCGCTCCCTCCAGAGGAGGCCCACAAGGCGACCATCAGCCTGCTGAAGACTCCATTTGTCCCTAAGGCGAGCGTGACAGCCGATCCGCGGCTGAAGACGAGTGTTGCTGGGCTCGATCTGCCCAATCCTCTCGGCATGGCAGCGGGGTTCGATAAGAACGCTGAAGTGCCCGATGCGCTTTTGGGCTTAGGGTTTGGGTTCGTTGAGGTGGGAGCGGTGACTCCCAGGCCTCAACCGGGCAACCCGTCCCCCCGGGTGTTCCGTCTGCGGAGCGAGCAGGCCATCATCAACCGCTACGGCTTCAACAATGACGGCCTTGAGGCGATCACGGCACGCCTTGCGGCGCGCGCTTCTCGGGGCGGGATTGTCGGTATCAATCTGGGTGCGAACAAAGACAGCGAAGACCGGGCCGCTGACTATGTCACGGGCCTGAAGGCGCTTGAGCCGCACACGTCCTTTCTCACGGTGAACATCAGCTCTCCAAACACGGAGGGCCTGAGGTCACTGCAAGGCAAGGCAGCGCTTGATGACCTCCTCCAGCGGGTCATTGCGGCGCGGGCGACGGCGAAGCCGGTCTTCGTGAAGGTGGCGCCCGACCTCACAGATGAAGATATCGCTGATATCTCAGCCGCTTGTCAGGGCGCCGGCGTGGACGGCTTGATTGTCTCCAACACAACGCTCTCTCGCGAGGGCCTATTCAGTCCGCAGAAGGATGAAAAAGGCGGCTTGTCTGGTGCGCCTTTGTTTGAGCCTTCGACCCGCGTTCTCCATGCCTTCGCTGAGGAGTTGAAAGGCACCTTGCCCCTCATCGGCGTCGGCGGAGTCAGCAATGCGGAGCAGGCCTTAACGAAAATCAAGTCGGGGGCCAGCGCGGTGCAGCTTTACACCGCGCTCGTCTATCAAGGCCCAGGTCTGATCGGATCGTTGTTGAGCGACTTGTCTGCGCGCTTGGAGGCAGAGGGTTTTGCCTCCGTCCAAGATGCGGTGGGTGCGGATTTATAGGGAAGGAAAGTGGGTATGTTCGGGTTGATTTTGGCCATAGCGGCCCAAGCCAGCTGTCCCGTCACGGTGATTGAAGGCAAGATCGAGACGCCAACCGCCGTGCACGAAGCATTGGCAATTGCTCAAGGCAAGGTGCGAGCGATCGGCACCGCTGCAACCATGCCTGATGTTGGCGACGCATGCACCATTCGCCTACGCAGCAACCAGACCGTCTATCCCGGACTAACGGACGCCCACGTCCACCTCAGCGGGATCGGCTTTAGAGAGCTGATGTTGAACCTCGACCAGGCTCGTTCGGTGAAAGACTTGCAAGGGGCATTGGCCGCGTGGGCAGCGGACCAACCTGATGGCCCGATCATTGGCCGCGGTTGGATCGAGACAGGCTGGCCTGAAGGCCGTCCGCCGAACCGCCTGGACCTCGATGCTGTGGTGAGTGACAGACCCGTGCTTCTGACCCGAGCTGATGGACACGCGCTCGTCGCGAACACAGCTGCGCTGAAAGCAGCGGGCATTACGGACGCGACCGCTGACCCAGAAGGCGGCCGCGTTGTGCGCGATCAGACGGGCGTTGCTACCGGCTACCTCATTGATGCAGCGATGGGTTTGACATCATCGCTGGTGCCTGAGGTCACGACTGAGCGACTCCGCGAGGCGATCAAGGTCGGCTCAGAAACCTACGCATCCCGCGGCTGGACGTCAGTCCATAACATGTCCGTGGACGGAGCAGAGATCGCGCTCATGGAGGATCTGGCGGCGAAGGGTGAGCTGCCCCTTCGCGTGACGAATTTTGTGACTCAAGAGTCGATGGATGTCCTCATCGAAACTGGTCCTCGCTGTGATGATACTGGGCTCGTCTGTCACCTTGGCGTGAAGTTTTATGCGGATGGCGCGCTTGGTTCCCGCGGTGCTCTTCTCAAAGAGCCGTACTCGGATGATCCGACCACGAAGGGCCTGCGTCTGATCACGAAACCTCAGGCGATGATGGCGTTCCGCAAAGCTGCCAAGGCAGGCCTGCAGATCACCACCCACGCGATTGGTGATCAGGCGAACGCTGACGTGCTGGAATGGTACAAGGAGATCCGCGAAGAGTTTCCTGACGCCGTCCTTCGCGTTGAGCATGCGCAGATTGTCGATCCCGAGGACATCCGCAGTTTCTCTGAGGGCGGAGTGATTGCCTCCATGCAGCCGAGCCATGCCATCGGCGACCTCCACTTCGCTGAGGACCGCCTGGTCCTGGAGCGCCTCGAAGGTGCTTACGCCTGGAACAGTTTGGTCAGTGCAGGGACGATGGTCGTCTTCGGCTCCGACGCGCCGGTGGAGCAGGGTGACCCGCGGATCGAGCTTTATGCTGCCCACGTGCGGAAAGATCTGACCGGTTATAGCGGCGAAGGTTGGCATCCAGAGGAGGCGCTTAGCCGCCGCGAGACCCTCGCGCTTTTCACGACCGCCCCAGCGCTCGCGATCGGACGCGGCGGGCAGATCGGCACGCTCGCGCCAGGCTTCCTGGCAGACCTCTCGATCTTCGAAGGTGATCCGTTTGCCGGACCTGATAACGCGCGTGCGATCGCGACCATCGTTGGTGGGCGGCCCGTCTCCCAGAGGTAGCGGGCTTCACGCCAGCTCTCTCCTTTTACCTTACTCGAGAACCGCATTCCTCCCGGAATGCGGGCATGATACTGTATCACGCGATACGTAAGGATTCTCGTGATGATCAAATCTGTTTCCGCGGCTCTCGCTGCCGGTACGCTGTCGCTGTTCGCCTCTGCGCACGCCGCCACCATCACCGCTAGCTTTGACGCCGACGCCGAGGGCTTCGTCGCGGATGGCTTCGCACTGACGTGGCAGGCCACGGGCGGAAATCCGGACGGGTACCTCTTTCTTAGAGATGACACCGGCGGCTTTGGTACGCTGACATTTGGCCCAGATCTTATCGTTCCTCTTCAAGAGGGCGGGACGATCAGCTTCGACGCGACCCTGTTCTCGGCCACTGGCGGTAACACCACAGAGTTTGGCGAGCTGACCCTCGCCGGCGGCGGGTTCTCCGCGACGGTCGACATGGTTACGGGCGTTCCGCCAACAGGCAGCTGGCAGACCTATTCGGTGAACCTCGACGCTGCGACCTGGGGCCTCGCACCTGGCGACTTTGCAACGATGCTTGCGAACATCAGCGACATCACCTTGGTGATCGAGAGCACGTTTGGTGTGAACGAAAGGCTCGGCTTCGATAACTTCCAGGTCACGCAAGCCGTGCCGGTACCAGCCGCAGCGCTGCTCTTCGCGCCATTCGCCGCGGCCGGGATGCGCCGCATTCGCCGCTAGTTCGCGGACACCTTCGATCAAGCGAGCGCGCTGAAGCAATAATGCTGCAGCGCGCTTTTTCTTGGCTAGCGCACCGAGATTCCGCCTGTTATGCGGAGGCCCCATGGGCAGAGCGCTGGTTATTGCTGTCGATGGACCCGCGGCGAGCGGGAAGGGGACGTTGTCGCGTCGCCTGGCCAATCTTTACGGGCTCAAACATCTCGATACGGGGCGCCTCTACCGCGGCGTCGCTTGGCTCATGCTGAAGGATGGCCTGGACCCGCGTTCGGCTGAAGCAGCGGCCAAGGTTGCTGAGTCTTTTGATCCTGGTGCGCTGGACAATGCAGAGCTGCGAAGTGCTGAGGTTGGCCGCGGCGCTAGCCTCGTTGCCGTGCATCCAGAAGTGCGTGATGCATTATTCGCGTTCCAGCGCCGGTTTGGCGAGACCCCGCCTGGTGCCGTTCTCGATGGCCGGGACATCGGCACAGTGATTTTCCCCGATGCGCAGGTGAAGTTCTACATCACGGCCAGTGTCGAAGAGCGTGGACGGCGGCGGTTTGAAGAGCTGCGCGCTGGCGATCCCAACCTGACGTTGGAGGCGGTGACCGATCAGCTGCGCCGTCGGGATGAGCGGGACCAGAACCGGGCCGAAGCGCCTCTAAAGCCTGCACCCGATGCAGAGCTGATCGACACCTCGAAGCTGAACCCTGAAGAAGTTCTTGGGCGCGCCGCGCGGATCATCGACAACACGATGAAGGCCCCGGCGGGCTAAGCTGCTGTCGCGTCCGTCTTCAGTTGGTGTGCAGACAGTATCTTTGGTCTACGGACCATTGTCCAAACGGTCGGAGCACTGGAAGCGACGGAGACGTCATTCCTGATTTCAAATCCCAGATGCTGATAGAGCGCAAGGTTCTTCGGATTGCTGGTTTCGAGTGCTGTTGGAACACCCAATTGATCCGCATGCTGGAGGCCTTCGCGGATGAGTTGCCCGCCGACGCCAGCGCCGCGCGCTGAAGCATCAACCCCGATCATAAACAGATAGAGGTGTCGCTCTGTTGGCCTCTCTTTCGACAGGACATCGGACAGTTGGGCGATGCGCGCGAGGTGACGCGGATGCGTGTGCCGAGCAACGCGGGTGATAAGGGAGAGGGCGCTCCACCACGACAAGGTGAGGGGAGCTTCGCCTAGTGACCAAATCGCTGCGCCGCGTAGGTTGCTCTCAACGCGGACACATCCGTAGGCGGAATAAAGATCACGGATGAGGACATGCATCCCTACATTAAGGGAGGACATCCCGCCGAAGGCCCACGTCATGATCGGATCGTCCGCGAACGCGTCGGCGATCAGTTGGGCGATGGCACGATGCTCGTCGCGCCGGGCTGAGCGGACCATGTTGCTCACAACAACGGCTGCATTGCGGCTTGAGGAAATAGCGCCGCGAGGATGAGACCCGTCGCGATCGCCCCGAAGAACAGTGTGGACAGCACCCGCGTTCGCGCCGCGCCGGTGATGATCAAAATGAGTGTCGCGCCTGCATTGGAGGCAATACCCATCGCGATGATTGACCAGGGAAACACTCCGCCCAGTGCGGTGACGAGGCCACTTGTGTAGCCGACCAGAAGGGCCGTCACCGCCATCCCGTAGAGACGGTAAAGCGTCGGAGAAGGATCATCGAACTGCGCAAGGCGATCCAATGTCGGCTTCGGGAGAGCAAGAAAAGGAAGAGCGACGGCGAGCAGCGTGACCGCGATCTTGGCCAAGAGAAGGATCACAAGAAAAGTCATAGGCGTCCCAAATATGAGGAATCGTCATGTTTGATATATGAGGATCACTCATGTTATGTCAACCTGTGACTGAACCAACAGATCCCGTGCTCTGGAAAGAGCCGACGCAGGAACGCGGGCGGAAGCGTGTCGCTGCTATCCTCCATGCCGTGCGTGCACAGATTATCGAGGCAGGGCACCTCGATTTCAAAATGGCATCCGTGGCGGAAGAGGCAGGCGTCCCAATTGGCTCTGTTTACCAGTTCTTCCCTACGCGGACGGCTCTGCTTGCGTGCTTGTTCGCGAAAGAGATGGAGCCGATTGACCGTTCACTCCGGGAGGCGCTGGACTGTGTTGAGACGCTCGAAGCCTTTTCCGATCACATGGCCGGCTTGCTCCGCACCCACGCGAAGCTTGTGCGCGAGGCGCCAGTGTTGGCCATCTTGCTGACATCGCCAGGCCAGCATCCAGCTATTCAAGCCGCGGATCTCAAAAACTCCCAAGCGAACGCGGATTCCATCGCGAGCAGGCTGCTCGAGCTGGCGGGACCTAGCGCTGATGAGGCGGCAATCAGGAACACGTCTCTTCTCGTTTGTCATCTGTGGGGGGAGGTCATCCGCCTTGAGGGATTGGTGAGCGACGTCTCATCGACCAACGCGATGGTGGATGCCTTCGGCGCGATGATCCGTACACGTTTTGAGGAGTTACTTCTTCGCGGATAGCTGTCGAAAGACTGCCTACGGATGACCTTGGTTAATCGCTGTGCACCACAATCAACAACAGGGTTGCGCCACACACGCCAAGCGGGAGAATATCACAATCCACACGGAAAGGTTGGAATGTGATGATGAAATCCACATGCCTCGGGCTCCTGACGGGAGCCATGATGTTCGGTGCACAGGCTTCGGCGGCCACCTTCATTGCGAACTTCGAGAATGGTCTCGATGGGTTTGGGACGAAGGGCTTTGCGATCAGTCAGAACGATGCGGCCTCCGTCGCCGGCGATCGCAGTGGAGGCTACCTCGAAGTCTACGATAACAAGTGGGGCAACGGCCTCCTCACACTAAGCGGCGACCTCATCGGGTCACTCACGCCAGGTGGGTCGATCAGTTTCGATGCGATCTCCCTCGGAGATGTCTTCGGCCATCATAACGGCTTCGGAAAAATCACGCTGCGCGGTGGTGGTTTGAAAGCGACCTACGACGGGATCAATATCGTGCCTCCGCTGAACGAGTGGGCAAGCTTTTCCATCTCACTCGATGCGGCGACGTGGGGCCTTTCGGAGGAGCGTTTCGCGACGCTGCTCGGAGGCCTCACGATGTTTGAGATGGTCCTTGAGACGAAAAACGGCCTCGGTGAGCGCGTCGGCTTTGACAACTTCACCTTCACTAGCGGCAGCTCGGTGCCCGTGCCCGGCGCGGCGCTTCTGATTGCTCCGGCGCTGGCGATGGTGGCGATGCGCGGCAAGCAGAAGGCAACGGCGGCGACACGGAGCGGTCTCTAACCCCCTGGGCCAGGCCACGGCATGAAGGCGCTTTGGCCTTAGCCCCTTGCGCGCTGGGGCTTTGCGCCCTAGACGCCAGCCCGTCGCAGTGCGTTTTGCACAGTGCGGCGGGCTGAGCTTCGGAGGTGGACGCGCTTTATCGCACCGGTTTCTGACCCCCTCGGTCCCCCGTGTCTCGTGAAGCGCCTATGTCCAACCTGCTCAAAGGCTTCAACAATTTCCGCCGGAGAGCCCCAACCCGCTTAGGCCTCTCGCCTAGGCAACTTGAGGCAGTTTTGTCCGAAACCATGAACCCCTCGGTCGAAGATTTCGCCGAGATGTTCGAAGCGTCCGTCGTTGATCGGGACAGCTTTGAACAAACCGTCGTCAAAGGCACCATCACCGGTATCGAAAAAGATATGGCGATCGTCGACGTCGGTCTGAAAACCGAAGGCCGCGTGCCTCTCCGTGAATTTGGTATCTCTAACGGCGAAAGCTCCGTCAAAGTCGGCGACGAAGTCGACGTGTTCATCGACCGTGTCGAGAACGCCAACGGCGAAGCGGTCATCAGCCGTGAGAAAGCCCGCCGCGAAGAGGCCTGGGAACGGCTCGAAAAAGAATTCGAAGGCGATGCCCGTGTGAACGGCGTCATCTTCAACCGTGTCAAAGGCGGCTTCACTGTCGATCTTGGCGGCGCGGTGGCCTTCCTGCCCGGCAGCCAAGTGGACATCCGCCCTGTGCGCGACGCCACCCCGCTGATGAACCTGGAGCAGCCGTTCAAGATCCTGAAAATGGACAAGCGCCGCGGCAACATCGTTGTCTCGCGTCGTTCGGTTCTTGAAGAGGATCGTGCGGAACATCGTCAGGAAGTCGTCCGTGATCTGCACGAGGGCGACGAGCGCGATGGCGTCGTGAAGAACATCACCGACTATGGTGCGTTCGTGGAGCTGGCGCCTGGCGTCGATGGCCTCCTGCACGTCACCGACATGTCGTGGAGCCGCGTGAACCACCCGTCGGAGGTTCTCAACGTCAACGACACCGTCCGTGTGAAGATCATCAAGATCAACCCGGAGACCAGCCGCATCAGCCTCGGCATGAAGCAGCTCCAGCCCGATCCCTGGGAAGGCGTCCAAGCCAAGTACCCCGTTGGCGCTGTCTTCAAAGGCAAGGTCACGAACATCACCGATTACGGCGCTTTCGTCGAAATCGAAGATGGCATCGAAGGTCTGGTCCACGTCTCCGAGATGTCGTGGGTCAAGAAGAACATGCCGCCGTCGGCTATCGTTGAGCCTGGCCAAGAAGTCGACGTCATGGTCCTCGAAGTGGACGAGTACAAACGCCGCGTCAGCCTCGGCCTGAAGCAGACCCTCAACAATCCGTGGGAAGCGTTCGCCGAAGCCAATCCGATCGGCTCTGTCCTCGAAGGCGAAGTCAAGAACATCACCGAGTTTGGTCTGTTCGTTGGCATCGACGAGAACATGGACGGCATGGTTCACCTCTCCGATCTCGACTGGGATCGTGCAGGCGACCAAGCCATCCAGGACTATGAAAAGGGCCAGAGCGTCCAGGTCAAAGTCCTCGACGTTGATCCGGACAAAGAGCGTATCTCGCTCGGCATCAAGCAGGTCGCCAACGACCCGATGGATGCCATCGGTGAGCTGAAGAAAGGCGCTGACGTCACCTGTGAGGTGTCTGCTGTTGAGAACGGCGGCATCGAGGTGCGCGTGGGCGGCGACGGTGGGCCTAAGGCCTTCATCCGTAAGTCTGACCTTAGCCGTGACCGGAACGAGCAGCGGCCTGAGCGCTTCGCTGTGGGCGACAAGATCGATGCCCGCATCGTGGCCATCGACCGCGCTTCGCGCCGTCTCAGCCTCTCCATCAAGGCCCGCGAAATGGCCGAGGAGAAAGAGGCCGTCGAACAGTACGGCTCGGCCGACTCAGGTGCATCGCTCGGCGACATTCTGGGTGCTGCCCTCAAAGACACCGACGACGCGTAAGCTTCGCTCGGAGATCAATAACGAAAAAGGGCTGGCTTTGTGCCAGCCCTTTTTCTTTGTGCTGATTGTTCGTGGGCGTTGGGTTAGCTCGTCTCCTGGACCTTGCGCACTTGCTTGAGCAGCATCTTTTTCGGCAGGAGCGACGCCATGGCGTAGACAATGCGCCGCGCGAACGGCACGCCCGCGATAACGTTCAGCTTACCCCGCATCATCGCCGTGTAACCGGCTTTCGCGACACTCATCGGTGAAACAGCACCTTGGAACAGTGGCGAGCTCTCCATGCCCGACGTCTGGGCAAAGCCTGTCTCGGTTGCGCCTGGCAAAAGCGCTGTCACGGTGACGCCGGTGCCGCGTACTTCTTCCCAAAGCGCGTTGCTGAACGAGGTGACGAACGCCTTCGTCGCGAAATAGACCGCTTGCAGCGGACCAGGCAGCTCGCCAGCCGTCGATGAAACGTTCAGCACACGGCCACTGCCCCGCGCCACCATCACTGGCAGGTAGAGCCGGGTCAGCGCCGTCAGCGCGATGACATTCACCTCGATCATCGACCGATCGTCCGCCCAAGCCCTCTCGTGGAACAGACCCTGTCCGCCAAACCCGGCGTTGTTGATCAGGTAGTCGATCTGCAGGCCCGCCTTCTCCGTCGCATCGAATATGCGCTGCGGCGCGCCTGCGTCCGCCAGGTCCTCGACCAGTACGTGGGCCGAGACCTTATGCTTCGCCTCCAGCTCTTCTTTCAGTGCGTTCAGCTTGTCCCCGCTGCGCGCGACCAGCACGAGATCGCCACCCTTTCGTGCATGGATCTGGGCGAGGCATCGACCAATACCGCTCGATGCACCTGTAATCAATGCTGCTTTCGCCATCATCAACTCCTCACAATGGACTGTCCTCGGGACGCCTAAACCCTACAATGACTGCGCCTGTGTTAACCACATTTAGCGCCATGTTAACGCCCATGTGTCTAATGCGTCATCTATGTTTGACGCCTTCATCCCCGTGGCGGCCTCATCACTTCTCCAGTACACGGACCTTCGCGAGAGCAAGGACAAGTGGTCAGGGTCGATCCAATTCAACGGAGCTGCCGCTTCGGGGAACACGAACAGTGTTGTGCTCGGCGGGCGGTTCAACGCCGCGCGGACCTATGGCGCGATCACCCATGCCTTCGACGCTGGCGGCAACTACACAGAGGTCGATCGCGTCGTGAACGGCTCGGAGACGCGCCAGGTCACCCAGAACCGCTGGCACACCCAGTACCGGATCGAGATCCAAACCGGTGACGCCAGCTTCTTCTACGGCCGCGCGCGGTACGAGGAGGACCAGTTCTCAGGTTTCGATCGTCAGGCCTTTGCTGGCGGCGGCTTCGGTCATGCCTTCTATGACACGGACACACGCAAGCTGGACGTTTTGGTCGGCCCGGGTATCCAGTATATCGTCCGAACACAGACGAATAATGCTCCAGCTAACGCAGAGGACGACGAGATCACGTTCGCTGTCTTCCTTGGCCAAACCTTCACTAAGGTCCTGCGCGAAAACGTGACGTTTGAGCAGAGCTTTGATGGCACGTCGTCTGAGACGAACAACACCGTCGTCGCGCGTGTTGCGCTCAAAACAGACCTGACTGATAAAATCAGCTCACGGATTTCCTACGGCGTGACGCACAACACGGACCCGCCCGAAGGTCGCGAGAACACCGACACGCTACTGTCTGCCTCCATAGGCTTCGAATTCTAGCGAGCTGTTCTTCGCGATGGGACTCCAAGCGCAGCGGTGATAGCCTCTCACGGCCGATAGGTTGGGGAGCCGTATGAAACGCGTCACGATTGCCGTCTGCCTGATTTTCGCTGGTCTTACCCTGGGTTGGGTGTCACCCAATGCCCAGGCGCAGGAGCTGCGCACCACGGAGCGTGTTGAACCAGAAATGGATGAACGCGCGCTTCGGCGTCTGCGAGCAGATCGCCGGAGGCGAGCCCTCCGCCTCCTCCGCCGCACATCGAGGCAGCAGAATGGCGAAGGTGCACCGCCGCTCGACTTCACGATTCAGGAACCCAATTTTCGCCGGACCTTCCGCCCACTGATTGCCAGTGAAAGCACTGCGCAGAGCGTTCGGGAGCTGACACCCGACTTCAGGCTTAGCTCCGGTGGCCCAACGTTCAGCGTCGATGCGTTCGAAACCAACCTCGTCAACGCGGTGCAAAACGAAGCGATCGGATACACCTACGCGATCACCCTGAACAAGCAGCTCGCGCGGATGGGTGCGGGCGGAGATGCGCGAACATCTGCCGACGGGCAAATCGATCAGTCTCCTGAGAAAGAGATGATCACGGCGTCGATGAGCAAGTCCATCACAGCTGTCGCGATGCTTCACGCGATGCGTGACAATGGCGTGGGGATCGACGACTCGATTGAGCCCTATCTGCCAGACGACTGGACGCGTGGGCCGAACATCAATCAGGTGACGTTCCGTAGGCTGTTCATTCACCGCAGCGGCTTGGATCGGCCAGGCCAAGGGCTGGATAACCTCGGCGACGGTGACCCCGTGACGGCGGGCCAGCAACCGCTCTCTTGTTGTCTAGCTTCAGGCAACGACCATCAGGCGATGCAAGCTGTCATTGCGAATGGTGTTGATACGCTCGACACCACGCCAGAAGACGATCAACATCGCTATACGAACGCCAACTACAGCCTCATGCGTGTGATGCTACCGAAAGTCATCGGTTCTCAAAATGAGGTGGACAGCCTTTCGCAGACATTCCCAGTAGGCGCGGTATACGGAGCATTTTACGTCGACTATGTGCAGGAGAACATCTTCTCCAAGGCTGGAATCGTGAAGCTCAGTTGTGCGCCGTTCGAAAGTGCTGGGCAGCGAACTTTGGTATACGACCTCAACACGCCTAACAATGGTGGTTGGGATGCGGGCAACTGGCTCGAGGCCTGCGGTGCCAATGGTTGGTACATGTCAGCGGTCGATATGGCGCGCTTTCTTGTCTATCTGCGGTACACAGAGGATATTCTCGACAACGACACGAAAGACATGATGAACAACCTCTTCTTGGGTTGGCATGATCCTTCAGTCTTTGTTGCCCACGTGGACGGGGTGTTCGGAAATTACCGCGGACACGGAGGAAACTTCGGCGTCGAGACCTGCATGATGAACTTCAACATTCAGGTCGAAGCGGTGGTGATGGTCAATTCCGACAATGGTGTGTTCGGCAGTCATCTCTGTCAGGCCCTTAAAAACGCCTATGACCAAGCCTGGGAGTGAGCACGAGATGCTTGCACTTCTGCGCAATTAACGTAGGTGGAGGGGATGTCTGTCTCCCTCCAGATGCCGTTGGCCTGCAAAAGAGCCCTCGGCGATAACCTGCAGCCGGGACTGTTCAAGGCCTTGTCCGACCCGGTGCGGATCGCGATTGTTTGCACCCTCGCGGCGCGGACTGAGCCACTGAATGTCAGTAGTCTGACGGGGTGTTGCGGCGTCGATATGTCAGGTGTTTCCAGGCACTTAAAGATCCTTCTTCAGGCCGGCATTCTCTCAGCGGATAAGCGTGGGCGTGAGGTCTACTATTCGCTTCAGTTGGATGTGCTCGCCGAAACGCTCCGCGCTGGCGCTGATGCTCTTGAAGCTTGCCGCGAGGCCTGCGCTGAGAAATAAACTTGCGCAATTGCGCAAGTATGCAATATATGGGTCAGTGAAAGGAGCGACCCATGAAGCGCTTGCATATCCATCTAAATGCCGAGGAGGCGAAGTTTGCGGCCTCCGTTGATTTCTACACGAACATTTTCGGAGAGCCGCCGACGAAAACACGGGACGGCTATGTGAAATGGATGCTCGATGAGCCAGCCATGAACTTCGCGCTCGAGTCCGACCGCATTTCGTGTGGCGGCCTCGGGATTGACCATGTTGGCTTCGAAGTGACGCATGAAGAAGAACTAGCGGAGCTTCGTGAAAGGCTCCAGGAGGAGGCGGAGCCGGTGCTGGGGGGCGGTGAAACGGTCTGCTGCTACGCCAAGTCGGACAAGACGTGGACGGCGGATCCCACCGGCGTGCGATGGGAGATGTTCCGGTCCTTCGGCGATACTGACGAGTACGGACGAACCACGGACAGCGAAAACGCCTGTAAAGCAGGGTAACGGGGGCTTTCGCCCCCGCCCAGATTTGCGGTTACTTGGCTTCGAGGTCGAAGAGGATGATCTCTGCGTCCTCACCGCCTTCCATGACGATCGATCCTGCGTCAGTGAACGCCAGCCCGTCACCGCGGCGCAGGTTTTCTCCGTTCACGGTCAATGAGCCGCCAGCCACCTGCAGCCACGCTTTGCGGCCAGCATCGAGTTCAAACTCAATCCGCTGATCGCCTTTCAGGGTCGCAGCATAGGCGTCCGTCCCGGCGAGCGTTTTGATCGAACCATCACGTCCGTCCTCTGACAGGAACAGCGCGAGTTTCCCGTCTTTGTCGGCAGGCTGAATGTCCAGCGTTGCATATCGTGGATCAGCGCCGTGGACTTTCGGCTCAAGCCAGATCTGCAGGAACCGGACACGCTCGTCACGGCTCGGGTTATACTCCGAGTGCTGAACGCCCGTGCCTGCCGTCATATACTGCACGCCGCCCGCCTTCACGACCGATCCGTTGCCCATCGAGTCTTTGTGCTCCAGCGCACCTTCGAGGACGTAGGAGAAGATCTCAAAGTTCTCGTGCGGGTGGGCAGGGAACCCTGCGCCAGCGGCGACTTCGTCGTCGTTGATCACGCGCAGGCCTTCAAAGCCCATCCAATTGGGATCGTAGAACCCGGCGAAGCTGAACGTGTGGGCCGAACGAAGCCAGCCATGGTTGGCGTGGCCGCGCGCCTCCGCAGGCCGAAGAACGGCTGGGGCGAGCGCGGTCTGTGTGTTGGTCTGAAGCATGGTGTGCCTCCCTTCTGTTGAGTGAAAGGTTGTGCAGAAGGGCGCCCACAACAATTGGGCGATCGCGCAAAAGAGAGCAGCGCTTCACGCAAAGGACTGTCAGCGGCGCGTGCGGTTCTTATCGATCTGATCTACCAAGGCTTTACGCCAAGGGTGCCGCGGCGTTGGGAGGGCATGATGATTGGATTGATCGCCGCATTGATGGCGTTGAGCGCGCAGGACACGCCCCCGCCGATCCTCGATATGCACATTCATACGTCCTCGGCCGATGAGAACGGCCCGCCCGGGCTGCCGGTTTGCCCAGGCATTTTCGTACGTTTGCCGCCGCGTGAGCCAGCCAAGCCATGGGGTGTGCAGTTTATGGACGTCTTCGCTGAGCCGCGCTGCGATGAGCCCATCTATGGCGCGCCGACCGATGAAGCAGTGCTGGAGCAGACGCTAGAAGTGGTCCGCCGCCGGAACATTATCGGTGTCCTCTCCGGCCCGCCTGATCGGGTGCTCTCTTGGCTTGAGGTGGAGCCCCATCACTTTCTGCCAGGCGTCCAGCTCCGCATCGGGCGTGATGATCTGTCTCCTGACGATTATGCGAAGCTCTTCGCCGACGGACCGTTCATGTCCCTAGGAGAAATCTCCAATCAGTATGCAGGCATCGGCCCGCTTGACGAGAGAATGGCGCCCTACTGGGCGATGGCCGAGAAAGCCGATGTCCCGGCACTGATCCATATGGGCTACGGGCCGCCCGGCGCAGGAGGGCTGTTCCCTGCATACCGGCTCAGCCATAGCAACCCGGCGCTTCTGGAGGATATTCTCATTCGTCACCCGAATTTGCGGATCGGCATCATGCATATGGGTGAGCCCTACTATGATGAGGCGATCGGTGTACTGTCGATCTACCCGAACGTGTTCATCGACATTGGCGGAGCGTCGTGGAGTCATGGACGAGCGCATTTCTGGCGTGTGCTGAAGATGTTCGTCGACGCGGGACATGCCGACCGCCTGATGTTCGGCTCCGACGGCATGAACTGGCCAGGTCTAATCGAACCGGCCCTGGCTGCGATTGAGGAGGCGCCGTTCCTGACGGATGAGCAGAGGCGCGATATCCTCTACAACAACGCAGCCCGCTTCCTGAAGCTCGACGAAGACACCATCGCTGCCCACCACGGTCGGTAGTGGCGTTCAGTGCGGCCGAAAAAAAGCGCCGGTCGATGGACTGACCGGCGCTCGATATTGATGAGGGGCTTGGTAAACCCTTTAGAAACTGCCAGTTAGCGTCAGGCGGGCATTGAGCGGCGGGGCCACCGTCGCCTGGTGCGTGCTGTGCGAGTTCGGGAAGTAGAGTTCGTCAGTGACGTTCTCAACATTCAACTGCACACGGAGTTTCTCTGAAATGTCGTAGTACGCCGCCGCATCAAACCGGGTGTAGCTCGGCAGGACCGCGCTGTTGCCGTTGTTGATGAAGCTTTCGTCCTGGTACGTCAGACCGAAGCCGACACCGAACTGGTTCGTTACTTGAACCGCGTTCCAGAGAGAGAACATGTTCTCTGGCAGCTCTCGCGGTGTGCGGCCGGTAGGACCGTTCCGATCGACGATCTCGCCATCGAGGTAGCTGTAGCCACCCGTGATGTACCAACGCTCCGTCAACTGACCTTGCAGCTGAATTTCAAAGCCTTGGGTCTCAGAGTCGATGACGTCGAGGGTCTCAGGGTCGTTGTCTGCGACCTGGGGTGAGCTCTGTTCGATTTCGAAAATCGCGGTGGTCAGGCTCAGGTTCTCGAGCACATCCCACTTGAAGCCGATTTCGCTGTTTGTGAACGTGTTCGGCTCCAGCGCATCGTTTGAGCCGTTGATGTTCGCAAACTGCTCACCACTGCGCGGCAGGAAGCTTTCGCTGTAGCTGGCGTAGAGTGACATCGACTCCTGCGGTTTGAAGACCAGGCCCAGACGCGGCGAGATCTCCTGATCTTCACGGCTGCGCGTCTCATCTGCGGGCACGTTGAAGACTTCGATATCGAAGCTATCAAACCGTACACCGACGATCACGTCGAGCTTGTCCGAAATCGCGATCTCGTCCTGGACGTATGCGGAGAAAACCTGAACGTCGGCCTCGGTGTCGTCGTTGAGATCGGTGGTTAGGTCGACGACCGTCGGGTTGCCGCTGGCGTTCACGCCGCGCCCGCCGCGCAGGTTCAGAGGACGCTGGATCGAGAAAAACTCAACGTCGTCATGGGTTTGATCCCATACGGGGTTGAACCGGTCGTTGTTGTTGACGGTGTCGATATACTCCGCACCCACCACAACGCTATGCTCAACGCTGCCGGTGGTGAAGGCGCCGATCAGATCACCGGTCAGGATGAAATTCTCGCGCTGGGTCGTGTCGACATAGCCGTCGAGGCCCACTTGGTCAGGCGTGTTCGCCTGGTCATAGCTGGACGCGTAGAAGTTCTGATAGAACTTGTCGTAGTCGCCGTAGAAAGCGCTGAACCGGCCTTTCAGGTTTTCAGCGAACTCATGCTGCAGGATCGCGCGGAACAGGTGCGCTTCCAGCTTGGTTTCGTTGAGTTCAGGGTCACCGAAGACGATGTCTTCAAACGCTTCAACTGGGCGACCATCCGTACCCGTCGGGATACCGCGATCGATGAACCGCTCGTGGTCCACATACTCATAGGACACATCGAGTGTTGTCGTAGGCGCGAGGGCGAATTTTGCTGTTGGGTTGAAGCCAATCCGTGTACCATCATAAAAATCACGATGGTTATCAAGCTCTTCCACCATCGCATTGAGACGGAAGGCCGCGCCGTCGCTGACTGACACGTTGGTGTCGATCCATACGTCGTAGGCGCCGAACGTGTTTACTGACGTCCGGTAACCGGTGAACTGCTCACCGATCTCAGCCTTCTTGGTCACACGGTTCAGGATGCCGCCAGTGCCGCCGCGGCCGAAGAACAGAGCGTTCGGTCCACGGAGGATCTCAACCTGCTCGAGGTTGTAAAGCGGACGGTAATACTGAACATCGTCGCGAACGCCGTCGATGAAAAAGTCAGCTGTCGAACGAACGCCGCGGAAGACGATCGCGTCCCGGTGGCCCTCGCCTTGGGAGTTGTTGACACCAGGCGTGTAGTTGATGATGTCACCGATGCTGGTGAAGCCGCGCTGGACAATCTCGTCCGCTGTGATGATCGACAGGCTTTGCGGCACGTCGATAATTGGCGTGGGCGATTTCAGTGCGTTGACCTGGTCCGTGTAAAGAACATCGCCTTTGACGATGATGATGTCTGCCGGCTCCGCCGCGTAGGCCGTGGCTGCGCACAGTGACGACAGGATCGTGGCGCCAAGAAGGCGCCGGGTTGTGGTTCTCATTTCAAATGCCCCTGCATTAGCGATGAGGCTCGTTAGGCCTGTTAATAATAATTATCAATCGCAAAAAATGATAATTGTGTGGGGAGGTCGGGTGCGCCGGTTTGCAACGCACGTCGCTTCGATAATCACTGAAGTGTCGTTTGGCGTTGTGACAAGACAACGCGGCGGCAACCCGGCGCTACGGCCGGGTTGCTACGCGGTCTCGCAGGTCGGGAGTGGGCCGCTCAGCCCAGCGACTTGAGGTGCCAGTCCACGACCATGGTGGCGACGGTGTCGCCATCACTGTCGGCGATAATGACATCAACCGGGAACTTGACCTTCCCGTCCTTGTCCAAGGCTGCTTTCAGTGCGGTGACGTCATCGCGCACTTTGCCCGTTGCGGTCAGGGTGCCTTTGGCGATTTTGACATACTTGATGGACGCTTCCGCGGCGACAGGCCGGACGGACATCATCCGATCGATGAACGCGCCGGCGTAGGCCGCGCCCGAGGCCTGCTCGCCCAGGACGAACATCGCCCCGGCGTGCATGGACTGGATATGGTTCTCCACCTCGCCCCGCTGCTCCAGCGTGCAGGTCGCGCTGTCGCCCGACAGCTCGTTGATCACCACGCCGGTGTACTTGGCAAAGGGCACCATCTCAGCAAGTTGGTTGCGAACCATCTCATAGGGCGACATGGGCGGGATCTCCTGGTGTTCGACACGGGTCAGGTTTTAGTGGCTGATTATTCGTTGGTGTAAAGAGCACGCGATCCGTGTCTCGCACGTCGAGCTAGAAAAAAAGGCCTCTGTGCAGAGAAAGAGGCCTTTAAAGCGGTATGCGAGCTCGCTGCTTACACAGCGTTCTTGCGACGCTTGGCGGCCAAAAGACCGAGACCTGCAAGCATCAGCGGCGCGGCTGCGGGAACCGGAACCGTTGCGGCGCCTGAGCTGCCAAGAACGAAGTTGTCCACGACGACCGTGGTGGAGCCGAACTCGCCATCATCGATCGTCAGGCGGGCGATGTCCTCCATCGCGGTGATGCCGATGAACTGAAAGCCGTTCAAAGCTGGGACAACAACCGTGTCGAGAACTTCTTCCGCACTGTTGAACACGGTGATCACTGTGTCGTTACCAAAGTCTACGATCGAATTCAGATCAAAGCCAATGGCGTTGGTACCAGGGGCGATGTCGACGATCAGAGTGTCAGGAAAGAAGTTCGCTGCGAGCGCGTTGTCGTTGCTGCCAAGACCAAAAAACTCTGATCCAAACAGGGCCACATCGGCGCCAGCTTGGTCGAAGAGCGTTGAAAACGTCAGATCGCCTACGGTGATGGTTGGCACAACAAGGCTGGCCTCAGAGCCTGGCCACGCAGGGTTCCCTTCGAAGTTTTCCGCCGATCCGATGGTGATCCCCGCCTCAAAGGTCGTCCGATTGGTTTCCGTCGTGACCATGGCGTGCGCGCCAACGAAGCCCAGTGCTAATGCGGCCGCAGCAGACGCCTGAAGTGTTTTCGTCATCGTGATATCCCCTCAGATGTTACGACTGTCGAATCCGAGGGTACCGTTAACGGAAAGGCAAGAGATTTCTTCAGCTTCGCCACGATTGCTTAGCTCGTGCAGAAATCGTCAGTCGACGTCACATCTATGGTTGGCGGAGATGGCATGCCTCGCTGCTGAGGGACGTCCTCTGCCCCTTATTCAGAAGTTAAAAATCGATCGGTGTGCGGAGCGAGCGCTGCGGGCGGCTGTGGCGATATGAGCCCTGGTGAGACGCCTTCTGCGGACTCTCCGGCGACGGTGGAGACCTATGGTCCGCTCGTCACGCGTATAGCGTAGACCTATGAGGCGCGGCCTGAATTGGCGGAGAAGCCGGCGCAGCACGTGTTCGTCGCGCTGTGGCAGGCGTTGCCGTGGCTTCGAGGTGAGAAGGCGCTGAAAACGTTCATTGTACGGATCCCCCACAACACTCGTATGAGCCATGTGCGTCGCGAGGCGCGGGCGTCATCAAACGCTCACGAGCGCGTAGGGCGAAAGGAGATCAGTCCACGGAGCAAAGCGGATAGAGCTGCTGATCGTTATGGCATATAGATGAAGCGAGGCGTCGGGCGCGGGTTGCTGCTTCTGAGAGGGTCCGCTCCGGTAAAGGGATCGTCGCTGAAGGCTTGGGTGATCGGACCGGCTTTGGCGCCGTTTCCGTCGATATACGTGGCAACAGCCGACGCCTGACCTTCCGACCAGCTCAACCCGACGTCCGTGACGTAGAGCCCACTCACTCCAAGGTTGCCCAAGAACGTTACGGTCCCCGACTCGACCTGAAACTCAACCTTCGGAGAGACGTAGCCAATGTTGACTGTCTTGCCGCCGCCCCGCTGAGGTTTGATCCGTGCACCCGCCAGAGCGTAGTCACCCGCTGGAACGCTGATTAGCAATACTTCCTCGCGTCGGCTTCCGCCGGTTCCCAGCGCGCCTGCAACGCTAACAGTTGGGGCCCATGATAATGCGCCGTCGGGCGAGGAAGAGGTCAGTTGGTTACCGCCAATCTGGGCTTCCGTAAGCGTACTGTTGTCCGCGACAAACCAAAGCGCTTCGGTATCAGCAATTGTTGCCACGGCTGCGATCCAGCCATTGTCCTCTGGCAGCGTTGTAGCGAATGGCCGGTCTTCAAAATGACTCGCGCAGCCTGCTGCGAACAGAACGGCAAAAATCAACGACCAACGCATATGCACAACCCTGAAAACACTCGCGTATTCACTAGCACGGAAGGGGCACTACCAACAACAAAAGCCGCCGCGGCGGGGCCGGGCGGCTTCGGAGTGTGTCCGCTGGCGCGGCTTGATCGTTAGATCAGGCCTTCTTTCTGCATGCGCTTGCGCTGCAGTTTACGGGCGCGGCGAACGGCCTCGGCCTTTTGGCGGGCGCGTTTCTCCGACGGCTTCTCGTAGAATTTGCGGGCTTTCATTTCGCGGAAAGTGCCTTCGCGCTGCATCTTCTTCTTCAGGGCGCGCAGGGCTTGCTCGACATTGTTGTCACGCACGACGATGTTAACGATGGGTCTCACTCCTTCGAATAGCGGTTTCCAGCGGAACGCGCCCCATAACGGACAAAGGGCCGCTTGTCGAGACATGATAAAGGCGAATAGGGAGGGCGTTATGACCGATCCTCGTACCCCCGACGACGATGTGCGCCGTGATATTCTCGACTGCCTGCTTTCTGAGGCGGCGTTCGATGGCTTCACCGACCAGACCCTGGACCGCGCGGCCCGGGCTGCGGGTGTTGATGAGGCCGCCATGGCCACCGGCGAAGTGGCGCGGCTGTTCCCCCGCGGCGTAGCGGATGTTCTGACCTTTTGGTCGGAGACTGAAGACCAGGCGATGGTGGAGGCGTTTGAGGCGCTGAACCCCAAGCCACACGGGATCACGGCAAAGATCACGTGGCTCATTAAGCAGCGCATCGTGCAGCTGGACTGGAACCGCGAGGCGGCGCGCCGGGCGCGGGGGACCCTGACGCTGCCGGTCTACGGGACGCTGGGCGCCCAACTTCTCTTCCGCACGGCGGATCGGATGTGGCGGACGATTGATGACAAGAGCACGGACTTCAACTGGTACACCAAGCGGGCTTCGCTGAGCGCTATCTACGCTGCGACGTTCACCCGGTGGCTGGCCGATGGCGGTGATGCGGCGGCTGAGGACCCCTACGCTGAGACGTGGGCGTTCCTGGGTGCGCGCATGGGCAACCTGATGCAGTTCGAGAAATTCAAAGGCAAAGTGCAGAAGCGCTTGCCCGATCCGGCGGGTTTCGTCAGCGCGCTGGGCAAACTGCGCTACGGTGCGGGCCGATAGTTGAAAGAGGGCTCTTCAAGGGCTCCTGAAAAAAGGGCGGGGAGGCCCGATCCATCATGAAAAAGCTGGCTGTCTTTGCGATCCTTTGTGTGGGGATCGTTGTCGCCGCGATCTGGTATTTTCGTCCGGGGTCGGAGTTTTCGCCGCGGGAGGTGATTGCGTTCTCGGAAGCACCAGACCGGCGGCTGGCCTACCGGACGATGACGTTGATTTATCCTTCTACGGACGTTGAGCATGACGCGCCGGTGACGACGTTTCCCCGCGACGAGCGCGACATCGATTTCACATGGGAGTGGGACGGTAGGACCCGCACCCTTGACGATTATGTCGCCCAACGGAACCTTCAAGGCATCTTTGTTTTGAAGAATGGAGAGGTCGCCTACGAAGAATATTTCGGCGAGGCGCAGCGTGCCAACACGTTCACTTCATGGTCGGTGGCAAAGTCTGTCGTCAGTTCACTGATCGGTATTGCTCTGATGGAGGGCAAGATCGATAGCCTCGATGATCCGACATCGAAGTACGCACCGGAGTACACTGGATCTGACTATGGCGATATCTCGGTGCGTCATCTGCTGATGATGTCGTCAGGCATTGATTTCAATGAGAACTATGAGGAGCCGAGGTCGGACATTCGCAGGCTTTTCCTCGACACGTTCCTCCTTAACAAAGACGTCGATAAGACCATTCGTCAGTATGCGTCTAATCGTGAACCGGGGCAGGACTTCGACTATATCTCGACGAATACGCAAGTGCTCTCGGCTATCTTGCGTGGTGCTTATGACCGTAGGCTGATGGACCTGTTCAATGAGAAAATGGCAGCACCGCTCGGTATCTCCGGCGGCACGTGGCTTGTGGATCGCGAGGGGCCTTCGGGCAAAGAGCTTGGCTATTGCTGCCTACAGCTGACCCTCGAAGACTACGCAAAGCTGGGTCAGCTTTACGTGCAGGGCGGCAAGGTTGGCGGTGTTCAGGTGCTGCCACCAGAGTGGCCTGAGTTTGTCGCTACTCCGCCCACAGAGGACCATGTCCCCGAAGGCGCGGGTGAGCTTGGTTACGGACACCATTTCTGGCTCATCGGCGATGAGCCAGGCGCGATGACGATGCAGGGCTATGACGGCCAGTTCGTGCATATCGACCCCGAAGAGGAGGTTGTGATCGTTCTGGTTTCGGCTGACCGCAGCCATCGCGACTTTGATGATGTTCCCGAGTTTGTGCGCCTCTTCCAACAGGTGAAGGCGGAGCTGCGCTGAACTGCGGCACTGCCTGTTCGCTGCAGTGCAAAAAACTGGGCCGAGCGGGCTTGCATCCCGCGCGCCCATGGGGTCCACCTACCGCCTCGCCTAAGGAGCAACCGTGATGGACCTCAAAGCGACGATCAGGGCCATTCCTGACTATCCCAAGCCGGGCATCGTGTTCCGCGACCTGACCACGCTGATGGGCAACCCGGAGGCGTTCCAGGCCACCTGCGCTGCGCTGGCCGACGCCTACAAAAGCCAGGGTGCAACCCACATTGCCGGGATTGAAGCCCGCGGCTTCATCTTTGGTGCCGCGGTCGCTGACCGCCTCAACATCGCGTTCGTGCCGATCCGGAAAAGCGGCAAACTCCCGGCTGAGACCATCGCGAAAAGCTATGCCCTGGAGTATGGCGAGGACACGCTCGAAGTGCACCAGGACGCGTTCCCGGCCGGTGCGAAAGTTCTGTTGATCGACGATCTTTTGGCCACTGGCGGAACCGCCTTGGCCTCTGTCGCGTTGGTGCAGGAGGCTGGCGCTGAGGTCGTCGGCGCGGCATTTGTTGTTGAGCTTGAGGGCCTGCCTGGCCGTAAGCTGCTGCAGGACGCGGGCGTCGAGGTCTTGGCGCTGACCGCGTTCCAGGAAGACTGAGCCATGGTGATTGCGAACCTTTCCGAGTGGCTGTTCCCCGGCGATGGGGACGGCACGACTGCACCTCCCGCCGTCAGCCCGAAGGTGGGCGCTGCTGGCCTGATGGTCGCCGCTGCCCACCGCGATGGCCACTTCAAAGCGCTGGAACGCGACAAGGCGATCGCTGGGTTGATGAAGCTGTTCCACATCGGCAATCCCGAGGCGAAGGAGCTTATTCAGCAGGCTGAGGAAGAGCTGCACAAAGGCCACCGGTCGTTCATGACCTTCGCGGTTGCCGTGAAGGGCATGGAGAAAGAGGATCAGGAGTCGCTGATCACCCACCTGTGGCGGCTCGTGGAGCTCGACGGTGAGGAGCTGTCAGAGAGCCTGCTTATTTCCTCCGTGCGCGATGTTCTGGGCTTCACCCGGGCCCAAGCCGAAGCGCTAAGGCCGCCGAACCACTAATGTCTGCCCAAAGTCCGAAGAAGCGCCCGATGACTGCTGCCTCCGTCCGTGCACGGAAGGGCGGTGAGCCCTTGGTTTGCCTGACCGCTTACGACGCACCGACCGCCGCGGTGCTTGATCCGCATTGCGATGTTCTGCTCGTCGGTGACAGCCTGGGTATGGTGGTGCACGGACTACCTTCCACCGTCGGTGTGACGCTCGATATGATGATCTTGCATGGCCAAGCGGTGATGCGCGGCGCGGACAAAGCTTTGGTCGTCGTCGACCTTCCGTTTGGGAGTTATGAAGCCTCACCGGAGCAAGCTTTTGATTCAGCGACCCAAGTGGTCGCGGAGACAGGCTGCGGCGCAGTGAAGATCGAAAGCGGAACCTATGCGGCAGAAACCATCCGCTTCCTGACGGAGCGCGGGATCCCCGTGATGGCCCATGTGGGCCTGCGCCCTCAGGCAGCTCTGGTCACCGGCGGATTCAAAGCGAAGGGTAAAACCGACGCTGAACGCCAGGCCGTGATTGATGAAGCCCTCGCTGCTGATGAGGCTGGAGCGTTTGCGATGGTGATTGAAGGCACCGATGAAGAGCTGGCGCGGCGGATTAGTGAGCAGGTGAAGTGCCCAACGATCGGTATCGGCGCGTCGGCGGCCTGTGACGGCCAGATCCTCGTCACACCTGATATGCTCGGCCTGTTCGATTGGACGCCGAAGTTTGTCCGTCGGTACGCTGATCTTCGCTCTGTCGTCGGCGAAGCGGCGGAGGCGTACGGCAAAGACGTCCGAGCACGGACTTTCCCGGGTGAGGCTGAAACCTACCGCTTGAAAAAGGCGGACACAGAATAGGCGAAAGGGTGCCTCCGAAGAGGCACCCCCACGCAAGGAACACAAGAGAGGAAGGTTCGGACCAACCTTGCGTGTTGAAAGCGCTTACGCTTTACGACGCTTACGCATCGCCAGACCACCGAGAACTGGGGCCATCAGCAGAACTGCAGCAGGAACCGGAACGGCTTCTGCGTTGATCAGGTCCTGACCAGAGTTCACGTAGGTGGTGAAGTTGAAGCCGCCGGTACCAGCGGATGCGAGTGCCATAAGGGCCATGTTGGCGAACGCTTCTGCGCCAACCGATGCCGACGCGCGGAAGATACCGTCGGTGATGTCCATCGTGCCGCCTTGGTCGATGATGATCTCCCAAAGAGCGATCTGGAAACCGGCAGCGGTCTCAGCGCTGTTCACGAGGCTGTAGGAGCTGGTGAAAAGCTTGTCGATCTCGGTGAGGACGGTGTCCCACTTGGCCGCGGTGACCATCGTGTCGAAGTCTTCGCCCAGGTTGAGGAAGGTTTCCGGGTCGAGGCAGAATGCCAGCAGATCACGCATGCCGTCGTTCAGCTCGAACGCGCCTGCGTTGAAGTTCTGCGTGCTCACGCCGCTGTCGGTCGAAACGGTCACGGTTTCGAACCAGCCGAGGTTGGCGAACAGATCGCCCGGCGTTTGCTCCGTCAGGGTGACGGTGCTTGCTTGTGCCGCAGACGCTGCGGCCATCGTTGCTGCTGCACCCAGTGCAGCCAGTAGTTTCGTTTTAGCCATGATCGGCCCCCCAAGTTACAGTCACAAAACTGCCGAGTGCCAGCTGGGAGGCTGGGCGGAGTGTGAGACGTCCACCGGTTCGCGTTGCCAGCCCCCAGGCAACATTCGACGGTTACGTCGTTGCAATGGGCGTGCCAAGCATCGGGATTTATTGAGATTTTCGCGTTAAGCGAGAATTTCGCTGGGGCTCTACGCCTTTTTGCGGCGTCTGAGCACCATAGCGCCCACAACCGGGGCAGCAAGAACAGCGCCAGCAGGAAGCGGCACGGCCTGCACATCACCTGCCAGAAGCACGAAGCCGCTGCCGTTAGCGAAGGTCCGGGTGTAAACGCCGGGAACGATGCTGAACGTGCTGAAATCAGCGTTTTCAATCATCATCGTGCCCGAGATGAAGTCGCCCGAAACATAGCCTGTGGGCAGGCCGAACACATCATCTCCGAAAATTCCGAAAGCGTCTCCGGTTGAGATACCGGCTTCAGGACCAGAGTTCCGACCACCAAAAGCGTCGAGCGACGGTGCGCCATAGGTGTCGATCAGTGAACCATCGGGGAACGACAGGATCGAGCCAAAGCGCGCGCCAAGGCCGGATCGGTTCTCTTCTTGGCTCTCATCAATCCGCATCATCCCGGTGAGATCAAGCGTGCCGTTGAAAGTGAAAACGAGGTCGTTGCCCACCTCATCGAGAACGATTTCGATTTTCGCCTGAGCCGTCGCTGCAAGGGCGGTCGCTGCTGCAGCCGCGATTGCAAAGAGAGACTTTTTCCGAAGCATGCTGTTCCCCACGTGTGCTCTGATGCAAGAGATAACACATTTAGCCGTTCCGTTAACCAAAAATTGACTTTGCCGACTCCCAAGCTGCACCAAATAGGGATTCCGGCGCCGTTTCTGTCTCAATGTGAGCGTATGGGGCGGCAGCGTGATCTCGTTTCACACAAGCTTAACCGACGCCTTGCCTAGTCAGGCATCGTTTCCTACCTCGGCATGCCCACGGGGCCTGCCCCACAAGATACTTCCTCCCGGAGAACCGAATGTCCGAACGTGATCCCCACGACCTTACAATGAACACGCTGATCCCGATGGTGATCGAGCAGACGAGCCGCGGGGAGCGCAGCTTCGACATCTATTCCCGCCTGCTGAAAGAGCGGATCGTGTTCCTGTCTGGCCCGGTCCATGACCAGGTCTCGACCCTTTTGGTGGCGCAGCTTCTGTTCCTTGAGGCGGATAACCCCAAGAAAGATATCGCTTTTTATATCAACAGCCCGGGCGGCCAGGTCACGTCCGGCCTCGCGATCTACGACACCATGCGGTACATCCGTCCCGCGGTTTCGACGATCTGCATCGGTATGGCCGCCTCCATGGGCTCCCTGCTCCTTGCGGCCGGTGAGAAGGGCCAACGCTTCTCGCTACCCAACAGCCGGATCATGGTGCACCAGCCGTCGGCGGGCTTCCAAGGCCAGGCCTCGGATATCGAGCGTCACGCCAAGGACATCCTCGAGACCAAACGTCGCCTCAACGAAATCTACGTCGAACATACCGGCCAGGATTACGACACGATCGAGCGCACGCTGGACCGGGATCACTTCATGACCCCGACGGAAGCGCAGGATTTTGGCCTGATCGATCAGGTTTTTGAACGACGGGTTGCAACCGAAGCGGGCGAAGGCGAGAACTAACGTGTATGAGGCGAGCCGGTTTGAGCGCAAACCGGCAACGCCAAATCAATAACTGGCCGCGTAACGTGGCTTTCCGTGTGATTGCACAGCCTTCCGGCTTCAGGCAGGTTGTATGGTGGGCGGCAGAAGCCGTGGTCACGAAAGTGGCAGCAGCTCCCTCGGCGGAGTTGCATGAGGAGCTAGAATTATGAGCAAAGTGAGCAACAAGGGCGGTAACGGAGCAGGGCCAAGCGGCACCGGTGGCTCCGGCGACGGCAAAAACACCCTCTACTGCTCCTTCTGCGGGAAATCGCAGCACGAAGTCCGCAAATTGATCGCGGGCCCCACCGTGTTCATCTGTGATGAGTGTGTTGAACTCTGCATGGACATCATCCGCGAGGAGTCGAAGTCGACTCTCGTGAAGTCCGGCGATGGCGTGCCCAGCCCACAGCACATCCACCAGGTGCTCGACGACTATGTCATCGGCCAAGGCTACGCCAAGCGCGTCTTGTCGGTGGCGGTGCACAACCACTTCAAACGCCTGAACCACGCGCAGAAGAACTCTGACGTCGAGTTGGCGAAGTCGAACATCCTGCTCGTCGGTCCGACCGGCTCGGGTAAGACGCTCCTGGCCCAGACCCTGGCGCGCATCCTGGATGTGCCATTCACGATGGCTGACGCGACGACCCTGACCGAGGCCGGTTACGTCGGTGAGGATGTCGAGAACATCGTTCTGAAGCTGCTGCAGTCGGCTGACTATAACGTTGAGCGGGCCCAGCGCGGCATCGTCTACATCGACGAGATCGATAAGATCAGCCGGAAGTCCGACAACCCGTCCATCACCCGCGATGTCTCGGGCGAAGGCGTGCAGCAGGCCCTCCTGAAGATCATGGAAGGCACCGTCGCATCGGTTCCGCCGCAAGGTGGCCGGAAGCATCCGCAGCAGGAATTCCTGCAGGTGGACACGACGAACATCCTCTTCATCGTTGGCGGCGCGTTCGCTGGCCTCGATAAAGTGATCCAAAACCGCGGTGAAGGTGCATCCATCGGCTTCGGTGCTGAGGTGAAAGAGATCGAAGACAAGCGCATCGGCGACGTCCTGCGCGCGGTTGAGCCTGAGGACCTCCTCAAGTTCGGTCTGATCCCTGAATTCATCGGTCGTCTGCCTGTCATCGCGACGCTCGAAGACCTCGACGAGGATGCCCTGGTGCAGATCCTCACCTCGCCGAAGAACGCCCTGGTCAAACAGTACCAGCGCCTCTTCGAGATGGAGAATGTCGAGCTGACCTTCACCGACGACGCCCTCTCGGCGGTGGCCCGCAAAGCCATCACCCGCAAAACCGGCGCCCGCGGCCTGCGCTCGATAATGGAGGGCATCCTGCTCGACACCATGTTCGACCTGCCGACCCTGGAAGGCGTGGGCGAGATCGTCGTGAACGACGAAGTGGTCGAAGGCCGCGGCGAACCGCTCAAGGTCTTTGCAGAAGGCAACGGCCAACAAGCCGAACCCCAAGACCAGAGCGCTTAGGTGAAATTTTACACGGAACAGTAGAAAAGGCTGATGTAATCGTCAGTCTTACTACTATTTTTGCCCCGAACAAATAAACTTTCTTGCTGTAGACGTTCAGATGCCAGCATCCTAACCGCCTCGGCAAACTCAATCTCACCGGTGCGGTTGTCTGCTCGGATCTCCCATTGGGTTATTCTGTATCCGCGTTCAGCATTCTTTGATGGCGTCAGTGCTCTCAAACGTACAGAGCCCACCTTTTGATTTCTCGTCCCGATAACGGCTCCCTCATTCGATAGGTCCGCCAATTCTTGCGCCATGATCTCCGCTGCCGCGAGGTTCTTGCTTTGTACGTCCAGAGCGGTAGGCGTCAAACAGTAGAAGATATCAATTCGCACCCCAGAACGTGCTGTCGATAAAACTTCGGTTCCCGACATTATTCTTGTTTCCGGGTTTCCAGAAGCTGGAAGGCGACTGACATTTTCGATTGCGGCGTCCGAGCGCTCAATTTCTAGGATCGTCGCTACTTCCAATTTCAATTCTGGATCAGAGAGCCGCGCTAGAATATAGTTCCGTAATATTTTTCTGCGAGCGGTCTTTGCTATAGTCATGGAAGAGAAAGAATCCGC
>JBCCTF010000015.1:0-34866 GCA_039198765.1 Pseudomonadota bacterium
CCGCTTCACACGTTTTAGCGCTGGCAGGTACAGCCATTGATCATCGGCATCGAGGATTTTGGCATGGCTGAGGAGCGCCGTGCCCTCCACGTCGCGAGGGCTTTCGAAAATAACCAGAGACTTATCACCAACATCTTCGTTCTCCCGTTCCAGGGTCAGAAAGCGGAGTTTGCGGGCCGGGCTTTCCTGGCCAGCGGCGTTGCGCAGCACCATCACGGCGCTGGCTTCAGAGCTGCCGAAGCCGGTGTCAGAGCGGTCCGAACGCGCGGCGATGTCGTAGCCTTTTTGCGCTTCTTCCGTCTGCGCTTGCTCAGCAGGCTGAGCAACACTGATGGTGGGGGCAGCAACCAGCGCAGCGCTGGCGAGCAGGCTAAGCAAGAGCGGGGTTTTCAGGGGCATGGGTCGTCTCCGTGCTAACAGGGTTGGTCTCGCCGCGATCCGTCCAGATCAGGAGCGCGGGGAGGAAAAGGAAGTCGAGGACCAGGGCGAACATGATCGACAGGCCGGTCAGGAGGCCCATGTCGACGGTCACCTTGAAGGTCGAGAACATCAGCAGTGAGAAGCCGATGGTCAGGATGATCGTGTTCACGGTGATCGCTGCACCGACCGTGGTGATGGCGTACTTGACCGCGGCCTCAGGTGTCAGGCCATTTTCGCGACGTGCACGGACATACTTGGTCATCAAGTGCACGGTGTCATCGACCACGATGCCGAGGCTGATGGCCGCGACCACAGCGACAGAGAAGCCGATTTCACCGACCAGCACCGCCCATACGCCGAACGCGGACAGAATCGGCAAAGCGTTGGGTACGAGGCTGAGAACACCGAGGCGCACGCTGCGGAGGGCGAAGGCCATGATCCCGGAAATCAAGACGATCGCGAGGATGGTGCCTTGGATCATCTGCGAGACGTTGCGGTCGGTGATGTAGGTGAACATCACCTGGGTCGACGTCGGCATCGGCCGCAGGTCGTCACTAAAGTTGGCATCGAGGTAGGCATTCACGGCGTCGAGGAAGGCCTTGGTTTCGGCGGTGGTGACGTTGCCGAGGGTCGCTGTGACGCGGCTGGCCGATTTGTCGATGTTGATCCGGTCGTTGAGATCGAGACCGTAGGGCAGCGAGAGCTCGTAGAGCAGCAGGTACTGCGCCGACAGCTCACGGTCGCCCGGTAGGCTGTAGAACTCCGGATCGTCAGCGTTCAGATTTTTGTTGAGACGCTTCATAATGTCGGAGATCGAATAGACGTGGTTCACGTTGTCCTGGGTGCGGAGCCACTGGGTGAACGCATCGAGGCGCTGCAGATACTCGGGCTCCGACACGCCGCCCGTCTCTCCCGCAGGTACGGAGAACTCCACCGGGTAGAGGCCGAAATAGTTCGCGGACAGATCGCTGGCCGGACGGAAGGGAATCCGCTCGTCGAAATACTCCACCCACTGGTCGTTGAAATCCATCCGCGGGATCATGGCGACGAGGACGATCGCAAGGCCGAGACTACCGGCGGCGAATGTGTTCTTCCGTGCAAGGATTGCATCAGCGAGACCGGCCATCAGTTGCGACCGTTCCTCGCCCGCATCATCCTTAGCTTTCGCCTTCGCAGGCAGGATAATGATGAGTGCAGGGAGCAGCGTCACGGACAGTGCCCACGCCGTCGCGATGCCAGCGGCGGACATATTGCCCAGGTGCCAGAACGGCGGCGCATCGGACGCGTTGAGGGCCAAGAAGCCAACAATCGTTGTCAGCGACGTGATGCCCACCGCGAGGAAGTTCACGCGCATCGCATCGATCAACGCCTCGCGCTTCTCAAGCCCGCGCTGCATATTCTGCCTGAACGTCAGGAGGATATGGATCGAGTCGGCCACCGCTAGGGTCAGCACAACAATCGCGGAAGACAGCGAAATCGGCGTGAGTTCCACGCGCATCAACCCACCCACGCCCATGGTCGTCAGCACCGAGAGCATGATAACAAACAACGTGGCGACCGTCGCACTAAACGACCGAACAGTGATCAGCGTCAGGAGGATCACTACGCCAAACATGGCAGGGACCAACGTTGTGTTGTCTTTGATCCCGGCCTCGGCGAACGACACGTTCAGCATGCCGACGCCTGTTAGGCGAACATCAAGCTCGGGATACGCAGCGACAATTCGGTCGCGCAGTTCCCGCGCTGCCGCGGCAACGGCGGGCACCTCGTCATTGGAGAGCTCAGGATACTGAAGGACCACGTTAATAGCGGTGGCCGAGGCATCGCCTGTAACCAATTGCCCGTTCAATAGCGGCTCAGCCAACGCCACCGCGCGCTTCTCAGCGAACTCTTCCGGCGTGAGAGATGACGGATCACCGACCAAGTCTTCGACGATCAGGTCGTCCTCTTCAGCGTAAGTGTACTGAAAGTTCGTGACACTATCGACGCGGATGGAGTGCGGGATCTGCCACGCTGCTTCCGTGATCTCTGCAACAGCCGACATCGTCCGTTCGTTGAACACATCACTGCCATCGCGGGGCACCACGAGGATGAAGACATTGTCGTTCTTGGTGTAGGTGTTCTGGAAATTCTCGAACGCCTGGAGCTCCGGATTCTCCTTAGAGAAGAAGACGCGGTAATTGTTCCCGAACGTCAGATACTGAGCTTGGGATGTGATGGCGACCACTGCCGCGAGGGCGAGCAGAACCACCAGATAGCGGAAGCGCAGAACGAATTCTGTGAACGAGACGGCGACGCGGTCGACGGCGGTGCGGGTACGAATAGGCATAGCTGTTCCTTCGGACGTGAAGCGTCCATATCAGAACACCCATTCTAGAAGCAACAGTCTAATTAGTTCTTCACGCTGTCGACTGTTTTGCGCAGAGCGTCCATCAACGCCTCGCGGCTGCGCCCCATCCGCGCCTGTACACCCGTTGAAAAATATAGGGCGTGGGCCAGTTCGGCGAAGGCGTCAGCGTCGCGGTCATCGGGTACCAACCCCTTCGACTGTGCGCGCCGAAATGCCTCAGCAAACGACACATGCATGTCCGCGTTCACCTGGTTGAAGATCTCCGCGACCTCTTCGTCTTTCGCGGCAACATCGACGGCAGTGGTGCACATCAAACAACCTGCCGGGAAAATCTCCGGGTCGAGCATCTTGTTGTAAATGCAGTTATAAAGCGCGTCGTAGGGGTTCGCGCCCTCCTCATCGAGGAAGCCTTTCACCGCCTCATGGGACTCAGCGATGTAGCTATCCAAGATCGTGAGGAAGATGTCCCGCTTACTGCCGAAGGTCTGGTACAGCTGGTACCGGTTGAGGCCGGTGGCATCGACAAGATCACCCACAGAGACATCATCGAAGCCCTTCCGCCAGAAGAGCTCCGTTGCGTTCTCAATGACCGTTTCGCGGTTCGTATCGATTTTGGCCGGCTTGTTCATACGCATCCTGTTACAGGCTCCCCAAAGTAAGAGGCTTGGCGCTCCGAAGCAAATGAAGCGCCAACGGGATGAGCCAAAATCAACGTTCTTCGCATGGAGCAGCGAAAGGATGGGGTCAGACGGAGACCACCACTTTGCCAATCGCCTGACCGCTGGTGAGCCGGTCATACGCAGCACCGACCTGATCCAGCGAGAACTCGTGCGCGTCGAGGACTGGATTCAATGCACCCCCATCCACGATGTGGGCAAGTTTTGACAAGATGCGCCCATGCTCCTCACGCTGACGATCGTGAAGCATCGGGATGAGCATGAAGATCACGTGGATCGACAGACCTTTGAAGTGTGCAGGAGACAGATCGAGTTCAAGGAGCGCGACGGTCGTGGCAATCTGCGCGTTCAGTGCCGCCGCCTCAAACGAGTTCGCCATATTCGCTCCGCCTACGGAGTCAAAGACAGCGTCAAAGCCCGCTCCTCCTGTGTACTGAGCAACATAGTCAGCCACGGCCTCGGTTCTGAAGTCGATGCCGGTTGCACCGAAACTCTCGATAATGCCAAGCTGCTCATCGCCCGTGCCTGTCGCATAGACGTCGGCACCGAAATGCTTGGCAAGCTGGACCGCAATGTGGCCGACGCCCCCTGCTCCGCCCTGCACCAAGACCTTTTGACCGGCCCCAACGCCCGCGCGGGTTAATCCTTCAAAAGCCGTGATCCCGACCAGAGGAAGCGCAGCGGCCTCGCGCATCGAGAGCGACTTTGGTTTGTGCGCGATCAATCGTGCATCGGCATCGATCAGCTCCGTCAGTGTACCTTGCAGTCCGATCAGACCGCCAGCGCAGCCATAGACTTCGTCGCCGACCGCAAATCCTTGGACGCCCTCACCCACAGCCTCGACCGTTCCCGCGAAATCCATGCCGAGGACGGCGGGCAGATCAGGGGACAGGGGAAGTTGCTCCTGCCCCATCTGTTTGATCATCGTGTCGACCGTGTTCACGCTGGTCGCCGCGATACGGACCAACACATGCTCGTCGCTCACCGTAGGCGCACTGATCTCCGCTTCTTCGAAGGTCGCAGCATCGCCGTAGCTGTTCAGTACCATTGCTTTCATTGTCTTTTTCCTATTCCCAAAATCTGTACAAGGATCGTTAGAACGGGGCGAAGGTGTCACCTGTTGGCTGAGGGATAGTCCAGCGCTCATGGGGGTCTGAATGACGGCTCGGTGCTCCGAAGGACGGAATTCGTCCGTGCTCGCCATAGAGCCAGAGAACAAAGTTCGATCGCTCACCCTTGATAATCGGCTGCGAAACATGAGGGACGTCGCCCCGATGGATCACCGCACTGCCCGGCTTGAACGTGTAGTCGACCTTCTGGCCCGTCGTTCTGTCGAAGAAACCAACGGCAGAGCCTGAGAAGTCCTCACCCGGAAGGTTGAGGTTGATGTTAAGGGTGACAGAAGAGGCATCCGTATGCGGACGGAGCGATGTGTCTTTATCAGCCTGCCACTGGATCGAGAAACCAAACGTCTCCGTGTCGTATCCTGTCACTTCAGGGAACAGCAGCCGCGAGACCGGTCGCATCACGCGGTTCATCAGATCACGGTAGAAGGTCTGAAACGTCGGCGCTGCGAGATAGCCCTCTGACCGCGGATCAAGCATCGCACCACCGCGATTGAGGACGATTCCATAGGGCGGGCGAAGCGGAATGTCCGCATGCGCCACATCATCAAGATACGCACGAAGGTTCGCCAGCTTCTCAGGATCAAAGAACTGCGCCTCATAGACACCAGGCAGAACCTCGGTCCAAAGCTCACGGACCTTGTCTTCGGCTTCAGGGTTTTCCCAAGCCTCGGTCACCGTTGCGTAGAACTTCGGATCATACAGTGTGCTGTCCAACTTGGCGGCGTGGGTGTGAGCCTCTTCCCATTCACGCCAGGCTTTTTCGAACAGCTCTTTGTCCTGATGCCAAAACTGGGAGACGGACGGTTGCCGTTGCAACATGGCATCACGAGACGGACGCGCGACTGAGCGCGCTTGATGAAGCGAATTCGTTGTCATTGTTTTTGTTCCTCAATACTGAGAACGATGGTGCTCGCTAAACCGCAAGGCGGCTGGCGATGATCTGTTCCATCACTGTGATCAGATTTTTGTTCTTTGTACTGTTTAAAGCATCAGGATGCGGATCAGCAAGCCTGCGCTGGTCGTTGTCGAAGTACTTTCCACTCACACCAGCGAAGTCAGGACTGGTGCTCATCCGCACGAGGATGTCCGCCCCTATACCAAGATCGTGCCCGGCATGACCGTAGGCCTCCTTGACCATCTTGCTGCCCAGGAAGGATGCAGGGTTCACAGCCATCACCGATGGTCCGCCCTCTGATAATTCCTTGGCCAATTCGAAGGACCACATCGTGATAGCCAGCTTGCTCTGGGCATAGGCCTCACCATCGCCCAGTTTTTGCCGACCGCGGAGCGCCTCAAGGCTAACAGGAGCCTGCGCAGCCGACGATAGGTTCACCACGCGGCCACCCTCGCCCATCAGCGTCAGGAGCTTTCGGATCAAGAGATACGGAGCGATCGTGTTCACAATGAACCGAGCGTCGAAACCATCCGTGGTCGTCGGATTGCTCATCTTGAACACGCCTGCGTTGTTGATCAGCACATCCAGATGCTGGGTCTCCGCAGAGACCGCTTCAGAGAGCGTGACCACCTGACCCAAATCGGAGAGATCGGCGCGGAAAGTCTTTACCGTCCCCACGCCCGGAACACGCGACACGGTTACCGCAGCCGCCGCGAGCTTCTCTTCACTTCGTCCGTGCAGCAACAGTGTATGCCCGGCAGCGGCGAGTCGCTTTGCGGTCTCAAGACCAATGCCGTCTGTTGCGCCGGTGAGCAGAATAGTCTGGGTCATCGCGGTCCTCCTCGCTGGCCTGCCGCTCTTACCAGCGACCCCGAGCATCTAATTTTCCAGTACCGCCATAAAAATGGTGCAGATCGATATTCACTTTATAGATTTCGTATATAATGCAGCATGGACACCCAAGCCCTCCGCCTCTTCGTCATGGCCGCTGAGATGCTGAACATCAGCGCCGCTGGCCGCGAGCTGGGCCTTTCGCCGGCCGTCGCCGGGGCTCGGCTGGCCAAACTCGAGCGCGAAGTGGGCGCTGACCTGCTCCATCGCTCGACCCGGAACGTTGCGCTCTCCCTCGAAGGGGCTGCCTTCCTCCCCTACGCCAAAGAGATTATCGCTCAGCAGGAGGCGGGGCTGGAGGCGCTCGGCCAGGGCAAGTCCGAGATCACCGGCACCCTGCGGTTTGCGGCATCCAGCACGTTTGCCCAGCTCTACGTGATGCCCGCCCTTCCGCGGTTCCTGGACGCCCATCCGAAGATCAACCTTGAGCTGAAGCTGTCGGACACCCAGACGAAGCTTATCGAAGGTGGGTTCGATCTCGCGCTTCGGAACTTCGCAATCGAAGACAGCTCGCTCATGGGGCGGAAGCTCGCCGATGACAAACGCGTGCTCTGCGCGTCCCCTGACTATCTCGATCGATCCGGCGCGCCCGAAACGCCAGATGATCTCGCGAACCATCAGCTGATCGCCTTCATGGATGCCAAGCCGCGGGAGCTCAGTTCACCATCGGATCGCTCTTGCACGTTTCCGCCACCCGACGCTCCAAACCGGATCATCTGCGATGACGGCACCAGCACGCGCATCGCTGCGAAGGCAGGCGTAGGAATCTCCATGGGATCGATGTGGAGCGTCCACCGCGACTTGAAGGAAGGCTCCCTCGTCCGCGTTCTGCCCGACTATGAAGTCAACGACGGCTCGGCGGTCTGGCTCGTCTATCCCAAGTCGAACGTCCTCACCGGCAAGGTCCGGGCGTTTATCGACTTCCTTGTCGAGGAGCTCGGCACACCACCACCCTGGGAAATGTGAGCCGCAGCCGTAGGTAGCGACCCGCCGTCATCAGCCTCGTGAGAGGATCAGCGATGGACACCGGCGCGTTGCGTGATATTATCCTCTATAAACTTCTAAGCTTAACACGCAGCGGGGGAAATGCGGAGCGTGGCTTCAAACGATACACAGCCAGATCGCGCCGCGACTCTTCTACGGCCATACCTGCTGGTGGCGGCTGCATTCTCGCTATGCGTGAATCTGCTTTTCCTGGTTCTCCCGCTCTACATGCTCCAAGTGTACGATCGGGTGCTGACGTCAGGGTCAGTAGAGACACTGATCTTGCTCACGGCCATCGCTGTCTTTCTCCACTTCATCTACGTGGCGGCCGATGGCGGCAGGCGGCGGGTCCTCGCTCGCGGGGGTCAGAAGCTCGCCGAGAGTTACGATGGGACCATTCTGTCGACGAGCCTGATCCGCGACAACACCCCCAACGCGCCAGTCGACAAAGTGCAGCATCTCGCCCGGATTCAATCCATGCTGCACCAAGGTGTGCTGGCTCCGGTCCTCGACCTACCCTTCACGCCGATGTTCATCATTGTGCTGTTCATTATCCACCCGGCGCTTGGCACCTTGGGGCTGGTCGGGGCACTTGCCCTCGTGGCACTGGCGTGGATCAACGACCGGCTGAGCCGTCCGGATACGGAGCGTGCTGCAGCGGAAGAGCGACAAGCGGGCATGTTGCTCCAGCACCTAGTCCGCCAGCGGGCTGCGGTTCTCTCCATGGGTATGCTCGAAGGTGCCGTCGCGCGGTGGCAGAAACATCGACGCCAGTCGATCGATACGAGCCTCTCCGCCGGAATTCCGTCTACGTACCTTTCCGCCAGCAGTCGCGCGCTCAGATTGACGCTTCAGGTCGCCGTCCTCGGCGCCGCAGCGTACCTTGCGCTCGGCGGTTCCGTCTCAGCGGGCACCATCGTTGCCGCGTCCATCATCATGGGCAGAGCAATCGCCCCCATCGAACAAACGGTCTCGATCTGGCGACAGCTGATCTTGGCTCGGAAATCCTGGGCCGAGCTCGCGGATTTCCTGAATGGTCAGCAGGCAGCAGGCGAGGAGTCTATGGACGGTTCCTACACACCCATGCCGAGACCAAAAGCTGCGCTGTCCTTGGAAGACCTTGTGGTCGCTGTTCCGGGTACGAATAAGCCTCTCCTGCCGTCAATTTCGGTCGATCTGCACGAAGGAGAGATCATCGCACTTCTCGGTGCATCTGGCTCCGGGAAAACGTCTCTTCTCCAAACACTTGCTGGGGCTTGGGAGCCTGCCGAAGGGTATGTCCGTCTAGGACGCCGCGACCTCTCCACATGGTCACCGTCCGACAGCGGACGGTTTATCGGCTATCTTCCTCAACACGTGGAGCTACTCACCGGTACGGTTTTTGAAAATGTCGCACGGTTCAACGACGTGCCCGAGGACCAGGTGTTTAGCGCAGCGCAGTCGGTCGGCTGTCATGATATGATCCTTGCACTACCTAAAGGATACGATACCCCCATCGGCCAAGACGGCGTGCACCTGTCTGCAGGACAGCGCCAGTCAATCGGCCTCGCTCGGGCGTTTTTCGGTGATCCGGCTATGCTCCTCCTCGACGAGCCAACCGCGCACCTCGACACAGCGCTTGCGGCTAGCCTCATGAATCGGTTCGCAGCCCTTGCCCGTCTTCCGCGTGCGGAACGAGGCGTGACCACGATCATTGCCACCCATGATGTCCGGCTGATCAACTCGGCGGACCGCGTCATGCTGGTCCAGAACCGCAAAGTCGCTCTTACACCGCGGGAGAAGTATCTCCAGCGCGTCTCGGAAGTGCGCCGAGCTCAATCCGAGCAACAGCCTGAGAAGGCTCCGAAAATTACCGCAACGGTGAAGAAGCAATCGACACCCGAAGAAGGAGCTGGTCAGTGAGCGGAGGAATGACAAGCACGCTCTCCGACCGTAGCGTCTTCCTGAGCGCCGTAGGCTGCGCCGTGGGCCTTGGCGGCTTTCTTCTCTGGGCCGGCTTCGCGGGTCTCGACGAGGGGGTCACTGCAAGCGGATTTGTTGTGGTTGAGAACGACCGGAAAGTCGTTCAGCACCTTGAGGGCGGCATTGTTCGCACACTGTCTGTTATCGAAGGCCAGCGGATCGAGAAAGGAGAAACACTCCTTACCCTCGAACCCGTCCAATCCGAAGCTGCCCGCGACGAGACGGCCTATGAAGCAGGGTTCGTCGAGGCCAGCCTCGCGCGCCTAGAGGCTCTCCGTACAGAACAACCGCAGCCGGATTGGTCTGACCTCGAGGCCATGAACTTGAGCGCCACCGTTTTCGCGGGGCTGGTCGAAAGACAAACGACGCTGTTCACCCAACAGCGCGAAACACAGACCAACTCAATCCAACGACTGGAGAGCCGCAGTGCCAGTCTTGAGGGTCGCGCGAGGGACCTCCGTATACAGATCACTGCGACGGAATCTGCAATCGACAGCGCGCGCCGTGATCTCAACCGGCGCCGCGCACTCCTGGACGAGCGGCTTGAAACCATTGGAAACGTGGAGCAATTGGAGCGTGAAGTTGCGTCTCTTGAGTCCGAACTGGCCCGCCTTCAGGGTGACCGCAACCTCGCGCTGTCAGAGATCACCGAGACCAACAAAGCCATCGCAGAAACGAGCGCAGCCTTCGTCGAGGAGATTTCGCAAGAGCTCGTGGACCTCCAGGCACAGTCCCTTGTCGTGCGCGAACGACTTCGGTCGACTGAAGATCGGCTGGCGCGTACGCTGGTCACCGCACCGCAGGCCGGCGAAGTCCTCAACCTTGCTGTGACCACCGTGGGCGGTGTCGTCTTGCCCGGCGAGCCCATCATGGAGATCGTTCCGAATAAAGACGAATTAATTGCCCTCGTCCGCCTCCGTCCCCTCGACCGCGACGCTGTTCGTCAAGGCCAAGAAGTCGAAGCACAGCTCACCGCTTACAACACCTTCACAACGCCGCGCATCAAAGGCGAAGTCATCGGTGTATCCGCGGACTTGATCGAAGATCCGATCACCCAGACCAGTTACTACGAGGCGCGCATCGTCCTCGACCGCGAGACCCTTCTCGCCTCAGATGATATCCAACTGGTGCCCGGCATGCCCGTCGATGCGTTCATCAAATCCGGCGAGAAACGCACTTTCCTGGACTACGTCCTCCAACCAATTGTCAGCACCCTGTCGAAGGGTGCTCGGATGGGGTGACGGGATGGCACCTCTGAGCACACTCCTTATCAACGCCGCCGCAGTGGTTGCCGCCGCTGTTGCGCCGTCTGCCGCGGACGACACTCCAGCGCAGTGCCTCCACTTCGAAGAGGCTCTTGTCGGCGCCATCGATATCGACCCGCGGATGGACTCAGCACGCGGACGGTCTGACGCGGCAAAAGCTGATGCCCTTCTCGCTTACTCTCAGTATGCCCCTCAAATCGGGCTCTTCGCTCAGGTCGGCCTCGGCGACACTCTTCCGCTCGATCAAATCCGTGACGACCAGGTCGGCATTCAGGGTACTGTTGATCTCTACACGTTTGGTCGCCGCAAGCACGCGCAGGCCGAAGCTCGCGCTCTGCTTGAAGCAGCGCGCGAGGGCGAAGAGGAAGCGAAGGTGTTGGTCCTCCGCTCCGTCGCCCTGTCGTTCCTCGATGTGCTGAGAGCCAACGCACTGATCGAATTGGCGAAACAAGAGCTCAAGATCTACGAGCGTGACGCCAGGACTGTCGATGACCGGCTCGAACGCCAGGTCATCACCATTGCGGACGCAAGCCAGATTCGCGCAAGAGAAGCCGTCGCACGAGCGGACTTACGCCGAGCGATCGCCCAGCGAGACGCCGCCGCGGTCAGACTCGAAGTTCTCTCTGGGCGGAAGGCTGCTTGCGTCGACGGTATCTCCGCAGCCGACTACTTAACCTACGGCACAGCCGAGCTCTTCCTTCTTCCTGAGGAACAGGCCGTCGACTTTGCTATGGGTCGTTCGTTCACGGTAAAACGAGCCGAAGCCAGCGTTGATGTGGCGAAGGCCCGTGTTCGCCAAGCCAACAGAGCGAACCTCCCCGTTTTATCGGCTAACGGATTTACTCTGTACGAATACGACTCCGACACAGGCGATTTCAACGAGGAAAGCCGTATCGGCCTCACACTTCGGCAGGAACTGTTCGCAGGCGGAGCAAACAGAGCACGTCGCCTACGCGCGCGGTCAGAGCTTCGCCAGGCGGAGGCTGATGCTCGGCTTGAGCGTATATCTCTTGAGGATCAGGTGCGCCGCGCTCTTCACCGGGCCATCGCCGCAGAAGACATCCGGAAGGCACTCAACGTAGCGAGCAGCGAAGCGAACAACCAGCTGAAGGCAACCGAACGAGCTTACGAACTCAACGCCGTCGCCCTCACCGACTTGGTGATCGCCGTTGAGACCTATTACGGCTCAGCCGCGCGCGAAGTGAACGCCACCAACGAATACCTCACCGCTCTCGTCGAGCTCTACGCCGCCCTTGGCACCATTTCTCAGCCGCTGTGATGGAGGATTTCAAAGTGACAGCATCGCAGCCCCGACACATCGTAGCAGCATTCCTTTACATGTTGCTTGCCAGTTGTGCATCGAGTTCGCCGACACCTGATCAGGTGATGGATCGAACCTGGGAACACGTCGCGTGGGCGACGAAGGCAACGCCCATCGACAGTGAGACAATGCGTATCGAGTCGCTCCGTTCCTTCGGGCGCTCGGTGTCCCATATGGAGTACGACGCCATCGCTCGCGCCGCCGCTGAGGCCAAGCGCATTGGCGCACCGAATTTCGTTATTACGTATGCTGATTATGAAAAGGGCGCACTTGCATTCGGCCCACAGTTTTCGTCGGTCCGCAAAAAATGGATCGGATCATACGCGGACCTGCTACAGGAGCGCACCGACCAGAGCCTCGACATGGGCCCCTTCGGCGCGGGATCGGTCGTCCTGGTTGTCCAATTTCTCGGAGAGGATAACGGACGGTATCGGGAGACTTTTTCGACAGAGGAAGTGTACGACGCCCTCTTCTTCCGTAAACAGACTTCCGATGAAACAAACCGTCCCCAATAGACCGTTGAACCGATAACCTGAAGCGCCTTCACAAAAGTTGGCGAGCTTCGCCCTACAAGCGAGTTTTCAAGGTCGCAATGCTTCAAAGAAGCCTTTGGGGAGGTTATCTCTTTGTTTCTAATGCTCTAGTCACCCCGAAACTTCCCAGGTCGTTTTTCCAAGAACGCCTGAACTCCTTCCTTCTGATCATCCATCATCTGTGTGAGGAGGAATTGATCACGATCCATATAGCTCGTGGCATAAGCCAGGGGTTGAGCACTTGCCTCGATGGACTGCTTTGCCATGCGCAAAGCAACTGGAGGCAATGCCGCATAATCCGCCGCTAGAGACAAAGCTCGCTCCAAAACTCCGCCATCATGAACGACCTCGTCAACAAGACCCCACGCTTCAGCTGACAAAGCATCAATCGTCCGCCCCAGGATGATCATTGATTTTGTACGAGAAAGACCAACAAGCGAAACGATTCGGGGCACGGACCCCCAGCTCATATTCATGCCAAGCGGGACTTCAGGTGCCCGAATGGTGGCGTCCTGCGCAACGATGCGATGGTCCAGTGATACCGCCAATGCCAATCCGCCGCCGATACAGTGGCGGTCAACGGCTGCGATCGTCACCTGCTCTAGGCTGGCCCACGCCTGGCACATCTCCGGCCCGGCGGCCATGATTTGCCGATGCTCAAGGAGCGTCTTCGAAGGTTGCTCCCGAAGCTCAGGATCGTGAAGATCAGCACCCGCACAAAAACCACCAGCTCCTGAAAGCACGGCAACGGATGTCTCAACGTCACTCCGAAGATGCTCAGCGGCTTGCTTGAGCTCGAGCATGCATTGATGAGACAGGAGGTTAAGGCCATCGCCACGGTCGACGAGAACGTGCGCAACACGACTTTCCGACCTTATACTGACGAACTCGCCGATATCTGTCCGCTTTATCGCCTCAGTCATGGTTTGGTTCTCTCCATCGCACCTGTCTCGAATGGTCATTTGCTCGCGTAAAGCTTTGCCATATCTCGGCGGAGATCAGCCGCAGCATCCCGCAGATTGATAGCGTCCGGCGCGACGATCCATTGGTAGCACATGCCAAATATCGTTCCACAGAATCGCACAGCAAAGCCTTCCGCCTGTGCCGCTGCATGGTCACCCTTAAACAAACCACCTGCCAGGGCGAGGGTTTGAATATCGTCTCGCGCCTGCCGATGGAACCGCGCGAGGCTCGTGCGGATCTCTGAATGGGAGCCAACGGACTCAAACCACAGCGTATACATCACACGTGTTTCGTCAGCGCTGTTGTCAGCAAATGAAACAGTCGCATCGAGCCGAGACATAAGCGCATCGAGCCCAAACTTCCCATCACCGTGGCGTCGGATCTCTCGCAACCAAAGTCGGCGGCAGTCATCGGCTAGTCGCACAAACAGTTGATCTTTCGACCCAAACTTTGCCTGGGCGAGACCGCGGCTGTAGCCTGCCCGCTCGCCGATTTCTTTAAGTGTTGTCTTCTGGGTACCGACCTCAAGGACCAGTTCGAGCGCTGCTTTCAGCATTCGCTTCTCTGAGAGCTCGGTGCGTTCAGCCTGGCTCAACCGACGACCCTGTCGGCCGGAGGGGTCCGCGGTAGCTTTACGAAAAGCTGGTTTGTTCCCGGTCATGATCGCCTCGTATCAGACACCTTATGCAGGAAAAAGGCGTCATCGCCACCGCTGCGCCATATCGACGATTTTATTTGCTCTGAACAAATTTGTTGCTTTCTCTCTTGTCCGGTTGGATGATCCGACACGCTTGGAGTTGAAGCTGTGAACACCTACAAAGCCCCCCTGCGAGACATCACATTCGCCCTCAACGAAGTGTTGGATTACGAAAGTCATCTGCAAGCTCTCCCAGGTTGCGAAGAGATCGACTCTGAGACTGTCGAAGCCATTGCCCTAGAGTACGCCAAGTTTTGTGAAGGCGTCCTCAGTCCGCTCTACAGCGTCGGAGACTCCGAAGGCTGCTCATGGGACGGCGGAAAAGTCAGCACACCTCTCGGGTTTAAAGACGCATACGCACAATACTGTGCCGGGGGATGGCCTTCACTCTCCTGCGAACCTAAACTGGGTGGACAAGGCCTCCCGACATCCTTGGCGATGATCCTCGGTGAAATGCCGGGGTCAGCAAACATCTCGTTCACTCTGTATACGGGAGGGTTGTCAGGAGCGATCGAAACTCTCGCGGCGTTTGGCACCCCACAGCAGCGCGAAATGTTCGAAGCCAAACTGATCTCGGGCACATGGAATGCCACGATGTGCTTAACTGAGCCGCACTGCGGTACCGATCTGGGACTTCTGAAAACCCAAGCGGAGCCCGATACAAATGGTACGTTTAGGGTCAGCGGTACAAAGATCTTTATCACTGGCGGTGAGCACGATCTCACTGAGAACATTGTACATCTGGTCCTCGCCCGTCTCCCCGACGCACCGCCAGGGACAAAGGGGATCTCGCTGTTTATTGTGCCAAAGCTCATGCCGAATGCAGGTTCTGATGAACTCTCCGAGAACGGAGTATCCTGCGGCTCGATCGAAACAAAAATGGGCATCAAGGGTAGCGCAACGTGCGTCATGCACTTCGATAATGCCCGCGGCTATCTTTTGGGCGAGCGCAATCGCGGGTTGTCGACGATGTTCAAGTTCATCAACGCCTCACGCGTAAGGGCTGCATTCCAGGGTGTCTCGCACGCAGAATTGGGCTTTCAAAAATCGCTCGCTTATGCCCGAGATCGGCTGCAGATGCGCTCTTTATCAGGTGCGAAAAATCCAGCCGGAGTTGCTGATCCTATTATTGTCCACCCTGACGTTAGGCGCATGCTCCTTACACAGAAGGTCTTGACTGAAGGAAGCCGCACCCTCCTCTACGAACTGACCAAACACCTTGATATTGTTGAGCGGAGTCCTGATGACAACAAAGTGCGAATATCTTCGGACCGGCTTGAGCTCCTCACACCCATTGCCAAAGGCTTTGTTACTGAGGCCGGCTGCGAGGCGTCAAACCTGGCGCTCCAATGCTTTGGTGGGCATGGCTACATCAAGGAGTGGGGCGTGGAACAAAACGTCCGTGATGCCCGTATTTCGACACTCTATGAAGGGACCACGGGGATTCAGGCACTCGACCTCGTTTCCAGAAAGATCCTTGGCTCAAAAGGGCGCCTACTCACCGATTTTATTCAGGAGACCAGAAGCTTCTGCGAGAACAGCCGCGAACCAGTTGAGGGCGAGAGTCTCAATGAGGCGCTAACAGCCAAGCTTTCCGAGTGGGAATCTCTGGGCCGAGAGGTTGGTGAGAGGGCGTCGACAAACCCAGAGGAGATCGGGGCAGCATCCTATGACTTCCTCATGTACTCCGGATACGTATCATTAGCCTATTTCTGGCTACGAAGTGCATTGGTCGCGAGGGAACGCCTTGACCAACACTCCGGAGATCAAGAATTCTACGAGGCGAAATTGCAGTCGGCAGTCTTCTACTTCGCCCGCATTCTTCCGCGAACAGAGAGCCATCGAAGCGCAGTGAGGTCCGGTGCAGACAGTCTTATGGATATGCGGAGTGCGGACTTTGCGTTCTAGTTGCACTTAGGCGGGGTCTCATCTTTTTAGATGCGATTGCGGACCATCGGAAGAAGGCGTCTGCTGACGGGGACTCTCACACCATTGCTCATCTCAACCTTCCCTTTGCCGTTTTCCTCAGGAATGAGGGACTTCACATCAGCCGTGTTGATCAGATGGGAACGATGTATGCGGAGGAAGCTGCGCGGCAACACCTCTTCAAGCTTCGACAAGCTTGTACTGGCCAGGATCGTCTGGCCTTCGCGCATGGTCACCTCAACATAGTCGCCGGCAGCGGCACAATGCACAATGGCTTGCACCGAAATGGGCTCGACTGAGCGGCCGACCTTGAGTTCGATCAGTGGCGTCTCGTCATCAGCATGCGCCTCGGCCAGTGCCTGCTCAAGCCGATAAGCTCGCTCTTGAACGTCGGTAAGCTCTTCTGCGACCCGAGCGTTGTCTTGCGCCTGCAGAACCAACAGCACACCAATAATCACCGCTGTTGCGACGAACTGGAAGACATCGAGGAACAACCCGGCCATCAAAAGCGAGACAAGTGCGTACACCCCTAGCCCCAGGGCAAATGGGATCGATGACGTCTTCTTCTGCCACATGGCAAAAAGAACGATCGCTAGGGCGTACACCGAGGAAATCAGGGTTAGGCGCAGGACCATCTCATCGGCCCCCTCAGCACCCAACGGAGATAGCACGCAGAGAAGAGCTCCGACCGCGCCGACCAAGTATGGGCGTGGCGGTGGGAACTTCCGTATCGTGAGGAGCAGAAGTATCGCCGCGAATGTGAACTGAGCGCCCCAAACCAACGCCAGCCGAATGTCGTGGAACCAGTAAGGGTACGCCCAAACCCCGCGGGACACCTCGGCCATCAACTGAGCGCCAGCCACAGCACACAGAGCAGCAAGAAGCCCATTGTCGATCCTTGCTCGCCCAGCGATGCTTGAGGATCCGAAGTACACTGCAGCAGACAAAAACGCACCGAAGGCTGCGATAGCGGCGATGTAGAGACTAAGCTGAAGATCACGCGGATGGCGGTACACGGAGATTATGAAGACCGGCGCCTCATAGGTGGGCAGGAGGTTTCTGTGCCCCGAGATGAGGACAGCCACCTGCTTTCGGCCGGGACCGGACAGCCGCTCAGGAATGAGATGCACGCTGTCCATCGCCCCGCCGATTTCTCCGTCCGGCAAAGACGACGGCTGGCCGCTGACGCCGATCAACGTGCCGTCGAGATAGATGCGACGAGACCCTCTCCCCAGCACTGAGACACCGAGTGGCTCTCCGTTGCTCGTCAGCTCCTCGGGCACAATGACATCGGCCAGCACCCAGTAGAGCTTGTCACGATCAAGAGGCATGTCCGGTGTTGGCATACGGCACACCGCACTCTGCGGGCTTGGCGGCTTGACCATCTCGGGCCCAGCGGAGCAGACCCGCGCCGTCGATCGCTCAGCGAAGACAAGCGTCTCAGCGAAGGCATGCGCGGTATGCAAAACAAGAACGAGCGTGCTGGCGAAAAGGAGGCGTAGCATGCGCTGCTGTTAGGCGATTGCGTTGCATGAGGCAGTGCCGTTCAGCGAAAAAACCCGCCGTTCGGCGACAGAGCGTAGCGGACGGCTAAGGGCCATGCCACGGTTGTCGTTTTAAAGATCACCGGGGAAGCGTCATGTTGGCGAAGCTCTGCAGCCGCTCGATCGGACTGCTCCTGTTCGCATTCTGCACGTCGGTTCACGCGCAGCCTGACACGTTCGGCAAGATAGCAGACATTGTCGAACCGGCGATGGAGAGAGCCGTCGATGAGGGCGCGCTCGGCGCAGCTGTGGTGATTGTCGCCGATGGCGAAGTCGCCTTCCAGTCTGCGAAGGGGTTTGCGAAAGCCAACAAATCAGAGCCCGTTGATGCCGAGACCACCGCCTTTCGGTTCGCGTCCCTCGGCAAGTCGGTGGTGGCGATGGCGGCTCTTCAGATGGCGAGCACCGGACAGCTCGACCTCGATGAGAACATCGCCGCTTATCTGGGCGAGGACGCACCGGCCATGCCTTTTGGCCCAATCACCATGCGCCATCTATTGAGCCACACCAGCGGGATCGATGCGGAGTATGCTGGCGACGCCGCTCGTTCCCCCGGCGAAACAGTATCCTTGGCTGAACTGGTACCCGCACAGATCCCAGCCCAGCGTTTCAATCCTGGCAGCATCTATATCTACTCCAACCACGGATACGCCCTCGCTGGACGCGTGATGGAAAAGGTCTCTGGACGGAGCTTTTCGGAGCTCATGCAGGATACGATCTTCACTCCGCTCGGGATGTCTGGCTCACGGTTCGTGCAAGGCTACGATCCCGCGCGCGTGGCACAGTCAACACGAGATGGGAGCCCGGTGTTGCCATCCTTCACGAACGTCCTTCCTGCCGATGGTTGGATTGGGACGATGCCTGACCTGGGTCGCTATATGATAGGTCAGCTCGCGTTGCGTGAAGACAGTCCACTGATCAACGCTGGGCTCCACAACCAGGCTTTCGCACACACCACGGACTATCCGCGAGAGGGACTTGGATGGGAAATCCGTCAGTGGGGGGAGCACCGGGTGCTGAGCCATACCGGCGGTGTTGATGGCTTCTCCAGCATCATGGTCCTGGTCCCGGACAGCGACTTCGGTATCGCTATCGCTCTGAATAGCCGTAGGGGTGACCTGAGGTCGGACATCCTTGATACCGTTCGCGAGACGTACTTCTCAACGCCGCGAACGAAAGCACCCAATCTGGCTGAGCTGGAAAACGGGCTGACCGCACAAGACATCGCTGGCACCTATCTTTCAGAGAACCGCAACCATGGGCGGCTTCGTTGGGTGCATCGTTTAGGTTTGTCTGGCGGTATACTGAATGTTTCGGAAGACGACGGCGTCATCGATGTCGAAGGCATCCGCTACGCCCACTCCGGTGCGAACACTGAAGACCTTGGCGATTGGCAACGGGGCTATCGCATTCGGTTCGTTCGCGATGATGAGGGACGAACCCTCGCCCTTGAAGGTCGCGACGCGTACCGGCGGCTTCATCTGCTCAACACGCCAACAGCTGTGATCATCGCCCTTATTGCCGGGGTGCTTGCGTCAATTGCCCGTATCGCGGCGTACCCCTTTCGTAAGCGAGGAGCCGGTACCCAGACCTATGGCGAGTTGTTGCTTATGGTGTCGTCTCTCTGCTTCGTTACCGGCCTAGCTTTGGTTTTCCTCAGCATGCAGATTGTCGGTGATATCAGCTTCGGACTTCATCCTCTCTATCATGCGGGCCAGGTGGCGCTGGTGGCGGCAGCAGGTATCATGCTGACTTTGGGCTTTGTGCTCTCCTTGCAGCTGAAGATCAGCGCCTTCATGTTCTTGTTGACGTTTGTCCAAAGCATCGCCCTCGTCTCCGCTTTGCAAACGGGTCTCATCGGGTTGCCTTGGGCCTAGGTCACTACTCGGCCGCTTTCACCTGCATCTGGGCTTCAAGCCTCCGCGCGACTTCGCCCGGTGCGGAAGTCCTCCGTGCAAAGAGGTTATAGGCGACTGGGATCAACACCAACGTGACAATGACGGCAGCGACAACGCCGAAGCCAATAACAACACCGATGGCTTGCCGCGTCTCGGCGCCTGCTCCTGACGAGAAAAGCAACGGCAGTGTCCCCGCAGCAGTCGTCAGACCGGTCATCAAGATCGGACGCAACCGAGCAAGCGCTGCCTCGCGCAGGGCGGCATCGAACTCAATCCCTTCGTCGCGGAGCTGGTTGGCGAATTCAACGATCAGGATGCCGTTCTTCGCCGCGAGGCCGACAAGCATGATCAAACCGATCTGTGTATAGATGTTCAGCGTCTCGCCTGTGATCCAAAGACCCAGCAACCCGCCGCCCAGCGTCGCAGGGACGCAGAGCATGATGATGATGGGATGCACCCAACTCTCAAACTGCGCCGCGAGCACCAAGAAGACGATCAGCACACCAATCAAAAAGACGAACGCAATGGAGCTGCCGGATGTTTTATAGTCCAGGGACGATCCCTTGAAATCGATGGTCGTCTCTTCAGGCAGCACCTCAGCCGCCAAAGCCTGCATCTCGTCGAGCACCGTACCGAGTCTTGCGCCGGGGGCGAGCCCAGCCTCAATGGTGATCGCACGCACCCTGTTGTAGCGGTTAAGAGTGGCGCTGTCCGCGATTTCGCGCACCGTCACCACACTCGAAAGCGGGATAAGGGACCCGGTCCGTGCAGAACGGACGAAGATGTTCTCAATATCGTTTGGTGATGATTGCTCCGTACGCAGACCCTCAACGATAACATCGTACTCTTCGCCCCGATCAAGGAACGTGGTGACCCGCCGTGAGCCGAGCATTGTTTGAAGCGTGCTACCGATCTCATCAACGGTGACGCCGAGGTCGGCGGCGTTGTCGTAATTGATCTCGATACGGAATTGCGGCTGGGTCTCCTTGTAGTCCCAGTCAATATCAATCAGCCCGAGGTCCCGCGCTTCGAGTTCAGCGACAAACGTGTCCCGCCAGTCCGTCAGCGTTTCGTAATCTGGCCCGCCGATGACAAACTGCACGGGGTTGCCCGTCCCGCCGCCCAGGCCCTGGCGCATCCGCGCGAAGGCAGCGACGCCGGGTAGGTCGGAGAGGTTCTGGTTGATCTCCGACATGATCACCGTTGCCGGGCGCCGCTCACTCCAATCATCAAGCACCGAAATGACAAACGCTTGGTTGAAAGCAGAACTTCCGAAGCCTGGTGCGCGGATTAGGAGGCGGTTGATCTCCCCTGACTCCGTATACGGAAGGAGACGCCGCTCGATCTCATCGACATAGCGCTCCATATACTGATAGGAAGCGCCCTCAGGCCCGCGCACGAAGGTGAAGAAGGCGCCGCGGTCTTCCTGGGGAACGTATTCCTCCTCCACCGCGCCGAACAGCGCCCAGGTTCCGCCAAGGCTAGCAATCAGCGCGACGCCCAGGATGATCGGTTGGCGGACCGTCTTACTGAGGAACCATCCATAGCCAGCACGAAGGCCTTCAAAGGCCTGGTCCACGACCTTTGGCAACACGGCGAGGAAACCTTCCCCCTTGTCGTTCCGGAGGAGCTTTGATGCTAGCATCGGAGAGAGTGTCAGTGCGACAACGCTGGAGAACGCAACGGAGGCGGCCATCGTCACCGCAAATTCCGTGAACAGACGACCGACGTCTCCTTCGAGGAAGGTGATCGGCACGAACACAGCGATCAAGACCAGCGTGGTGGCCACCACGGCGAAGCCCACCTGCCGGGCGCCTCGGAATGCGGCGACCAGAGCGGTCTCACCATACTCGTCCATCCGTCGACGGATGTTCTCGAGCACCACAATCGCATCATCCACCACGAGACCGATAGCGAGAACGAGTGCCAGAAGGGTCAGCAGATTCACCGACAGCCCCAGAGCATAGAGCACCGTGAACGTGGCGGTGATAGAGATCGGCACGGTAATCGCCGGGATGAGCGTTGATCGCGCATCCCCGAGGAACAGGAAGATCACCAGCGTCACGAGGATCACGGCGATGATCAGTGTCGTGTACACTTCACGGATCGACGCCTCGATAAAGACCGAGCTGTCAAAGCTCTGATAGATGCGCACGCCGTCGGGCAGCGTTTCGTTGAGCCGCTGGCCCAGCTCCCGCGCTTCTCGCGCCACATCGACCGTGTTGGCTGTGGACTGCTTCACGATACCCAGGCCCACCATAGGAATGCCGTTGCCGCGGAAGAGGTTGCGATCCTCCACCGTCCCCAGCTGCACCCGCGCCACGTCGCCGAGGCGCACGAGGTAGCCGTCGTCGCCCTCTGCCAGCACAAGGTCGGAGAAATCGTCCGTGGTCAGAAAGGGCCGGTCGATGCGGACAGTGAAGACACGCCGCGACGACTCAATGCTCCCCGCCGGCGCTTCGATATTCTCACGGCGCAGAGCGTTCTCGACATCGGAGACCGTGAGGTTCCGCGCTGCCAGAGACTGGCGGTCGAGCCAGATGCGCATCGCGTAATCGCGCGAGCCGCCGACGCGAACCCGCGCCACACCGTCCACGGCAGAGAACCGATCCACCAGATAGCGGTTGGCGTAGTCCGACAGCTCCGGCGTCGTCATTGTCTCCGAAGCAAGGTTCAGCCACATGATGACGTCGTCGTTGGAGTCGGCCTTCTCGATCTCCGGCGGGTCCGCCTCGGGCGGCAATTGATCGAGCACGGAGGAAACGCGGTCGCGAATGTCGTTCGCTGCCGCATCGATATCGCGGTTGATATCGAACTCGATCGACGTTTGCGAGCGGCCATCGGTGGAGCTCGAGTCGATAAACCGGATCCCCTCGACCCCCGCGATACGGTCTTCAATGATCTGGGTGATCCGGGTCTCAACGACCGATGCCGACGCGCCCGGGTAGCTGACTTCGACTGTCACAATCGGTGCATCGATGTCGGGGTATTCGCGCAGCGGCAGCCGGTCGAACGACACGACGCCGAAGACGATCAAAAGAAGCGCGAAGACTGAGGCCAAGACCGGCCTTTTGACGGACAGGTCGGAGATGACCATGGCGCTAGCGTCCCTCGCCCGCGCTGATCGACGTCGCGGCTATTGAGGAGTTCGAGTTCAAAGGGGGCGTACGGAGGAAGCTTTCGATGACGTTTACAGGCTGGCCATCACGTGTACGGATCAGGCCCTCTGTGACAACACGCTGGCCATCTGTCAGGCCCGTCAGAACTTCGACCGCGCCGTTGTAGCGCGCGCCGATGGTCACCTCGGTCCGGCGAGCGATGCTCTGGGCGTCGACAACATAGACATAGCTGCGCGGACCCACCGGCTGGATCGCCTCCTCAGGGATGGCCAGTGCCATCCGCTGATCCGCTTCAACAACCACGCGCATGAACATTCCTGCTTTCAGGATCCGACCGTCATTTGGCAAAGTCGCCCGTACCCGGACAGATCGCGTGGCCGGATCAATGGCGTTGTTGAGGCTGGTGATCTCGCCGCGGAAGGTCCGATCGGGAAGACTGTCGGTCTCAGCAATAATCTGTGTACCGCTCGAAGCCGAGGTCAGCCGCGTCGCGGGAACCGCGAAATCCAGCCGCATCACACTGTCATCGATTAGCGTCGTCACAACGTCGCCGGGCTGCACGTAAGAGCCAACACTCACCTGGCGGAAACCAACAACACCATCGAAGGGTGCGACTAAGACCCGGTCACGCAAGCGTGACTGCACCTGTCGCAGCTCTGCCCGGAACGTCTCAACATCGCGCCGCGCCGCATCTTCATCTGCTTTCGAGCCCGCATCGAATTCCACGAGCCCTTCCAGCCTTGCCAGCCGGGCTTGCGCCTCGCGAAGGCGGGCCTCGGCGGCTTCGACCTGGGCCAGCTGCTCGCGCTGCACCAGGGCGATGAGGGTCTGCCCCTCTTCCACCCGCTGCCCATCTTCGAAATAGACCGCTGTCACCCGGTCCGCAGCGTTCAGCGTCAGGTCTGCAGCCTCATTGGGCTGCAAGGTACCAAGTGCTTCAATCCGTTGAGAAAAAGCCTGCTCAGCAACCGTGCTCACGATCACCGATGGCGCAGGGCGCGATTGGGCCTGGGAGCTTGCGAAGCTGGCCATAAGGGCCGTCAGAACAGCAATACCTGCACGCATAAACATGGACACTCATCCTGATCAGTCGAATTCGGTACGCCACCAATCACACCAAAGCGCGCACGCACCATAGTGAGATTTAGGTGATTATTTCACAGCATCGAACGGAAGCTGTGACCTTTCTCAGCGTCTGATGACCCTGTTGAGGTTGGGCGGCACTACACAATGGCGGGCAAAGGGCACCAGCCCATGACCACGCTCCGCTTCAGACTGTCGCGATATACGCCTCGAGAGCTTCAGAAACAACTCACCGCTGCGCGCGCCCGAGCTTGGGGCCGGATCAACGTTAACGGTTGATTTGCTTGATTCTTGGTCGAATTCCGCAAAAAGCGGCCCCAGTGAGTGTGAGGGAGATCCTTCGATGGAATTCAACTTTGGCCGCGTTATCGGCCGCACCTTTTCAACACTTGGGACCAATCCCGTGGTCTTTTTCGGGATGAGCTTTCTGGTAGCGGGCCTCGGCGGCACGTTCAGCGCGGTGATCAATGCTCAAGCGACAGGCGCTTTTGCAGAGGGAATTTTCTCCCCGCTTTGGATCGTCGGGTTCATTGCGGCGTTCATTGTTCCACTGATCGCGGGCGTGCTCACCAACGCAGCTCTGATCTTTGCGGCGGCTGAAAGCTACAAAGGGCGTAAAGCGAGCTTTGGCGAGAGCTTGTCCAAAGCGCTCCCGCATCTTTTCCCACTCATTGCGATCTCAATCCTCTATACCCTCGGCTTGATGCTAGGCTTCCTCTTGCTGATCATCCCCGGCATCTTCTTACTCGTGATTTGGAGCGTCACCATCCCTGTGCGTGTTGCGGAAGGCACAGGCGTCACCGAATCGTTTGGCCGGAGCCGTGAGCTTGCGAAGGGACTGTTCTGGCCGATCTTCGGGCTGTTGATTGTCTACTTCATCGGCAGCTCTGTAGTTGGCGACGCTCTTGCGGCATCCGGGTTCATGGTCAGCATACAGTCTTTAGGCGCTGTAGCGATCATCGGCACACTGATCGTCAACACATTCACCGGCGCCGTCGCAGCTTCGGGATCAGCCTCACTCTACTACGAGCTTCGTACGGTCAAAGAAGGCACGCCCACGGACGAAGTTGTCGAGATCTTCGCTTAACGGCGTCTACTGATCATGTTTGTCGCGGCGCCTTCGGCCAAAGAGGAGGCGCTGCTCAAGATGCTGGCGCACACCGTTATAATAAGCCTGCAGAAACGCCAGGTCGGTCTCGCCCGGCGTCGTCTCCCAGGAAATTTTCTTGCGGATCTGCGCCGCAACGGCGGTGATCGTGTCCTCATGCCGATGGCGCAAGATGTTCTCGAGCACCTGAAGCTCTGACTGTCCGTAGACATCCAGTTGTGCAGAATTGAAGGCTAGCGCATTCTCCGCCTCTGCTTTGGTAGCGGCTGTATCCGTCGCCAGCTTCAGCTTCGGCAGCTCAATCACCACCGTTCCCGCGATCAAATCACCGCCGCGCATCCGGTTCGGCGAGATGAACGGCACCGCCAACAGCGCCGCACTCCAGATGGCGCCGAAAAGCACGATGATGCCATCCACGCCCGCTTGTGAGCCGAGGGTCAGGAAGAAGCTCAACGGGACAAAGACCTCAATCTCGCGCATCACGTTCCGTACAAAGACAGCATAGCCAGTCAGTGGCCGGCCATCAGCCGATGCCACGCGGATGCCCATCATCCGTTTGCCGAACGTCGCCGCGCGGGGGCCAGCCTCCATGACCGTGAAGTAGAAAGCGCGCAGCAGAAACGCACCGACAATCCAGACGACGACCAAAACGACGGGAAAGCTACCCGCTACGCCAGACGCCATGCCGCCGAAAACGATCAGCAGTGTAAAGGCAATCAGGAGCGCCGTGATGATCGCCAAATCGATGAGTACCGCGCCCATGCGCGTGGTCCGGTCAGCCAAAGTCAGCTGAAGGTCTACACCTTCTGGCGTGATCAGGCTGTAGCGCGCGCGCCTGTCCTCCGCATACATCATAGCGTAGCCACCTTACCCCGCCGGCCAGGCACAACGAAGTAGATGAGCCAGAAGAGGCCCGAGGTCACTGCAATCGAGTACCGGACAGTATCGGATATAATCAGTTCACGGCCAAAGCTCTCGAGAATGGCCGCAAGGACCAGCATCAGGCACACGCCAATCATCGCGGGTGCCGTATCCTGCCCTGCCCGACGGGCTGAACCAAGCCGAGTCAACTTGCCAGGAAAGGCAACGGCTCGCCCAATGCGCAAGCCCGCAGCCCCAGCCAAGACGATCGCCAGCAGTTCCGTGACCCCATGGATGAGGAGCCACCCCGTGAAGCCAAACGCCAACCCCTTTGATGCGTACACATACATCATCGCGCCCAACAGCGCGCCGTTGTAGAATAGGAGAAAAGCCGTCGGTACGCCAAAGGCAAACCCCAACGCGAAGGCCAGCAACGCCACCCCTGTGTTGTTCGAGAAAAGCTCCGCCGCAAAGATACTCAGGCGACTGGCATCGGCAGGGGTGTACAGACCAACCCGAAGGCTCTCCGCCGTTGCCTCCGGCGTGCGGCCCGCGGCGAAAGCCCTATTCACAAAGCTGAAAAACCAATCCGCATCGCCAGCGACCAAGGCGTAAGCCGCTGTGGCGCCTGCAAAAAAGATGACCGTCGCGGTCAACGTTTCCCAACCGATCGCGCGAACCGAGCGGGACCAGGCGGTGCTGAAAAACTCAGAAATCGCCTCGAACGGATGCTTATGCTCCGTGTACACTGCGAGGTAGCCTCGCGCGACCAACGCGTCAAGGTACTGAAGCGTCGCCCGCTCCAAAAGCGTCTCACGCGCGACAGATAATGACGATAGCGTGGCCCGGTAGAGCCGCGGAAGCTCGATCGCCTCCTCAGCCGACAAACCTCCAGCGCCGCGCCGCTCGACCTTTCCAATCAACGCCTCAAGCCGCTTCCATGTCTGCTCATTCTCATCACGGAACCTCAGAGAACGGAGGGATTGGTTCATAAGAGACCGCCCTTCTTGATATCGAGGTACCGGCGCACAACCCGCTGGGGGCTCTCCTCCGGCCAGACTTCCAGCACATCGACCCCGAGGTGCCGAAGTTTGGCGAACACCTCGCGCCGGGTGCGCAACAACGAACCGGCGATGACGGCCCGACTGATGTCTTCAGGCTCAACAGGCTCCTTCTCGACGGCTGCTTCGAGGGCACCGTCTCGGAACACCACAAAGAGAACCAAGTGGCCTTTCAGCAGCCGCGCGGTACTCTCGACCATCAACTCGGCAGAGGTGGGGTCAACGATCTCTGTAAAGACGATCACGAGGGATCGTCGCTTCAAACTGGCCGCAACGTTTGACAATCCGAGCGTGAAATTCGTCTCGACCGACGAGTAGTCGATGTCGGCAGCCGCTGCAGTGATCGCTGGAAAGCTCCGACTACCGCTCAATACACCCGTCTTCACGCGCGGATGGCTGTCGATCCCGAAGAGGGCCGTCCCGTCCCCGCGCTTCAGCGCGACGAAGGCCGTGAGAAGCGCGGACGTCACCCCATGATCCAGGCGGGAAAGACCACCCTCCGCGACCGGTTCGGTCATCGTCCGTCCACTGTCGATCACCACGGCAACCGTTTGATTTTGCTCATCGCGCATCTCCCGCGCGAGAAGTTCACTGTGGCGCGCGGAGTGCTTCCAGTCGATCGACCGGCGATCCATCCCGACGGTGAACGTGCGGAGGGCGTCAAACTCTGACCCCGCACCCCTGCGATCTCGGACGCTCTCGCCGATCAGGCCTTCAATCGCGAGGCTCAAAGCCTCCTCGCGCACCGTACCAAGATCCACCGTGACCGGAACATCGAGGTCCAGCTTGAGCCGTCTCACCTGCGCGGCCAAGCCCATAGGGCCTCTCCAGCGCAAGTGGAGCGCTTCAATCGTTCGTGTACCGCGCCGGCGGGCACGCAATCGGAAGATAGGGCTCTCACCCAACTGCGACTCTCGCTCGGCGTCGAGCCACTCAGACGTTTCTAACTGAGCCTCCAAACCCCGCGGAACCTCGGTGAGCGTTGGTTCAAACGCACCCGGTCGGCCGACTTCGAGAGCCAGTGTTGGTATAGAAACAATCCTTGGACGGATATTGATGCTGCTCGCCACGGCATCAACAATTGTTGCCACACAAACGATCAATGGCCACAGCACGCCAACGAGCCACAGCTCAGGCCTCAGCGCGGCGAGAGCAACGGCAACAGGCAAACCTGCGCCCGCGAGCAAGACTGCCCGGAGTGTGGGAGCAGCCGAAATCACCGAGGAACGTCAGTGGCTTCAATGATGAGAGACAAAGCATCATCAACACGCTGTCCCTCGACCTCGGCCGCAGGTGAGAGAATAAGACGATGACGGAACGTCGGTAACGCAAGAGCCTTCACATCATCCGGGATCGTGTAATCCCGGCCATGTAGGCCTGCCCGAGCACGCACCGCCCGCGCCAGCAGTACACCTGACCGCGGTGAAGCACCGATGGAAAATGAGGGGGCGTCGCGGGTCGCGCGGACGAGGCGGACGATATAATCAGCGACGTCGTCGGACAACTTGACATTCGCGATTTGCCCGAGCGCCTCTGTCAAGGCTCCCGGGGTCAGAACCGCGCTGATTTGTTTGTCAAGAGCAGAACTCTCAGTCATTGACGCGCCAGATTGGCGAACGATATCGGCCTCTTGCTCCGCATCTGGATAATCAAGCACGTGCTTGAACGTGAAACGATCAAGCTGCGCCTCTGGCAACGGATACGTACCCTGACTTTCGATAGGGTTTTGCGTTGCGATGACCATGAAGTGGTCTGACAGTTTCAGGGTCTCCGCATCAATGGTGACTTGACGCTCCTGCATCGCTTCTAGCAGGGCCGCCTGCGTTTTAGGCGGTGCACGGTTGATCTCATCAGCGAGCAGCATTTCAGCGAAAATCGGCCCTTTCGTCAGGCGAAACGTTGAGGACTGAAAATCGAAAAGGTTCGTGCCCAGAATATCGCCCGGCATCAGATCAGGAGTGAACTGAATGCGCGAGAAGCTGAGGTCCAGGGATCGCGAAAAGCTTCGTGCAAGCAGAGTTTTAGCCGTACCGGGAGGCCCCTCAAGCAGTACGTGTCCGCGTGAGAAGAGCGCGATCAGCAGCAGCTCCACCGCCTCATCTTGCCCGACGATCGCTTTCGCGACTTCGTCTTTCAGCCTCGCGCCGAGATCGGCGATACCCAAATCACTCATTTTCAATGATCCGTTTACGTTCAAAGAGTTTCCGTGCAGCACCTAGGGTCTCATCGAGATCTTTCGATGTGGCGGCTTCGAGAGCCATGTCTTCGAATGCGGTGAAGTTTTCCTGGCGCCCAGAAGCTGGGCTATGGTTGTTCGTTCTCAGATCTTCACGCAATTGGTCCGCATACATCTGACCGAGCGTGGCCGCCTTGTTGTTGGTCAAGAGGAGGTTGGCGGTGGCCGTAACCAACGCTTCATTCCCCGCCGCAAACCCTCGCATATCACGCGCCGGAGGACCAAAACGCTGAAAAGCAAGAAGACCCAGCAGGAGGGTCATCAGGAGCGAAGCGAGTGTCACCCCAAGAAGAGGTGGCTGCGTAACCAGAGTGATGATGTTCCGTGGGCGCACGAAACCGTTCAGCGTGAGGTCGAAAACGACTGCTTGCTCTCCCGCAAACGACTGGAACAGCTCCACTCCGGCAACAGCGCGCTCAAGCGATGAGAGGCCTTGGGTGTTCACCAAATCAGGATCGGACAAGACGTAGACCTGCGCATCTGATTCCGGCACGATCAGGCGCGCGAGAACGACCTCTCCCTGGTCATCAGTCCACAGAGGTTCGATCGGATCACCAGATAGTGTCTGGAACCACTCAATCGCGCCAACATCGAGGGTACCAACACCAAAGTCTTGCCGATTGAGCACCACCTCTGTCGCTGGTTCCGCCTCTTCTTCGTCGCCTTCTTCAGCCTCATCGCCGATGCCGCGCTGCGTCACCGAGAGAGCGATATCCTCACCTGCGATGATGAAAGAGACCTCCTCAAGTCGGCTAGGAAACAGCAGGCCCGCCCACCCTTGTTTGGTTGGATGTGCACCCGCACTCCACTTTGGCAAGATTATCAGAGTTTTACGCCGACCATCGATCTCCAACGCTCGCAGACTTCCAGCGTAGGGCGTCAAAACGGAAACCGAAGGTGCACTAGGGTCCGGTTTGCTCCGCAGGCGGACGACATCGATACCGACACCTTCGAGCAAGTCCCCCAGAGCGCGATAACCGATCGCGCTGCGCGAGAGAGCATGCGGCGCCGCTTCCTTCCCTTGTCGGAGCGCCGGCGCATAGGCGGACAGGACAAGGTAGCCGCCGAAGGACACAGCGCCGATGACAACAACCGCGAGAACGACGAACGGAGAGCGCCAGTTCATGTGCTCCTCCGTCTACCGATGATCCCATAGCGCTCGCGAGCGTCATCATAGTCCGATCCGCTGATCGGCAACCCGGCAAAATGCGCGCGCTCCACGAGCGTAGCAATGAAAGCATAGGCGTCACGGGTTGCATCGGTCAGAATACCGAGAGCGCCAATTTCTCGCGCGGTCATCGCCCGTGATACCGTTCCCGGACGCGACCGTGCGACATCCTCAATACTCCGCTGCAACAAAAGGCGCGCAGCGCCCGCGTAATCCCGCTCCGCCGCCAGGGCATCAGCCTCGGCGAGAAGGTCACGCACGACACTCTCCGAAGGAGCATAAGCCTTCGATGAAGACGTCTCGTCATCTTCGCCTGACGGAAGGCGACTCGTGATAGCGCGATAGAGGAAGTAGCAAAGCAGCACCGCCAGAATGACCAGCCCGGCGTAAAATGCGAACTGCAGGAACCATCCCAAGGCCTTGAGGATGGCATCGACGAGGTCACTCTCGAGGATCCGCCGAAGCCACTCCGGCGTGGTCTGCTGCGGGAGCGCCTCAACTTCAAACTGGTAGGAGCCGTCGGCAAGCAAGGCCTCGTGGGCCTGAGCGATCTCCTGAGGCGTCTCAGCCTCTGAGCCTTCCGCCACGCTCTCTTCGGTCGCCATCATCGCCGCCTTTGCCTCACCGTGGGCACCCGGACAGCTCGCTCATCGGCCAGCTCAGGATGCACAACGAAAAGCCTCACACCACACTGATTAACAGACCTTTTTCAGTGGCGAGACCGATTAGCTTGGTCACACACCTCAGGCAAGGGAAGGACTGGCCTGGTAACGCTGAAGCCGGGTCGAGTTAATCGAAGATGCTCCGCGTTCGGATGGGCCCGCAGATGTCCTACGAACTCGTCAGTACCTGATCAACGCTCTCGGTACCATTGCCCTCATCGAGGGCTTCATCAATCGCAGAACATATATCGATGTTCTCTCTACTGCCGGCGATCGCTTGCTTGGTGTTCTCTTCGATCTGACGGATGGCATCTGTCAGCTGGTGGAGCGTGGTTGCGAGACCCTCAATCCTCCGCGCACTGCGAGCAGCTTGATCAACTTCTCCGCCTACGGAGTGCGCAAGGTTTTCGATATGCGCACCGCACATTGCCGCACTTGCGTCAGCATCGGTCATCTTGTTGCTTAGCGATGTTGCTTGCTCGTCAATCAGAGTGTTGGCCTCTCGCACCCCGGTGACGGCGTCGGCCATTGCCCGTACGGCGTCCTCAACCCCCTGAGAAAGCTTACGGACTTCAAACGCGATCACTTCGAAACCGCTGCCAGCGTCACCGGCACGTTTCGCCTCGATGGAAGCATTGAGCGCGAGCATTTTCGTCTGCATAGCGATTGTTCGTATGCTTTCACCCGCCGCACTAATAAGCGTAAGACGTTCCGAGAGGGTCGATGTCGCTTTGTTGATCTCAGCTGTCTGTTGCTGGCTCACCGCGACCGCGTCAGCGAAAGCGGCGAGCGGCTCTCGCGTTTCGTCGGCCTTCCGGGTTGCGTTAGACAAGGCTTCGCGGCTGTTTCTCGTCTCGGTGCTCAGCTCTTCAGTCGCGGCTGCGGTCAACTCAGCATCTTGCAGAAGTTCGCTGATAAAGGTCGCGCGCTCCCGAGACGTCTGATTGACACGCTCAGCATTCGAACGAATCTTTGCAACCAACGCTCTGGGATCGCTGCTCATCTGCCGAGCTCCCGGCGATGGCTTGCCCGAAGACCTGCAACCGTCGCCACAGTGAAGGGCACGAGGAATGTTAAAGCAACTTTGCCACTGGGAAGAGCCCCACCGGCAGCCATGGTGTCGCCATGGTTGATCAGGGTGAGCACCGGACCAACGACCAGAGCCGTGGCGAGAGCGTCGCGAAGGACAGCTACTTGAACCCTCATAGTTTTTCCTCTCCCCGCGCGATAGCTTGGCCGATATTGGTTAATGCGCCGTCTCAGTGTGCGTGCTAGGGGCTCATAATATCGGTCTCGCGCACTCTTCACACAAAAACACCGTGTAAGGAGCAAGCTCCAGAGCAGGTGGTGTATGTTGAAGTTTGCAGCCGTTGAGGCAGGCGGCACGAAATTCTTGTGCGGGGTGTTCGATGAGCAGCGAAACCTCCTGGCCGAGACACGCATCCCCACCACGCATCCGGCAGAGACACTCTCAAAAGTCGCTGCATTTTTCCAAAAACAGAAGTGTACCTTCGACTCCGCCGGGGTTGCGTCATTCGGCCCGCTGGATCTGGATTCAAGTTCATCAGACTACGGCAAAATCGTCTCAACGCCGAAATCAGGTTGGTCGAACACTGATATTCTCGCCGCTGTCAAAGCAGCGTGCAAGGCGCCCACAGCGATCGACACCGATGTGAACGCTGCCGCTCTCGCTGAGGTACGGTTCGGGAACGCACAAGGGCTTCAGGACGCTTGCTACATTACAGTGGGGACCGGGATCGGCGTCGGCATCATTTCAGGCGGCAAAATCCTACCATCGGTCATGCATCCGGAAGCGGGACATATCCGTGTGCCCCGTTATCCTGGAGATCACTTTGAAGGCGTGTGCGCCTACCACGGCGATTGCGTGGAGGGTCTGGCCTCCGGTCCCGCGATCGAGAAACGTTGGGGACAGCCCGCAGAGAGGCTGCCCGCCGATCATCAAGCTTGGGACCTCGAGGCTCACTACATCGCGCACCTGTGCGCCAATCTCACCTATACCATCCGCCCACAGAGAATTGTGCTTGGTGGGGGAGTATTTGGTCAGCTACGGCTCTACGATAAAACGAGAGCCGTGTTCAGCGGCCTGATCGCGGGCTATGCACCGGGACCTGCCGGTGATCCCAGCACATTCCTCAGCGAGCCCGGTGTCATAGGTTCGCCAGGTTTGCTCGGCGCGGGTGAACTTGCACGCGACCTGCGTGCGAACACGCCTTGATCCCGAAGTCGGACACCTGAGCAGCCTTAGAACCAAGTGGAAATACCTCTCTGCGGCGGTTCGTCATATCCGCTAGCGGGCAGCGTTATGGTCTCTCATATGCGGAGTAGAGCAAGAGTGACGGATGAGTGTCGTGTCCACAGCTACAGACAGAAACGAACGATCAATCAGCGCACACCGCGCGCCAGAAAACTTCAAAGACCGGATTGCCTACGGGTTCGTGAAAGCCCTGCGCTTCGTCGCGGATACGTTCTTCGCCAAGAGGTACGGGCATCGCGCCGTGGTCCTCGAGACGGTCGCCGCCGTGCCTGGGATGGTCGGCGGCCTACTGCAGCACCTTTCAGCCTTGCGTCACATTCGGGATGATCGCGGTTGGATCAAAACGTTGCTGGATGAGGCCGACAATGAACGCATGCACCTCATGACGTTCATTGAGATCGCTCAACCCTCGCGATTTGAACGGCTCACCATCGCTGTAACCCAGGCTGTCTTCTACAACGCCTATTTCTTCCTCTACCTGTTTGCTCCGCGTACGGCGCACCGGGTTGTTGGCTACTTCGAAGAAGAAGCGGTCATCAGCTACACGCAATATCTGGAAGAGGTTGATGCAGGCCGTCATGACAACGTGCCGGCCCCTGAGATTGCGAAGGCCTATTGGGGCCTTGATGATGATGCGACTCTCAGGGATGTGATCATCGTGATCCGCGCGGACGAAGCTGAGCATCGTGATGTCAATCATGCGTTTGCTGACGAATTGGAACGCGGCAACCCTCAGGTGATCAGTACACCTGTACCGTACGATGCCCCCACAGGGGCTGCTGAGCAGCACCCGTAAGGGCACCATGGGAGCACGCTCACTCCGACGATGATTGTCTCGCAGACCAAAGATCGTCCGCGACAGAATTTGAGCGTATAGCTACGGTGACCCGGTCTTTGGGTCCGCGGACACACTGCACTACAGAAGCGAGGAAGTTACGCGAAGTTGCCGGATCCAGAGGTCTAAGCTGACAGATCCAATTTCAATGGCCCTCGTTCATTGACCGAAAGACTTTCGGTCTGGGCCTGCTACCGGTTGAGAGTACTTCCCCAGCACGCGGTCTAGAGCTGACTTTTGCATCGGTTTCGAGACGTAGCCATCGAAGCCGAGACCGACAAACCGCGCCTCATCGCCCTCCATAGCATGTGCAGTGAGGGCGATCACGGGAACCGTAGAGAGACCTTCAGCTTGTTCGTAGGCCCGGATAGACTTAAGCGCCGCTTCGCCGTCCATCACCGGCATTGAAATATCCATCAGTACAAGATCGAAATCCATCGTCTTGAACATGGCCACAGCCTGCTTGCCATTTTCCGCGAAATACAGAGCGCTCACTGAAGAATCGAGCATGTTTTCGATCACAAGTCGGTTAACCTGATTGTCCTCTGCAATCAGTATACGCCTTTTATCCTGACCCTCGGCTTCAGGCTGAGCCCGCGGAAGCGTCTCCCTAGCCAACGAAACGCCTGAGCGTGCGGGAACGAGAACGTCTGAAGCGCTCAAGAGTTTGGCGATGGCGGTTTGGATCTCGGATGCCCGAGCCGGCTTGGTCAGAAATTCTACTTTGTTCAGTGAAGAGAACGCTTTTCGTATTGCATCGGTATCGACTGAAGACAAAACCAGTATTGGCACATCATCAAGTCGTGTACGGATTGCTTTGACCAGATCGAGCCCGTTCAGTTCTGGCATTTGATAGTCAGTCACCACGAGATCAATCGGGTTTTCGCCCGTTATCTCGAGCAGCTCCATAGCTTGAGAACCACTTGATGCTAGACGGGCAACCATTCCCAGGTCGGCAAGGAGTTCGCCGAAAACAATACGGTTCACTTCAAGGTCATCAACCAC
>JBCCTF010000016.1:0-34709 GCA_039198765.1 Pseudomonadota bacterium
CAATCTCCAACCCCGCGGCGGGGTCAATCACGTCGCGCAGGACATCGCCATCGGCCATTTGCCCGGCGCTGCCTGGCGCGAGAGGCAAACGCTCCGCACTTAATTCATTGAGTCGGGGTGCCGATTCCAGCACGTCCACTTCAAAGCTGAGGCGGTCGATCTCCGCACGCAGACGATCGTGCTGTTTGTCGAGCTTCGCAATGGCCGACTGTTCCGTGCGGATACGGTGCTCGGTGTGCAGACGGAACGCTGCGCTGCCAGCAACACTCAGCACCAGGACGGACAGAACAAGAAAGCGAATCACGGGCGGCTCCAATGGGCTTGTAAGTCAGAGAAAACGAGGGACGGCGCGCCAAGGGCGGCTAGGCGCTCCTTGGTCCAATCGGTGACAGGTGCGCCGGTGCGAACAGCGGCGCGGAGTTTGGCTGAACGGGCGCGGGGGTTGGCGTCGGCCTCTTCAGGGCTCGCGGCAATGGCTTTTCGACTGAGGAGCGTCAAGCTCGGCTCAGGACGCTCCGTCTCAGGAAGATAACGGGAGCCCCCAGCCTCATTGCCCGAAGCTGTCGTGAGGAAACGCTTCACGATGCGGTCTTCCAGGGAGTGGAAGGTCACGACGACGAGCCGACCGCCTTCTTTCAGCACCTCTTCCGCAGCCATCAGGGCACGGACCAGCTGGCCGAGCTCATCATTGATCAAGATACGGATCGCCTGGAACATGCGCGTGGCCGGGTGAATACGGTCGGTCGGCCGCGGCGTGCCTGCGAGAGCAGCCAGCTGCTCGGTGGTAGTGATCGGCGCATCCTGACGTGCCCTGACGATCGCAGCAGCAAGCTGCCCTGAGCGGCGTTCCTCGCCGTATTGCCAGAGCACGGTTTTGATGTCGTTTTGCTCGGCATTGTTGACGAACTCTTCCGCCGAAGCGCCCTCGCCCATCCGCATGTCGAGCGGCCCGTCGCGCATGAACGAAAATCCGCGCTCGGATTGATCAAGCTGCATGGACGAGACACCGAGGTCAAAGACTGCGCCGTCGAGAGGGGCGAGGCCACGCTCTCGGCATTCTTCGGCGAGCTGATCGAACGGTGCTTGGACCAGCGTCAGGTTCGGCGTGTCAGCAAAACGCTCCCGACCCGCAGCAATTGCCGTCGGGTCACGATCGAAGGCAACAACCTCCGCACCCTGATCGAGGATGCCCTCTGTGTAGCCGCCAGCGCCTAAGGTGGCGTCAGCGATGCGCTGACCAGACTGTGGCGCGAGGGCTTCTAGCACTTCAGGGAGCATCACAGGGATATGTGGGCTCATCAGCTGCCCTCCCCGGTGGTTGGGCGCATGCGGGCGGCGAAGGCTTCGCCGAATTCCCGTGCGAATGCGGCGGCAGCATCGTCGTGGCTTTGGAGGACATCCTCACGCGCCAGCACGAAGTGATGGTCCCGCCCTGCGAAGACCAGCGCACCATTGAGGCGGGCATGGTCTTTCAGCTTCTGCGAAAGGACCGCGCGGCCAGCGTCATCGACGCTCAGCGGCTGAAGGTCCTGGACGATCTTTTGTTGGAAGGCTGTGAGCGCAGGACTGGCCGCATCGACTGCCTCAAAGCTCTTCGCCGCAGCGACCAACCGAGCCCTGAGGCGCTGGTCGCCGATCATGACCACCTCTTCGGTGAAGCTGGGGAAGCCGTAGACCGTGCCTGAAAGCTGCTGGCGGAACGCCGGCGGCAGGATCACCCTGCCTTTGCTATCGAATTTGCCGGAGAAGGTGCCGGACAGGAACAAGGGTGGCGCCGCGGGGGCTGCGCTTTCTGTCTCTGCTCCATGGCGTGTTTCTGCCGACACCAATCAGGCTCCCGGTAGGATGGCTTGTCTGATAATTTCTGGGTGAGGTTAGAATAAGCTGAAAAAATCTGGGAAGCAATGGCCGCGCTGCAATCTGTGCCGCTCGCGATGAGACTGCTATTGAGCTGTTTTAGAACGACTTTCTCAAGCACGGGGATAAAATGCTAGGCGGCCGATAAGCCGGGTTCTGTCGGGGACGCCAAAACGTCCACTGGACGACCATTCATCTCAGGCGGCCGCTTGCACGGCGCGCTCCTGCAACCAACCCGGACAGCTGAGCCTAGCGGCGGGCCTGCGAATGCTCGCGCGCTGTCCCTATTCGGTCTTGCTCCGGGTGGGGCTTGCCGTGACCCGCAGCCGTTGCCGGAGCGGCGGTGGGCTCTTACCCCACCTTTTCACCCTGACCCGGCATGCCGGGCGGACATTCTCTGTGGCGCTATCCCTCAGCTTGCGCTGGCCGGACGTTATCCGGCACCCCGCCGCCATGGAGCCCGGACTTTCCTCAGGAAGCGTGCGCTCCCCGCGGTCGCCTGGCCGCCTAGCGTGGTGGGCATGCGTGGGAAGGAATGGAACGTCAAGGGAGTGGCGGTCGGCGACCAGGTCGCGGGCAAGCGCGCCCGTAGTCGCCGCCGACCTCCCCCTTTCGCCCGCCGCCACGTCTGGCTGGACCGGACGGTTCCTCCGTGGTTGATGTTAACGAAGCTGAGCGTGGGACAAAAGCGCTCAATGCAGTGACTTGCGCTGCGGGTTTTCCACAAAGGGAGCGGGCATGGCCTTTCGGATTGGAATCATTGGGACAGGCAAAATCGCTGCGATGCACGCGCGCGCCATGGCGATGTCGCCTGAAGTGGAGGCTGGCGGTGTTGCCAGCCGAAGCGAGGCGTCTGCGCAGGCTTTTGCAGCGGAGCACGGCATCCCCTTCGCCACCGATAGCACCGCGGCGCTCTTCGCCAGGGACGAGATCGACGGGATCTACGTCGCAACGCCGACCGGCCCGAAGGAAGAGTTGGCGCTCGCCGCTTTGGCTGCCGGCAAGCACGTGCTGGTCGAGAAACCGCTGGCAAGTGCGGCGTCCGCTGAGGGACTGGCTAAGACAGCGCGGGAGGCTGGGCGGCTCATCCTCGATGCCACCCATTTCACGCACAATGCACGAACGCACGCGCTGCGCAGTGCCATCCCTGAGGAGTTGGGGCGTCCCCTCACCCTGAATGCGAGCTTCCATGCCGATGTCGGTGGGCCGGGCAACATTCGCTACGATTCTGCGCTGGAGCCGCAGGGTGCGCTGGGCGATCTTGGCTGGTACGTCGCGCGAGCGGTGGTGGAGATCCTGCGGCCTGAAGGGTTATTGGTCAGAACATCCGCTCACGGAACATGGCATGGTGATGCGTTGATCGCCGCTTCAGGCTTCTGGGTCTTTGAGAGTGGCGAGCGGGCGAGCTTCGACTGCGGTTTCGAGCCGGGGGCGATGGTCCAGGACCTGACGCTGGTCGGGCGCAGCGGCATCATCACCATGGATGACTTTGTGCATGACTGGGAGAAAGGCCGGATTGACGTTCCGTGCCCTGATATTCCCGCTGGCTATGCCGTTCGTCAGGGTCGGATCACACGAGACACGATTGAATACCGTCAGACCCCCGCCCCGCGGTCTCATGTTCTGGAGCTGCTGGCAGCGTTTGCTTCGTGGTCTGATGATCCGATGGGTGCGCAATCCACAGCTGCGCAGGAGCGGATGATCGCGACACAGCGGCTGGTCGATGCGGCCTACGCTGCGGCCTCGGAAGCCCGATAAACAAAGGCCGGGCCCGCGAAACGCGCGGGGCCCGGCCAGTCACACGGGAGGTTGAGCCCTTAGCGCGCGCGGCGGCGAAGCAGCAGCGCGGCTGGGGCAAAGAGGAGAGCAGCGGCCGGCACAGGAACCGGCGCTGCGGTTTGGATCGGGTTCACCAGACCAAAGGTCGGCGCGCCTGAACCAGCAGCGAACGTATCGGTCACGAGATTGCCGAGGGCGTCATAGATGTCCTCGCTGAAGTCGACCGAGAACCATTCTTGCGTGTTGCCCTCACGGAAGATGAGGATCGGCTCGCCGCCGATGAAGCCAAGCTCCGTTCCGCCAAACTGTGTTGCGAAGTTGTTCGTGTCGCCGGGGTTGTCGATGATACCGACCGCGTCGAGCACGTTGCCGAAATCGGTGAGCACATCGATAGTACCGTCATTGTCCGTGTCGAGATCATCGCCAATGCTACCCGTGAAGGCATCAAGCAGGATGAGCGTGTTTGACGGGTTTTCGAGGTCTGTGATGTCCGCGGTGAAGATGCCATTGGCATCAAAGTTACCCGAAAGGGTCGAGAGGCGATCGACTGTGCCTTTGGAGCTTGTGTTGTCCGACTCGATCGACAGGAGGACGACGGAGAACTCAGTATTCGCTTCGCCGAGAAGTTCGACGGTCTGCTGGGAAGGGTCGCTGCCAGCGGGGTTGGGCTGAATTTCATTGATCAGCACGTTCGCGAACGACGAGGAGGCGGCGAACGCGATGGCTGCGGCGGAGGCTGCGAAGATGGATTTCATAGGGGTCCCCAAGCTGTCTGATTAATGCGCGCGCGTTAACCATGATCCACGACAGATCTGTGACAGTTCGGTGAACCTTTATGCGCGGGGCCTGGGCAAGGACAGCTTGAAGAGTATCGCTGCGCCCCTGAGGAGGAATGCTGCGGCCAGCCCTCCAGCGAATGCGGCAGCCTCGGTCGCCGGGGACCTGGCGAGGAGCGCGTAGACCAAGGCCCCGAAAAGCGCGGCGGTGGCATAGATGTCTTCTTTGAGGACCAGCGGGTCGCGGTTGGCCACCACATCACGGAGGAGCCCGCCAAAGGTCGCCGTCATCGTCCCCATGAGGAGCATTATCACAAGGCCGTAACCGAGGTCGCCTGCCTTGGCTGCGCCGCTGACCGCGAAGAGCGCGAGGCCTGCGGCGTCCGCCCACCGGAGGGGCTTCCAGTTGTCCACGGCATTGGACGCGAAGAAGGCAACGATGCCGCCAGCCGCGGCGATACCGAGGATGACGCTGTCCTCGAGCCAGAAAACCGGCTGGTCGAGGAGGAGGTCGCGTAAGGTGCCTCCCCCCACCGCAGGCAGGAACGAGAGCATGATGACGCCGAACAGGTCCATCTCCTTGCGCACGGCCGCAACGCCGCCGGACAGCGCGAAGACGAACGTACCCGCCCTGTCGGCGAGGAGGAGGAGAAGCTCAGGACCCATGGCCGCCGCGTGGCCTAGGCGGGAGGAGCGGTCAAGCGAGCGCTTCCTCGATTTGGCCCATGCGCTCTTTACCGAAATACATATCGTCGCCGACGAAGATGGTCGGCACGCCGAAGATGCCTCGCTCCACCGCCTGTGCGGTGGCGGTTTTCAGGGCTTCTTTATGGGCGGGGTCCTGGGCGCCTTCGAGCAAGGCTTGGCCGTTGAGGCCTGCTTCGGTCAGCACGCTGACGAAGGTTTCGGGCTCGTCCAGCTTAGCCCCGTCTTCCCACATGGCTTTAAAGCAAGCCTCTGTGTACGGATGGAGCGTGCTCTGGGCTTCGGCGACCATCGCGGCGCGCATCATCAGGAGGGAGTTCTGCGGAAAGTGCGGGTTGAACGTGAAGGACGTGAGCCCGTGCTTAGCGATGTACCGCTGCATCTCCAGGTTCTCGTAAGCCAGCTTCCCCTGCACATTGGCGTAGGCCATCACCGGCGACTGGTTGCCTGTAGCCTTGAACACACCGCCGAGGAGGACGGGTTTGAGGACCAAGTCGGCGCCCGCTTTTTCGGCGATGCCCGGGAGAACACGCCATGCAAAATAGGCGTTGGGGCTGCCAAAATCGTAGAGGAATTCAACAGTTTTGGTCATGGGGCTCACCAGTTCTCTTTATACGGACGGAGGTCGAGTTCGAACGTCCAGGCATCACGCGGCTGGTTATGCAGCATAACGTAATTTTGGGCGATATGATCGGGATTGAGCAGGCGGTCCTCCGCCCTCAGACCATCCGCATTCGGTACATTTTTGCGGATAAAGGTGCTGTCGATCATCCCGTCGACGACGATGTGGGCCACGTGGATGTTCTGGGGACCAAGCTCCCGCGCCATGGACTGGGCCAGCGCGCGGAGGGCGTGTTTGGCACCGGCGAAGGCGGAGAACCCGTCGCCACCCCGGACGGAAGCCGTGGCGCCGGTAAAGAGGATCGTGCCCCTACCCCGCTCCAGCTGGCGTTTGGCCACCTCGCGGCCCATGAGGAAGCCTGCGAACGTCGCCATCTCCCAGACCTTGCGGTAAACGCGAGCCGTTGTTTCCGTGACGGAAAACCGGACGTTCGCTCCGATATTGAAGACAGCGATTTCGATGGGACCGATGTCGCGCTCGATCTCTTCGATCAGGCCGACCATCGCGTCTTCATCGCGTGCATCGACGGGCATCGCGCGGGCGTCGTGGCCTTCGTCTCGGATAGACTGCGCCAGCGCTTCCAATTTATCCGTATGCCGAGGACGTCGGCTGAGGCACACGGTGTAGCCCTCGCGGGCGAAGGCGCGCCCGATGGCGGCGCCAGTGTCATCACCAGCGCCAATCACCAAGCAAGCGCCCTTGGTCATTAGCCAGCCACCGGGTCGAGCCAGCCGTGCACGTCTTCCGTCGAGCCATCGAAGAGGCCGAAGAACGCTTTCTGCAGGGTCGCAGTCACAGGCTTGTTACCCGCCTCGCCAATCGTCATTCCGTCTACGGAGCGGATCGGCGTGATCTCTGCCGCCGTGCCGGTGAAGAACAGCTCGTCTGCGCCATAAAGGGCTTCGCGGCTGATCTCCTGCTCGACGAGTTCATAGCCATGCTCTCGCGCCATGGTGATCACGGAGTCGCGGGTGATGCCCACGAGGATCGAGGCGGCGGTCGGGGGCGTGATGATCTTGCCGTTCTTGACCATGAACAGGTTCTCGCCAGCGCCTTCGGACACGGCGCCCGCATGGCCAAGGCCGATCCCTTCCGTACACCCGCGCGACTTGGCTTCGGTGGTGATCAGGCGGCTGGACAGGTAGTTGCCCGCCATCTTCACGCCCGCAGGGATCGTGCCCGGAGCCGTCCGGCGCCAAGATGTGACGCACACGTCAATACCATCATCCACAGCATCAGCGCCGAGGTAGCGACCGAAGGCGAACGCCACGACATCCAGCTCGTTAGGGCAGCCGACGGCAGCAGGTGAAAGCTCACCGTAGCCGAGGTAGGCATTCACGCGGATATAGGCCGAGGACAGATCATTATCGCGGACGGTGGCGCGGATCGCCTCCATCACCTGCTCCTGGGTGAAATCGATGCCGATGCCGTAGATTTTCGAGGAGTAGAACAGCCGCTCCACGTGCGCATCGTTGCGGAAGACCACGGGGCCGTTCGGCGTCTCATACGCGCGGATGCCCTCGAACGCGCAGGTGCCGTAGAGCAGCGCGTGGGTCATCACGTGGGTGGTGGCGTCGGCCCAAGGCACCATCTCGCCATTGCGCCAGATGAACTTCGACTCGTTGATGGGCATGGGGACCTCCGAAAAGACGTTGTGGTCATCGCTGTAGGCCAGCCATGGGAGCGCTGCCAAGCTCGGTTTTTCGCGGGGCGCAGCGCTCTCTTTGCAGCGCAGCGAAATGGGCGACTTCTCGCCAATGGTGCGCGCATCCGTGGCTTAAAGCTGGTCTTGGCCGCCTCGCCCGCTCACAGATTGTTGCCCTCGCAAGCCGGTAGCGCCGACTGCAAAAAATTCGTAGCTCCCGCTCATGACGCACACACCCCCTGACAATCCGCGGTCGATTGAAGGCCTGAAGGCGCTGATGGCCGCGCTGCGCGACCCCAATGGCGGCTGCCCTTGGGATGTGGAGCAGGACCACCGCTCCATCGCGCAATACTGCATCGAAGAGGCCTATGAGGTGGTCGATGCCATCGAGACTGGCTCGGACGATGACCTGAAGAGCGAGCTGGGCGACCTCTTGCTGCAAGTGGTTTTCCACAGCCAGATGGCGGCCGAGCGCGGGGCTTTCACCTTCGACGATGTTTGCGAGGCGATCGTCACCAAGATGGTGCGCCGCCACCCCCACGTCTTCACCGCCTCCGATGGCCGCGATGCCGACGGGCAGACGGAACAGTGGGAAGAAATGAAGGCGAAAGAGCGGGCTGAGCGCGGACAGGATGACAGCATCCTCTCCGATGTGCCCGTGGGCCTGCCCGCCCTCACCCGGGCTGAGAAACTGACCAAGCGCGCGGCGCGGGTTGGGTTCGAGTGGGACAAGCCTGAGCATATTCTCGACAAGCTTGAGGAGGAGATTGTGGAACTCCGCGCTGCGATGGCCTCAGGTGATGCAGCGCATACGGAGGAAGAGCTGGGTGACGTTGCCTTCTGTGTAGCCAACATGGGCCGTAGGCTGAAGATCGATACGGAGACCTCTTTGCGGAAGGCCAACGAGAAGTTCGTGAGCCGGTTCCGCATTGTTGAGCAGGAAGTTGTCCGCTCTGGCCGGGACTGGGGCGAGCACACCCTGGATCAGCTCGAAGCCTACTGGTCGGAGGCTAAGGCGAGGCTGCGCTGATGCCCAGACTGTTTGTTGCCCTCTCCGTGCCCGAAACTGTGCGCGAGGCGCTGACCCTCTGCCAAGGCGGGCTGCCGGATGCGCGGTGGATTGATCCGAGCGATTACCACGTCACCCTCGCTTTCATTGGCGACGTCGATGCCGGCACGGCTGATCGCGCGGCTGAGGAGCTTGAGCGCATCGAGGCTGCGCCTTTTGACGTCGCGCTTGAGACCTATGGCGCATTCCTAGGGGACCACGGACATTCCGTCCACGTTCGCGCAGCGCTCACTCCGCCTCTTGAAGAGCTGCACCACAGCTGCAACGGCGCCCTTCGCGCGGCTGGGATCACGCCTGAGGCCCGGAACTATGCACCGCATATCACGGTGGCACGGCTGAAGCGATCGTCGGAGCCTTATGTCGGCCCATGGCTTGATGGCCGCGCCTATGCGGGGCCGAAGACGTTCCGTGTGGAGAGTTTTGGGCTCTTCTCAGCCAAGGCTGGGCGCGGCGGTGGGCCTTATGATGAGGCGATCCGTTTTCCGCTGACCGGTTGACGTCGGCTTGCGAGGGAGAGACAGAAGAGCATGGACATCGTTCGCCCCGAGAGGCCTTTGAGCCCTGCCCCCGCCGACGCCCTGACCGTCGCCCTCGCCCAGATCCAGCCGGTGTGGCTGCACCGCGATGCGACCATCGAGAAAATCGTTGAGACGATCGCGACGGCGGCTCGCGAGGGCGCGCAGCTCGCGGTGTTCGGCGAGGCGTTCTTGCCCGGCTATCCCTTCTGGGTGGAGCGGACCGGCGGCGCTCAGTTTGAGAACAGCGACCAGAAAGCGTGGTATGCGCACTATCTCGACCAAGGCGTCGTAATTGAGCGCGGGGACCTGCAGCCGGTCCAGGACGCGGCCCGCGAGCATAGCTGCGCCGTCTATCTCGGCATCATGGAGCGAGCACCCGACCGCGGCGGCCACACACTCTATGCTAGCCTCGTCTACATCGATGCTCAGGGTACGGTGCAATCATCCCACCGCAAGCTGCAGCCCACCTACGAAGAGCGCTTGGTCTGGGGACCGGGCGACGGCCATGGTTTGCGGGTGCACCCGCTCGGCCCGTTCACGGCGGGTGGCCTTAACTGTTGGGAAAACTGGCTCCCCCTCGCTCGGGCGTCGCTCTACGGCCAGGGCGAAGACCTGCACGTGGCGGTGTGGCCAGGTGGTCCTGCGAACACGGAGGATATCACACGGGTGCTCGGCCGTGAGGGGCGCAGCTTCGCCCTCTCCGTATCGAGTTTCATGGACCCCAAGCACATCGCCGTGGACTTGCCCGGAGCCGATGATCTGCGTGCGTCCGATCTTCTCTTCGCGCGAGGCGGCTCGTGCATCGCAGGACCCGACGGCAAATGGCTGATCCCGCCCGTGAACGACCGCGAAGCCCTCCTGATCGCCACCGTCGACCATGGGGAAGTCCGCCGCGAGCGCCAAAACATGGACCCGGTCGGCCACTACAGCCGCCCGGATGTCCTTCAGCTCAAAGTGAACCGCGAACGTCAGTCCACGGTCAAATTTGAAGACTAGCCAACGTCCCGCGCTGACGTGACGACTTTGCCGACGAGGCCGTAGTCGATGGCTTCTTCCGGGCCCATCCAGAAGTCACGGTCGCTGTCCTTCTCGATCTTCTCGAACGGCTGACCCGTGGCAGCGGCAAAGAGGCTGTTGAGGCGGTCTTTCATTTTGACCATCTCACGCGCCTGGATCTCGATGTCCGAAGCCATGCCGCCTGCGCCGCCGGACGGTTGGTGCAAGAGGAAGCGGGTGTTCGGCGTGCAGAACCGGCGCTCTTTCGGCACGGAAATGTAGATCAGCGCGCCTGCCGAGGCGACCCAGCCGGTGCCGATCATGTTCACGTTGGGCTCAATGAACTTGATTGTGTCGTGGATCATGTCGCCCGACTCCACGTGGCCGCCTGGCGAAGATACCGTCACAGTGATCGGATCACTGGACATGTTGGCCATGGCCAAGAGGCGTGCGCAGACGTCCTTTGCCATATCCATGGAGACCTGGCCGACGATCATCACCTGGCGCGCATCGAACAGCGCCTTGTCGATGGCTGCCGAGGTCTTCGCGCCTTTTGCGTCGTCATCGTCGTTCAGGGTGATGGGGTTCGTCATATCCGCTCCGGTCGTGAAGAATCGTTTGCCGGGTAGCTAGGCACGCATCGCGGGAAAGTCCAACGGCCATGCGTCCCACCGTGACGAGTGCGCGGGAAAGTTGCTGTCGCCTCGCGGTGTTGGCGGGATGGCGAAGGCTCAGGTTTCGGGAGGCGTTCGGATGAAGACTTCTTCGATGCGCAGGCCAAAGGCGTCGGCAATATCAAACGCCAAGGGTAGCGACGGGTCGAACCGGCCATTCTCGACCGAATTGATCGAGTTGCGGGAGACACCCACAGTGTTGGCCAGTTCGGCTTGGCTCCACCCCCGCTCAGCCCGCAAGACGCGGATACGGTTTTTCATTCAGTGGCCCGCCTAGATGGTCTGCCCCATCTTCCTGCGCCACACCGCACCGATAATCACGGTAAAGATCATCTGTGTAATGATCACAGATCCCAATCCAGCGGTAAACAGGATCATTGCTGTTGCGCGATCGATCTCCCCTGCGCTCACCAAAGTGGCGAGGCTTAGGATTGCGTCTTGGACGGCCGGAACCGCCAGCAGGAGGGCCACAAAACTGCCGCCCGCCAAGGCTCCCCATTGATGAGCGAAACGGTCGCCAGCGCGCTCCCACTCACCAGACTGACGGTCGCCTTGAACGGCAGCCAACAAGGTCGCGATCAGCACGACTGCCGCTGCTAGGCCGGTCAAGGCATAGACCACGGGATCGGGCTGATCCTTAAGCCACCATAGGTTACCGATAAAAACCAGCGGCGTGACCCCGGCTACCGCGAGCGCGGTCTTGCGAGTCTTCGTTTGGCCGTCTTGCTTTTTGGACATCGGATAAACCTCATCGCTTATGACAAGCACACTTTGCACTGTGCCAAGCTTCATTGTCAAGTGAGGTTTGACGGCAGAACCGAGCGCATGCGCTTGGCGTAGTCCTCCCAGACGCTGGTGTTTCCCACGGAGAGCATCGGTCGCGACGGATGGGCGATGGGCGTGTAGGGCTCGCCGCCGGGTAGAAAACCAAAGCGGCCTCCTGCCTCCTCGACGATCAACTGGCCTGCCGCGTGGTCCCACGGCGTCATCTGGTATTGCACCACACAGTCGATGAGGCCGCGGGCGAGGTCGCCATAGGCGTAGGCGGAGCATCGGCCTTGGCGGACGCCAGCGGCATGCTCCGTCGCCTGAAGAAATGCACTGCGGTACGGCTCCTCGACATAAGCATGGCTGTAGTCGCCGTGCGCTTGCTCGAAGCGTTTGGCTTGAGGTGTCTTTAGAAGCTCGCCGCCGAAGATTGCGCCCTGCCCTCGTGCGGCGCGCAGGCAACGTCCGTCGACAGGGAAGAGGATCCATCCCGCCTCCACCACCTGGCGGCGGCAGAGGGCCACCATCACGCCGAAACGCTCCGACCCCTGAACAAAGTTGTAGGTGCCATCCACCGGATCAACGAGCCATACGGGGCTGTCACCGAGCAGCAGGTCTGTGGACACCGTCCCCAGGCTCACCCCCTCCTCGCCCACCACGCGCGAGCCAGGAACCAGCGCCTCCAGCGCGGGGATCAGCGCCTCCTCGGCCTCACGATCAGCCACCGTGACCAGATCCTGCGGGCCTGTCTTGGCTTCGACCTCCCCCTCGGCGAGGGAGCGAAAACGCGGGAGAATATGCTCCGTAGCGACATCGCGCATCAATGCTTCGACATTGTCCAGCAATTCTATGTCGATGCCGCTTTCTGTCATTTACGCGGGTTTTTCTTTGAACCGAAAACGGATGACGCCTTTGACGGTTTCCGGATCGACGGGTTTGCCCTTCTTGGTGACCTCGATCAGTCCTTCTGCCGCCAGTTCCCGGCCAGCTTGGCGGATGGTCGACATCAAGGGTCGCCATTCCCCATCGCCAGCGAGCCTTCTGGCCGCTTCGCTGGGGCAGATCGATTTTCCGAGGTCGCGCTCGTTGAGCACGTCGAGGATGGCATCGCGCGGGGTCATACCGCCGGGATAGCCAAGGCCATGCCCGGCCGCCACCCCTCTGGCGCTGCGCCCCTCTTCAGCTAAGGTGGCGGGATGATCATGCCGCTCCTCGCTGCGCTCGCATTGGGCGCCCAGGCTCCCGCAGAGGACGCCTACAAAGCCTTGGCGGAGGCCTATATCGGAGCATTCGACAGCTGCGAAGACGATGCCTTCGCCGGTCTTCTGTCGGAGGATCATCGGAGCTTCATCATCCAAGGCGCGATGGGTGATGGGTTTTCAGCGCCTGATCTGAAACGCCAATGCAAGGCGGGCTACGTGCTGTCGCTGGAAGCAAGCGAGATCGCTGCCCTGGAACAGCAGCAAGGCTTTGCCTCAGCTCTGATAGAAATCCGGACACGGATGAAGACTCCTGACGGAACGACCCAAAAAACCAATCTGCGCGTGTCGTTGATGATGGAAGACCGCGGAGACGGGCCAAAAATCGTCCGCTCCCACATCTCAGCGCTACGCTAACCTCGGAGGAAACCCCCTTGCCCATCGAAGCCAAACGCACACCGGACGAGCGGTTCGCGAACCTGCCTGACTTTCCGTACACACCTCATTATATCGAAGACCTCCCAGGTTATGAGGGCCTGCGGATGGCCTACATCGATGAAGGGCCGAAGGATGCGCCCGTCTTCCTCTGCCTGCATGGCGAGCCGAGCTGGAGCTTTCTCTACCGCAAGATGATCCCGCATTTCCTGAAAGCGGGCGGCCGGGTGATCGCGCCTGATCTTTACGGCTTCGGCCGCTCCGATAAGCCCGTGCGCCAGGAAGATTATACGTACACGTTCCATCGGGAGAGCCTTCTGCGCCTCACCAGGCGGCTGGACCTTCAGGACATAACCTTGGTTTGTCAGGATTGGGGCGGCGTTCTGGGTCTGACCCTGCCGATGGATGCGCCGGAGCGTTGGTCGCGGCTGATCGTGATGAACACCTCCCTCCCGCTGGAGCCTGCGAGCAGCATTGTCGCCGAAGACCTGCGCCGTGCACCAGAGGATCGGCAGACAGGCTTCGGTAAGTGGCACGCGTTCTCCCAGAGCATGGAGGACATGCCTGTGGGACAAGTCCTCCTGCGCGGATCATCGATGAAGCTGTCGGAGGAAGAAGTCGCGGCCTACGATGCACCCTATCCCGATGCTTCGTACAAGGCCGGAGCACTGGTCTTCCCGCGGCTGGTGCCCTTTTCCAAAGAGCAGGACGGCTACGAGATTGGCCGCGATGCGCTGGCCTACTGGAACCGCTTTGACGGCAAGAGCTTCATGGCCATTGGCGGGGCCGACCCCGTCCTGGGCGAAAAAGCGATGCGCCTCCTGCACGCGGAAATCCAAGGCTGCCCTGACCCGATGGTGCTCCCTGAAGCGGGCCATTTTGTGCAGGAATGGGGTGATGAGATCGCCCCCGCGGCCCTGGCGAGCTTCCAATAGCGCGCGCGGCCGCGAAAAAACGCGCGATCTTCGGCCATCACCTTTGCCTTGGGGCGTAACGCGGGCTAGCTCCGCCCCAGCACAACCGAAGGTGAAGCATGTCCGATACCGTCTCAGCCGCTGGCCTCTCCGTCTCCCAACCCCTGTACGCGTTCATCGAAGAGGCTGCCGCTGGCGCCGGGATGGGCGCTGACGAATTCTGGGGCGCGGTCGCCCGCATCGCGACGGCACACACGGCCACCAACGAAGCGCTGCTCGAACGCCGCGAAGCGCTCCAAAGTCAGATCGACCGCTGGTACGAAGAGAACGGCCCGCAAGACGCCGCGGCGCAGGAGGCCTTCCTCCGCGACATTGGCTATCTCGTGCCCGAGGGCGGCGACTTCACCATTGAGACGAGCGGCGTTGATCCCGAGGTTGCTGCGATCTCTGGCCCACAGCTGGTCGTGCCGATCAAGAACGCGCGCTACGCCCTCAACGCTGCCAACGCACGGTGGGGCAGTCTCTATGATGCCCTCTACGGCACAGACGTGATCTCTGAAGATGGCGGAGCCGAGCGCGGCGGCGGCTACAACCCGGCACGGGGCGCGAAGGTCATCGCCTACGCCAAAGCCTTCCTCGACGAGAGCTTCCCCCTGACCGAAGGCAGCCATGCAGATGCCGTCAGCTACTCCGTGAACGGAGATGTGCTCGTGGTCCGGCTGGAGAATGGTGAAACAGCCAGCCTTGCCAGCCAGGAGAAATTCCGCGGCTATCACGGCGAGGCCAGCGCGCCAACGTCCATCCTTCTCCGTAACAACGGTCTGCATGCGGATATTCAGATCAACAAAGACCACCCCGTCGGTCGTGACGATCTCGCCGGCGTCTCGGACATTGTGCTTGAAAGCGCCATCACCACGATTATGGACTGCGAAGACTCCGTCGCTGCCGTCGATGGCGAAGACAAGACAGAGGTCTACAGCAACTATCTGGGCCTTCTGAAAGGTGATCTGACTACGGAGTTTTCTAAGGGCGGCAAGACCGTCCACCGTGGCCTCAATGCTGACCGGACCTACACCTCTTACGATGGTTCAGAGCTGACCCTGAAGGGCCGGGTCCTGATGCTCATCCGCAATGTGGGCCACCTGATGCGCACCCCCGCCGTGAAGCTGCCCAACGGCGCTGATATGTTCGAAGGCATGCTCGATGCCTGCGTCACCGGCCTCATGGCGAAGTACGACGTCGGTAACCGCCACAATTCCGTGCACGGCTCGACCTATATTGTGAAACCGAAGATGCACGGCCCTGAAGAGGTCGCCTTTGCGGTCAAGCTCTTCGAGGATGTCGAGCACGAGCTGGGCCTGCCGCCTAAGACCTTGAAAATCGGCATTATGGACGAGGAACGCCGGACCACGGTGAACCTCAAAGAGTGCATCCGCCAGGCCAAAGACCGGGTGATCTTCATCAACACCGGATTCCTCGACCGCACCGGCGATGAGATCCATACCTCGATGAAGGCAGGGCCCTTCATGCGGAAGGCGGAGATCAAAGGTGCGCCCTTTATGTCCGCCTACGAAGCATGGAACGTCGACAATGGCCTCGCCTCAGGTTTCCAGGGCCGGGCGCAAATCGGCAAAGGCATGTGGGCCATGCCTGACTTGATGGCGGCGATGGTTGAGCAGAAGATCGGCCATCTGAAAGCCGGCGCTGACTGCGCCTGGGTCCCCTCGCCCACCGGCGCGACGCTGCACGCCCTTCACTACCATAAAGTGGACGTGGACCAGGTGCAGGAAGAGATCTTGAACCGTCCGCGTGCGCCGCTTTCGGACATCCTCACCGTGCCGCTTGGCAACCCAAATGATTGGAGTGCGGAGGATATTCAGGAAGAGCTTGAGAACAATTGCCAAGGCATCCTCGGCTATGTCGTCCGATGGGTCGACCATGGCGTGGGCTGCTCGAAGGTGCCGGATTACTACGACGTCGGCCTGATGGAAGATCGCGCCACCTGCCGGATCAGCTCGCAACACGCAGCGAATTGGCTGGCCCACGGCATCGTCACCGAAGCGCAGGTCCAAGAGACCATGACCCGCATGGCCGCCAAGGTGGACGAACAAAATGCAGGCGACCCCTCCTACGTGCCCATGGCGCAGAACTTCGACAGCTCCCTCGCCTTCCGCGCGGCCTGCGAACTGGTCCTCGAAGGCGTTGACCAGCCCTCGGGCTACACGGAACCAATCCTCCACCGCACCCGGCTGGAGCTGAAGGCGAAGGGCTAACACCCTGAACTTCAGGGAACTCTCAGGGCACTGCGCGGCGCTCTAGAAACACCCAACCAAGCGCGTACCCTCGTCTGCGGGCCAAGGGAGGGTATGGACCATGGTGATCTCTCGCACTGCACCTCAAGTGAGCGTGATCCTCGCATCGATCGTTGCAGCCATCGCTGCAGCGTTCCTTCCCGCTCTTGCAGCTAAGGAAGGCCGCGAGGCTGTGGAAGCCTGCATCTTCGCTTCGCTGATGGGTCCGCAAGCCAAAGACCTCCGGATGTTCGGGCATAGCTGGAACTGTCAGGAGGCTGATATACGGGAGATGTGGGACGGATCAATTCGCGTGCGAGGTCGGATTGATCGACGATTGAGCGGCAGAGGAGATGTCGAAACATACTATCTCTTCTACCTTGAGCCCGATGGACGCGTGCTTCGCGTCGAGTCGCTGGGCGGCTCCGATGGCCTCTTCATCAATCCCAACTATGCAGGTGCATTCCGTGGCTTTTCGTTCGACAGTATGGGGAGCATCAACGCCTGGCGAACCGAGCGCAACCGGCTACTCGAGCGCGGAGTGATTCCTGAAGTCCTCCCGCCGCTTCGTTCGATCGCAGCCGAAGTGGCCGCGGCTCGGTTCTTTGCCGAGCGGGGCAATGGCCTCGGTTGGGAATGGCTGATCGACCGTCCTGGCGGGACCATTGGGGTCACAATCGGCGGGACCACCGCGCAGTGCGAACAGCAATGTGCCAACCGCACAGCATGCGTCGCGTGGTCATGGCGACGCCCAGTGGACGGACAACCGTCTTCTTGTTCCATCAAAAATGATCGGCGTGCTGACGAGTTGCGTTTCGACCGCAACACGATCTCAGGGGCCAAGCCCCAAACCCAGAACTTCACGCCAATCGAAGGGCTAACGCCCACCACCGGGAGGAATGAGAGAAATCGCCCACAACCCTAAGCGGCTTCGGACGAGAGTTTCCTGAGATAAGCCGCAGCGATCTTGAGGTGGTTGTCGCACTTCTCCTCGTCCATCTTGCGGGGCATGGCGACCATCATCGCCCAGCGCGGGTTTTTCTCGAGCTCATCCGCGTGCTGAATGATCCAGCGCCAGTAGAGGGCATCCCATGTAGCGCACCAGTCGGCTTGTTTGTGGTTGCTCATCTTCTTCACGTAGGATGAGCCAGAAAAGTAAGGCTTCGTGGTGATGAGGCCGCCGTCCGCATTCTGGCTCATCGCAAAGACGTTGGGCACCATGACCCAGTCATAGGCGTCAACGAACAGCTCCATGAACCAGCGGTAAATCTCGTCGGGATCGAACTCGCAGAGGAACATGAAGCCGCCGAGGATCATCAGCCGCTCAATGTGATGGCAATAGCCCGTATCGAGGATGCGCTTAATCGCGTCGTCGATCGGTACGATGCCCGTCTCGCCTGTCCAGAAGCTCTCAGGGATCGAGCGCGTGTGGTTCCAATGGTTGGTCGTCCGCATACGGACGCCTAGATCTTCGTAAGTCGCGCGCATGAATTCGCGCCAGCCGATGACCTGACGAACGAAGCCTTCAGCCGAGTTGAGGGGCACGTCATGGGTTTTCAAATGCTCCTCGACCGCGTCCATGACCTGCTGCGGTGTCAGAAGGCCGATGTTGAGCATTGGCGTGATGGCGCTGTGCCAAAGGAGGCTTTCTCCTTCTAAAACAGCATCTTCGTAGGGACCGAAGAGCTCGAAACGTTCTTTGAGAAAGCCGTCCAGCCAATCCGCTGCACCCTCATGATCCGTAGGCCAATAGAGGTTGTCGAGGTTGCCGTAATTGTCTGGGAACTGCTGGTTCACCGATCGGCGTGCGTCTTCTTCTACATCGTCCGGCGTGCGGGCGTTGAAAGTTGGGACGGAGCCTTGGAGCTTCTTGGGGACCTTCTTCCGGTTGTCCTCGTCGAAGCTCCACTGGCCACCGACAGGGTCATCGCCGTCCATCAGCACACCGAGTTTCCGGCGTTGGGTCTTGTAGAACTCCGCCATAAACCAGCGCCGCTGGCTTTCGCGCCACTCCTTGGTCTCCTCACGGGTGTTGAGGAACAGCGGCGAGGGAAGAAAATCGAGTGCGATGCCTTTTTCATCCGCATAGCGACGAAGACGCTTGACGAGGATGAAGTCCGTCGGATCGCAGACCAGAATTCGGTCGACACCGTCCCTGGCCAGGTCAGCGATCAACTTGCACAGGATCCATTGCCCTTCCTCATAGGAGACAAGCTCTGGATCAAAACCCTTGCCTCGTAGCACGTCCATGTAATGGGCCATCGACGCGCGGTGGAGCCACAGCTTTTGCTTATGAAACCGTGCCGGATACTGAGGATCGCCGAAGAACAGCGTATCCTCCACCAGGAGCACACGGTCGACCGCTTCGTCGAAGCCCGGATGCTCAGCGAACAGTTGGTGCGGGAAGATCAACAGGGCAGTGGTCATCGTGAGGCTCGCGTCAGGTCTTTTGCCCGGAGAATGCTGCCCTCCCCCGCGCGGAACAACCGCCAGACCAAGGGCGAAACGCCCCATGCGGCAAACGCCACCGCTGCTCCCCGACGTTGCCAGGGGCCGCCCGAGTGATACCGTCTCACCGAGGGATTGAGGGAGACCATGATGATCACCAGTTTGTTCGCCGCCGCCATGCTGTCCGTCACGGCCAGCGCCGCCACTGCGCAAGATCAGGACGAGTTCCCGATGCTGCTGACCAGCGCGCAGCCGTTCACGCTCAACCCATCGCGAGCTGACCCTTATCGCAACTTCAACTTCCGCGTGATTTGGGACGGACGGATTGTAAGCGGCGTCCATTATGTCTCGCCGCTGCGCCTGCGGACGGAACCGATCGAGTACCGCGACGGCGGCGACCGCGAGGCCGTCCGCTCAGTTCCTGGCCTGACGACCTACGCGGCGGTGACCCTACGCCGGGGCCTGACGCACGCGCCCGAATTTCAGGAGTGGGCCGATCAAGTCAGCCGGAGGGGGCAACGCCGTAACCTGAGCAATTTCAGAAAGGCGGTGCGGATCGAAATCCTCAACCAGGAGGGCTCGGTCGCCCACGCCTTCAACATGTTCGGCTGCTGGCCGTCGGAGTACATCCCGATCTCGGGCCTCAACGCGTTGCGCGACTCAATGGCTGAGGAGACCATGACGCTGGTCTGTGACGCATGGGAGCGTGATCGCGCGGTCACCGAACCAGCGCCGCGGCGCAAGTGATGGGGCGGGCTATGCACATGATCATCACGACAGCACTTGCAGCTACGCTTCTCACGAGCTCAGCGGTTGGACAGACAGGCGGATTTCCCGAGCTGATCCCCGTGGCGGCACAGCCTTCCGTCGTGGGTCCGATTGGGCCTTTTGTCACCACACGGATTTATCTTGATGATGTGGAACTTGAGGGTATCACGATTGAGGGGCTGGAGCTGGAGCGGGAGTACATCGACTACCGCGAGGGGAACACGGAGCTTCCGACGCGGAACACCCACGGCATTCCGAAGTACACGAACCTAACGATGAAACGTGGTCGTCCGGCCTCGGATGATTTCTTGCGGACATGGACCAAGTCGTTCCATCTGCCTGACCCAGACCAGCGCGTCTCGCTGCTCTCAACGAAGGAGCTTCAGATTGACCTCGTCGTTGGTGAGGGCCGCGTGCTTGAGCGGATCAAGATGAAGAACTGCTGGCCGCGCAGATATGTGCCCTTCGTGAAGCTGCCTCCCGAAGAGGGACAGCCGATCACCGAGAGTGTCACGCTAAGCTGCGAGGAAGCGACGTCGGACGATGGACCGTTCTTCGTGCCGGGGCGGGAGATCCGCCGCCGGGATCGCTAGAGCAGCATCGCGGCGGGGTCTTCGCAGAACAGCTTGAATTTCTGCAGGAATGCCGCACCGGCTGAGCCGTCGACCACCCGGTGGTCGCAGGTCAGGGTGACGGTCATCATGGTACGGATGACCATCTCGCCATTCCGAACGACCACGCGCTCCTCGCCGGCGCCGACGGACATGATCGCGCCGTGGGGCTGGTTCACGATCGAGGCGAAGCTCTTGATCCCGAACATCCCGAGGTTCGAGACGGAGAACGTGCCGCCCTGATATTCTTCAGGCTTCAGCTTCTTGCTCCGCGCCCGCGCGGCCATGTCTTTGATCTCGGCTGAGATCTGCTTGAGGCCCTTTTGCTCGGCCTTCCAAACGATCGGCGTGATCAGGCCACCGTCGATGGCGACGGCCACGCCGATATCGGCGTGCTTGTGGCGAAGGATCGCATCATCCGTATACGTGGCATTGGCTTCGGGCACAGCGATGAGGGCTGATGCCGAGGCTTTGATGATGAAGTCGTTGACCGACAGCTTGTACGCCCCGGGCTCACCCTTCGCAGGGGAAGCGGAATTGATCTTGGCACGGAGGGCCAGGAGGCCGTCGAGCTCAATATCCACGTTGAGCGGGAAGTGCGGGACCTCTTGATTGAAGCTTTGGTGCAGGCGCTTGGCGATGGTCTTGCGCATCCCATCGTTCTTGATCGCCTCGTAGCTGTCCGCCGGATAGAGCCGCTCGTCGATGCCAGCGGCTGGCATGGCGGCCGGAGCTGCAGCGGGGGCAGCTGCAGGCGCGGTGACGCCCTCTTCCATGGCCTTCAGAACATCGCGCTTGACGATCCGGCCGTGGGGGCCGGTGCCGGTGATGGCCTCAAGCGGGATGCCTTCAGCCTTCGCCATGCGCTTGGCGACGGGTGATGCTTTGATCCGGCCACCGGCAGCCGGGGCCGGCGTTGCGGCGGGCGCAGGCGCTGATGCGGCGCCGTTCACGTGCGCAGGCGCAGCCGCGGGAGCTGCCTCAGCAGCAGCGGCGGGCGCAGGAGCCGGCGCGCTGGTCGCCGAGGCGTCGATATCCGCCGCGCTCTCGCCATCTTCTAAAATCACAGCGATCGGCGCGTTGACCTTCACGCCCTCAGTCCCCTCACCCACGAGGATCTTGCCCAGGGTGCCCTCGTCGATGGCCTCGACCTCCATCGTCGCCTTATCGGTTTCGATTTCAGCGATCACGTCGCCGGAGGAAACGCTGTCGCCCTCCTTCTTCAGCCACCGGGCCAGGGTGCCCTCTTCCATGGTGGGAGACAGGGCTGGCATCAGGACAGGGATGGGCATTGACGACCTCTTTAACGCGACTTCTTGGTTGCCGTAGGCGCTGGACCATAGCGGTTGTCTTCACGCGCGCTAGGGATGGCATACAGCCAGAACAGATGGATGGGCAGAGCAATCAGAACGGTGGAAAAGCCGCCGAGCCCGCTGGCGGTCAAGTCCTTATCCACCGTGGTGGGCGGGGCGCCATCGAAGAGTGCAGCCCACCCTCCCTCGGCTGCGACGTATTCGCTCAGAAAGAAGACAAAGCCAATAGCGTAAAGGACATGAAAGACGATGTTCCACCATCCCGCTCGCCCCATGTCATGCAGCCGCTTCCAAGGAGTGGCTACGAACAAAGGCCAGGCGAAGGCAAGCCAGAAGATCGCCGTCAGCGGTGCTGAGTTCAGCTGGTCCGTGGCGGCAAGGCCGATGATGAGTACGGGCAGGATGCCGAGCGCCAGTTGGCGGCGGGTGATCCGCCCTTGGGTGCTGAAAAGAAACGAGAGCGCTTGGCGCGGGTTCATCTTCGCTGCTGAACGCGGGTTCATGGCATCTCCGGAACGAAAGGTCTGCTTAGACCTTCTCTCGCGGATCAGGGCCAAAGCTGTTCGCCCCCTTCTGCCCCGGGAGCAGCGCGAGGGCCACCAATTCACATAGGGCAAAAAGACCGCCCAGTTGCGCAGCCCTGCCCGACGCCTCGGGCCCATCGTCACCGTCCAGCACACCGACCGACCAATCCGCAAAGCGCATGGCAGCCTCGCCAGGCCCAGAATTGAGGCCAATGGTCGTGAGGTAAAACACAACCCCCACCACGCCGATGTGCCAGAGCCCGTTGATCCCCAGGTCATGTAGTCGCGCCATCGGCGCCGCAATGTTGCCTGACCACAGGAGCACGGCCGCCAGGGAATAGATGATGAGGTCACCGGCCGTGCCCACCTCCAGGATCCTGATGATCAGGATGAGGACGAACGCACCGATGTTCGGAACAATCAGCTCACGGATGAAAAAACCACGCCCTACTCGGCGGTCACGAGGGTCAATGACGATGTGTTTCATGCTCTCCCCCTTTGGCTATAGAGCTACCCGGCAAACTCAGAACCACCCACGATCGGGTCAGCGCCGTACTTGTTCGCCCCGCGATGTCCCGGCAGCAGCGCTAAGATAATGCCCTCGAGATAGAGAATAGAGTTTGAAAGAGCAAAAGAGGCCTGCCTCAATGGATGCCCCGCCAATAATTCCCATGACAGGACTTTGCGTTCCCAGCCGGTGAGTGGCCCATCCCCGTAGTATGGGACTTCGGCAGCGATGTCTGGTGGCTCGTCAAATCCCAAGGCAATCATCGGAGCCAAATAAAGCGCGTTCCCGGCGACGAGAATGGCGCCGTACCACCAGCCACTGAAGCCAAAATCGTGGAACCGCTTCACGGAAATAGCAATCGACGGCCAGAGCAGAACCCACGGAACGATGAGCTCAGCAGTGCGCCAAGGTCCGGATATCGGAAAGAGCAAACTGGGTAGCTCGAGGATCACGAGACACGGAAGGAAAAAGCCAAGAACGTAGGCCTTGCGCGATATCCTTCCGTTCGGATTGATGAAGAAACTGAGGACTTCCAATCCCGTCACCCAGATTGCCGGTTAGTCAGCGAAGCCCATGCCGTCGTCGGTGGGGTCGTTGCCGTATTTGTTCTCACCGCTTTGACCCTTGAGCAGCAGGAGCAGGATGATCTCGCCATACTGGATCACCGTGGCGCCGATCAGGGCCAGCTTTTCGTGCATGTCGTCGGCCATCACGTTCCAGCTCAAGGCCATCTGTTGAAGGCCCGTCAGACTGTCATCGGACAATTGGGTCGCAATATCGCCTTCGGGGTCTTGGAAGATTTCCACCATGAAACCCGCAGCGGCGACGCCGGCCAGGATACCGCCAATCACGATCACCAGAACGTGCCACCAGCCGCTCACGCCGAGGTCGTGGTAGCGCTTGAACGGAACGGCGATAACGGACGGCCAGAGGTAGAAGAGTCCAAGCAAGGTCAGAACGAGCCCAACCATCCCGGTGGAGGCCAAGAACAGTCCCGGCAACGTCACCAGGGCCAGGTATGGAAGAAGATACCCGAGGCCGTAGCCCTTACGGCTGATCCGGCCTGACGGATTGAAGAGAAAATCGAACATGCACTGCGCCCCTCACTTATCGACAAACGGTATTTAGTCTCAGGTGACGGGGGGGGCGCTAGTCCCAGTTCCAGCAGGGTTTATCGGTAAAGCACCCGCTTCGCGGCAGCCACAACGCGGGCTGAGTCAGGGAGGCTCAGCGCTTCGAGGTTGGCGGCGTAAGGGAGCGGGACGTCCTCTTGGGTGACCCGGGCGGGCGGCGCGTCGAGGTAATCGAAGGCGGCTTCAGTGACGGACCAACCCACTTCGGCGCCGATGCCCATGGGTGCCCAGCCCTCTTCCACGGTGACGAGGCGGTTGGTCTTCTTCACGCTTTCGATGATCGTCGCGCGGTCCATCGGGCGGATGGTGCGCAGATCGATGACTTCGGCGTCGATGCCTTCTTTCTCAAGCTCCGCTGCGCCTTCGAGGGCCATCTTCATGCCGCGGGCGTAGGAGACGATTGTTACATCCGTACCGGGACGAGCGATCTTGGCTTTGCCGATCGGGAGGATGAAGTCGTCCATGTCCGGGACGTCGCCTTTGTCGCCGTAGCACATCTCATGCTCAAGGAAGACGACGGGATTGGGGTTGCGGATGGCCGCTTTGAGGAGGCCCTTGGCATCCATCGCCGTGTACGGAGCAATCACGATGAGGCCAGGCACGTGGCCGTACCACGGCGCGTAGTCCTGGCTATGCTGCGCGCCCACGCGGCTCGCCGCCGCGTTAGGGCCGCGGAAGACCATGGGTGAGGCCATCTGCCCGCCAGACATATAGCGGGTTTTCGCGGCGGAGTTGATGATATGGTCAATCGCCTGCATCGCGAAGTTGAAGGTCATGAACTCGATGACCGGCTTAAGGCCTTCAAAGGCCGCGCCGACGCCGAGGCCTGCGAAGCCGTACTCTGTGATCGGGGTGTCGACCACGCGCTGGGGGCCAAATTCCTGCAGCAGTTCGCGGGTGACTTTGTAGGCGCCCTGATACTCAGCGACTTCCTCGCCCATGACGAAGACGTCGGGGTCACGGCGCATCTCTTCCGCCATCGCATCGCGCAGCGCATCTCGGACCGTCGTTTCGACCATCGCGGTGCCCTCAGGAACCTCTGGCTCAGAGACGACCATGGTTTCCATCGCGGGCGCTGGAGCAGCGGCAGCAACCGGTGCTTCGGCGACAGGCTCAGGAGCGGATGCCGCCGGCGCGCTCAGATCAGCAGCGGAGATGTCCGACGCGTTCTCGCCATCTTCGAGCAGCACAGCGATCGGTGCGTTGACCTTCACGCCCTCGGTGCCCTCATCGACCAAGATCTTGCCCAGGACGCCTTCGTCCACCGCTTCCACTTCCATGGTCGCCTTGTCGGTTTCGATTTCAGCGAGGATGTCACCGGAGGCGACGGAATCGCCTTCCTTTTTCAGCCAGCGGGCCAGGGTGCCCTCCTCCATCGTCGGCGACAGGGCAGGCATCAGGACAGAAATGGTCACGAAACGGCGCTCCTCATACTCAAACGCGATCAAGCGTCCGTAAGGGCAGCGCGCGCGCGCTGCAATGCCGGTATGTGACGTTTTGAGCGAATCTTGTGTGCTGAGAGGCCTAAGCCGCGTGCTTAGCTCGGGATTCCTCGTAGACTGCGAAGTCGCCAGCGTAGTGCTCTCGGATGAAGGCCATCAGCTCTGCAGAGCCGCGGACGGTGTCCTGGACATTTTCGGAACCTGGCTTGGTGAAGACCTTCATCGCCGCTTCTCGGGCGCGGGTGTAGACCGGAAACGGCAGGACGTTTTTGCTGATGTCCTTCAGCTTGGTCAGCGGGCCCGCGAGGCCTTCGTTCTTGAAGGTCACGGTCTTGTTGGCGGCGATGTCGTCCATCAGCTTCACGCCGATCGCATCGCCGATATCGCGGATCATCGTGGGCAGCTCTTCCAGCGGATAAACACTGTCGACGAAGCGCTCTCCGTCGAGGTCGATGAAATCGGTCTGGTGGCAGAAGTGCGAGAGGCCAAACGCCGGAAACTCAGGGTTCTTGGCGATGTCCTCGCGGGCCGTTGCAATAACGCCTTCGATCAGTTCTTTTGGAGCGTGGCCTGGGGAGACGTCGTGGTTCTCGCGGATGTTCTGGGAGATGGCCGAGCAGAAGCGGGCAACGGGATCGCGGACGACGGCGTATTTCGACGTGGTCGCAACCTTCTCGAAGACCTCAGGCCAGTATTTCCGTAGACGGAACAGCGGAACGTGCGCCGCTTCATAACGGCCAAGCTCTGGATGTTCTTTGCGGCGGCTGAACTGGCCGTCGAGGGAGTCGTAGTTCTCCAGCTGGTCACGCAAGGTTGAGCCCGCGCATTTGGGGATGTGAAAGAACGTGACTTTACCGTCGCCTAGAAGAAGCATCCTCGTCCACCTGCCATGGTTGCGGCGCAAAATTACGAACCAGGTCTGTACGAAGCAATAATTTTTGCCCGCTCAGTCAGAGGCCGATGGTGCGCCGGATCACGCCGTCCACCCAACGAGCTGGCAGCACGTTGCGAAGGAACAGGAACCGCTGGGCCTGCGCCGGACAAGCGTAGCGGGTCTTCGGCACGGCATCGGTTAGCGCACGCTCCACCGCTTGGGCGACCACTACAGGGCTTGGGGCGACCTTATGGCCCTTCTCGTGGTGCCAGGTGCCGAAGCGCTTCATGTCGTCCTCATAGGCCGGATGGCTGTTCGCTTCGAGGCTCGCCTTTTCCTGGGTGCCAAAGTCGGTGTTCACGAAGCCTGAGCGAACAAGGCTGACGTGGATGCCGTCTTTAGCCACTTCGCGGCGGAGGGCGTCAGTCATCCCTTCGAGCGCGTGTTTTGAAGCGCCGTAGCAGCCCATGAAGGGCGGCACGACGCGGCCTGTAACGGAGCCGATCTGGACGATCCGCCCGGTTCCGCGCTGACGCATTTGTGGCAGGACAGCTCTAATCATGGTCGCCACACCGAAGACGTTCACCTCGAACTGGCGCCGCCACTCGTCGGTGGAGATAGCCTCAACCGGGCCCATAACGGAGACACCGGCATTGTTCACCAGGTGATCGACAGGGCTAATCTTGGCGATCGCTGCCTCCACCGAGGCGTTGTTGGTGACGTCGAGGGTCACGCCAATGATCTGGCCAGGCCTCTCTTTCTCGAGCGCAGCCAGCGGCTCCTCTCGCCGCCCAGCAGCGATAATGTGGAAGCCCTCTTCAGCGAGGTAAAGGGCGCAGGCCCGGCCGATGCCGGTCCCTGCCCCCGTGATCAGAACCCGTCCACGGCTCATGGCGCTAGAGCTTCATGGCCATGGAGGCGTCGCCCAGCGTGGTGCCGCCTTCGACCTCGAGGATCGTACCGGTGACATAGTCCGCGCCATCGGAGCAGAGCCACATGGCGGCATCGGCGATGTCATCGCGGTTGCCGAACTCTTTGAGGGCGAGAGCCTCTTTGTACTTCTCGCGCATCTCGTCGTTGGGGGCCAAACGGTCCATGCCCTCAGTGCCGTCGATTGGCCCAGGGCTAATGGCGTTCACGCGCACGCCGGAGACGCCCCACTCCATGGCGCAGCATTTCACCAGCATGTTCACACCAGCCTTTGCCGCGCAGACATGGGACTGGAACAGCCACGGCTGAGTCGCTTGGGGCGCTGTGATAGCGATGAAGCTCGCGCCAGGGCGATTGGCCTTGTGCACCGCTGAGCGGAAGACGTTGAAAGTCCCGAGAAGGTCGATATCGATCACCGACTTGAAGGCGTTGGCCGACATCTGCGCGGCGCCTGCCGGGAAGTTCCCGGCCTGGCCAGCGAGCACCATATCGATCGGCCCCATGCTGTCCGCGCAGGCGTTCACGGCTTCCTCGACATCCGGATAGCTGCGGGCATCAACGGCCCGTCCATCGGCTTCGGAAGCGCCGGCCTCTTTCAGCATGGCCACCGTCCGCTCCACTTTCTCTGGCGAGCGCGAGACCACGAAGACCTTAGCCTTCGCCTCAGCAAAGCGGCGCGCGATCTGTTCGTTGATGCCAGACGTGGCGCCGGACATGAAACAGACCTTGCCGGACATGTCGTAGGTGGGGGCTTTTGCCATGGGGGTTCTCCCTAATTGAGCTGATATGGTTGAGAACCGTCTGCGCTGGCTTTCTCAAAGAAGCAATTGGGCAACCTGTTGCTCGCTACGGCGACACCTGAGAGAAGCCCGTTACATTTATCTGAGACTGGAGCTCCACCATGCGTTCAGCACATCCCCTCCGCCTTCGCGCCCTCGCCTCCACAGCCCTCGCCGGCGCGCTATCCTTGACCCTTATGGCCTGCGGCGAAGAACAAGCCTCAGAAAACAGCAACGGCGGCGGGACCGAGGCCGCGACAGAAGCGCCGGCGCCGGAACTGGGCACCTTCGGCATCGAAACTGCGGACATCGACCCAAGCGTTGAGCCAGGCGATGACTTCAACGCCTATGTGAACGGCAAGTGGCTCAAAACGTTTGAAATCCCCGCCGAGCGGTCGAACTACACCCGCTTCGCCAAGCTTGCTGAACGGGCTGACGAGCGGATCAAGACGATCATCGAAGATGCTGCTGCCTCCGATGCACCGGAAGGCTCGAACGAGCAGAAGATCGGCGCCGCCTACGCAGCCTTTATGGATACCGACGCGATTGAAGCCCGCGGTCTGGAACCGGTCGCTGAAGAGCTGGCGTTCTACGACACGATCGAGAACCACGAGCAAGCGGCGATGGCGATGCTCGATCCGACCCTCGGGATGACCAACCCATTCGGCATCTACGTGTCCATCGACGCCAAACAACCTGATCAGCACACGGTCTATATGGGCCAGTCGGGCCTGGGCCTGCCGAACCGAGACTATTATCTCGACGAGAAGTTTACGGACAAAGCGGCCGCGTACAAAGTCTATCTTGCGACCATGATGGGCTATGCGGGCATAGAAAACCCTGAAGAAGCCGCCGCCGATGTCTACGCGTTCGAAGAAGCCATTGCGAAGGTCCACTGGGAACCGGCGAAGCGCCGCAACCGCGACCTCACCTACAACCCCACCACCATCGCCGCTCTGCCTGACGAGATGCCGGGCATGCCGTGGCTGGCCATGGCCGCCGAACTTGGTCTGGACGCGGAGCAAAAGGTCGTCTCTCGCGAAGTGGACGCCATCGCCGCCACGGCGAAAATTTTCGCTGAGACAGACATCGCGACGATCCGCAATTACTACAAAGTTCACGCCCTCGACAGCTACACCAGCGTCCTTCCAAAGGAACTGGATGAAGCGTCTTTTGCCTTCTACGGCAAAGAGTTACGCGGCCAGCCTGAACAGCGCGAGCGTTGGAAGCGCGGCGTCTCCACCGTCTCAGGCTCGCTCGGCGAAGCGGTTGGTCAGGTCTATGTCGATCGCCACTTCCCCTCCTCCAGCAAAGCGCAGATGGAAGAACTCGTCGCCAACCTGCGCGAAGCGTTTTCGATGCGCCTCGCTAAGCTCGACTGGATGAGCGACGCCACGAAGGAAGAAGCCCAGCGCAAGCTTGAGGCGTTCTATCCGAAGATCGGCTACCCTAACAAATGGACGGATTACTCCGCCCTCGAATTGTCAGCAGACGATCCAGTCGGAAACATCCGCGCTGTCCGCCAGTTTGGTTTCGACGAGAACTGGGCGCAGCTGGGTCAGCCGATTGACCGCGAGGACTGGGGCATGACCCCGCAAACGGTGAACGCGTACTATTCCTCTACCAGGAACGAGATCGTGTTCCCTGCAGCGATCCTGCAAGCGCCGTTCTTTGATCCCAACGCTGATCCTGCCGTGAACTACGGCGCCATTGGCGCGGTCATCGGCCACGAAATCGGCCACGGCTTTGACGACCAAGGCCGCAAGTCCGACGGCTCCGGCGCCTTGCGCGATTGGTGGCAGCCCGAAGACGCAGAGCGGTTCAAAGAGAAAACCGATGCGCTCGGTGCTCAGTACGCGACGTATGAGCCTGTGCCGGGCTTCTTCATCAATCCCCAGCTGACGATGGGTGAGAACATCGGCGATCTTGGCGGCCTCTCGATGGCTTACTCCGCCTACAGATTATCTTTGAACGGAGAAGAGGCACCAATCATCGACGGCTTCACCGGTGACCAGCGGTTCTTCATGGCCTGGGCCCAGGTGTGGAAGTCCCTGTACCGCGACGAAGCCCTAAAGCGGCAAGTCGCCACCGACCCGCACTCCAACGCCAAGTACCGCATCAACGGCGTCGTGAGGAACATGGACCCGTGGTACGCCGCGTTCGAAGTGAGCCAAGACGACGAGCTGTTCCTCGAACCCGAAGAACGCGTAAGCATCTGGTAACTGACCGTCATCCCGGGATGGGCGCAGCCCATACCCGGGATCCATCACAACAAAGACGTGTGCGGAGCACTCCTTTTTCTGGTGAGGGATCCCGGACATTCGCTGTGCGAATTCCGGGATGACGAGTTACCTCAAACGCGGGGCGATGCGGCTCATCACGTCGATGGTGTGGCGGGCGAGCTCTTCGCAGCGGCGCGGTGACCAGCCCTCTTCGGGCATCGGATTGGTCTTGGCGTCTTTGAACGGCATTTCGAGCGTCATGGAGAGGCAGTCGAACCGCTCGCCGATTTGGTTGTTGGCGATGCGCAGGTTGGCCTTGCCCGCGGGGTCGATCGGGTAACCTTCCTTGTCCTGAAAATCGGTGGTGGCTTCCATCAGCTGGTTTTTAAAGGTGGACAGAAGCTCCGCCAGCCGCGGTGACCAGCAAGGGATACCCTCCGAGCCTGCGATGAAGTTGTTGGCAATCGCCTCGTCGCCGTGTACATCGAGGAACAGGTCGCAGCCGATCTCATCCATCTTATTCCGTACGCAGAGAACCTCAGGTGAAGCCTCCGCCGAGGGCTCAAGCCATGCGCGGTTGAGGTCCGTGCCTGCAGCGTTGGTGCGCAAGTGCCCGCGGGTCACGCCGTCGGGGTTTATGATCGGCACCACGTAGATCACAGCTTCGCGCAGAAGCGCTTCGACCATAGGCGAGTCCTCTTCGAGGAGGCGTTCACAAAAACCCTCCGCATACCAACTGCCCATGCTCTCACCGGGATGTTGGCGGGCAATGACCCAGATGGACTTCTTAACCTCGGCAGGATCACCGAACCTCAGAAGGTCGATGGGGAAGCCGTCGAGAGACTGACCAAGATTGGTCCTTTCGACCCCCGGCTTTTGGGCGAACCGATCGATCATCTCGCCGGCGCGCTGGGACGTGTACGGAGCGAAGTAGGCGTAGAAGCAAGCGCCCTCTTTCGCATTGTGGGTGACGGTCAGCACTTTCCCGTCAAAGCCGCCAGGGACACGTAACCAGGTCTCGCCGTCATAGGACGCACAGGCGTCATAGTCTTTCCAGCCGCCATAGTAGGAAGCGCGCGCCGCGTTCTCGAACGTCATTTGCCGTTCGCCTGCCGGTCCGTCGACCTTGAAGTAGAACCACTGGAAGAATTCGGCCTTGCCGTCGCTCTCAATCTCCAGCCTGATGTCGGCATTGTCATCGGCAGAGAGCACGCGGATGTTGCCGCAATCGAAATCTGAGGTGATGGTGATGGTCATGACACTCTCCTCATTGGGCCTTGAGGCGCCCCGCCCTTAGACCTTGCTATGAAGCTTTCGCCCCAGATGTTGCTGGAAGCTTACCGCCTCGGGTTCTTTCCCATGGCGCAATCGCGCGATTCCGACCAGCTTGAGTGGGTGAAACCGCGCATCCGCGGCATCTTCCCTCTCGATCGGTTCCACGTTCCGCGCTCCCTCGCCAAGGTTGTGCGGCAAGAACGGTTCGTCGTCCGGACTGATAAGGTTTTCACCGAGGTGATGCAGTACTGCGCCAGCGAGGAAGCGGGCCGTGACGATACGTGGATCAATGAGGAGATCGTTGAAGTCTACGGTGAGCTGCACCGGATGGGCCACGCACACTCCGTTGAGGCCTGGCAGGACGGCGCCCTCGTGGGTGGCCTCTATGGCGTCTCGATTGCAGGCGCGTTCTTCGGAGAGAGCATGTTCAGCCTCGCGAACGATGCCAGCAAGGTTGCGCTTTGTCACCTCGTTGCTCGCCTGAAGATAGGCGGCTATCGCCTTCTTGATACACAGTTTTTAACGCCGCATCTCCAGCGACTTGGAGGGGCTGAAATGCACCACGAGGACTATGATGTTCTGCTGAGCAAAGCGCTCAGTGTGGACGGTGATTTCACCGCCCTGCCCGATCAGACGTCGGGATCCTCCATACTGCAAGCGATCACCCAGACATCGTAGGTCGGGTGCTGCAGCGCGTTGAGCGACGGGGTGGACGCGAACATCCAGCCTTTGAAGATCGCTTCGCCGTAGATGGCTTCGTCGATCGACTGGGTCACCATTTCGGAGACCGGGATCGTGAACTCGCCTGACTGGACTTCAGGCTCTTGGGGCTGTTCGAGTTCGAAGACTTCAATGCCCTCGAGCGGCTCGAGCTCATCCGGCTCATCGGTCCTTGCGCGCTGGCCTGCCACGTCGGTCTCGCTCGCATAAACCTCAAGGAAAACCGTGGTTTCCGGGAATTCTTCCGGCGGGCGGGTTGAGCAGGTGCGCGGCACGAGGGTCAGGCTGCCAAAGTCCTGGGCCTCGCCGATGGGCACCACGAGATCGGTGAACTGGGTCGTGATCTTGTCGAGCGCGCGGAGGGTCACCGCAATGGGCTCCCGCGGGTCTTCGCGGCGGCGCGAGGCAATATCGGTCAGGAAACCTTGCCCTGAAGCGGACTTGGACAGCCGATCAAGCTCCGTCTCCTCACCAGGGACAGGTGCCGGGGGCTGCACGGTCCAGCCGAGCAGCTCTTCGTTCGGCAATTCTGCCTCTGGCTGGAAGGATTGCAGCGCTGCAGCAGCGAGCAAAGCGGTGATCAACATAGGGTCGGGCTCCGAGTGCCTGCAGGCCTTAACACATCAAACCGTGTCAGGTGACCAGGCTTCGTACTCCTTTTTCGATTCGTCACCTGGCGTTCCCGCCACAGCGATCGAACCCTTGGGACGGTAGGCCAGCGGCGTGCCGGTCATATTGGGCAGATGCGGCTGCTCAAACTTGCGAACAGGCAGCGGCTCAGTCGTCGGCGGCTCATCCCAGATGCGGTGCAGCCAGCCGTGCCATTCGGGCGGCACCCGGCTGCCCTCGGCATGGCCATGGTAGACGACCCAGCGGCGCTTGCCTCCTTCGGGGAAGGTGCCCTCGCCGCCTTCTTCGAAGTAGCGATTGCCCTGGTCATCGGTGCCGACAAGGCGCGCCTTGCGCTTCCACAGGGTGAAGCCGGTGCCGATGGTGGATTGGTGCCACCAAGAGACCAAACGCTTGAGAAAACCGATCATTTGTCGCCCTTTGTCGCGCCGTTGTCATTTGGCCCGCATCGTGTGCCCATGCCAACCTCTTGTAGGCGGACGCCTGCGCATTGGAAGGGTCTTGGGTTGATGTTCAGTTGGCAAAAGTCATCGGCGGCACTCTTTTTCGCAGCAGCACTCGCCGCTTGCGCGACGCCTCAGGCCAGGCTTCCGGTGGCTTCGCCAGAACAAGTCGAACCGCAGACGCAGGCTGTGATGCAGCTCGCTGTCGCTGATGCGTTGGCGAGAGAGGAACGCGTGCGGCGGCTCGCGTTCCCCATCCTGGAAGAGAACGCTGAGCTCTGCCACAAGACCGGGCCGCTGATGGGTTGGCGGATCGGCGATGCGGAGACCGTCCAGAGCTTGGCCAAGGGGCTGAAGAAGCACCACGTGACCGCGCTCGGCTGGGACGAGACCCCGCGCCTTCTGAGCATAGCTCCAGGCAGCCCCGCGGAAGCAGCCGGCTTGCAGGTCGGAGATCGTCTGATCGGGCTGGCAGAGAGCCAGGACGAGGCAGAGACGTTGCGCGATCTCGGCAAGATGCTGGGCAAAGCGCTTCAGGATTGGGAAGACGGCGACACCATCACCGTCGCCGCTAGCCGGGATGGCGAACGGTTCGAGACTGAGCTGACGCCCGTCGAAGCTTGCAAGGTGCGCGTTGTTTCCTCTGCATCCAACTCAATCAACGCGCACGCAACCACCAACACTATCGCAATGTATGCTGGCCTGCTCCGGGTTTTTCCTGACGACAACGACGTCGCGTTCGTCATCGCCCACGAGCTGGCGCACGTGTCCCAACGCCATGTGCGCAAGGGCATTCGCAACTCGTTCGCGACCGGGGTCGTGCTGTGGGGTCCGCCAAGCTATCTGTTGGCTGGCGCATTCGACTGGCTGACCGAGTGGCCAGCAGAGAAGCTCGGCGCGCAATCGCCTCCGCTGACGACCCTGGTGGCCCAAGCGGCTTCGAGCTCCGTTGGCTCCGTCGGGTTTGAGCGGGAGGCAGACTATATCGGCCTCTACATGCACGTCCGCGCAGGCCGCAGCCCTGATGGCCTAGAGAATGTCTTCGAGACCTTCGGCACGGTGAGCCCTCGCACCTCTTGGCTGAAAGTCAGCCATCCCGTCGTGCCCGAGCGCCTCCTCCACCTGCAGCAAACCGCCGAAGAAATCCGAGCCAAGCAAGCTGCAGGCGAACCCCTCATCCCAGAAGGGCTGACGGTCGAATAACGCGCAAGAGAAGAAAGATGACCCGGACCGCCCTTGCGATCGCAGCGCTCGCTTTGGGTACGTGTCTGCTGGCCTTCGCGGTCTTCTTAGTTCTGGTGACGATGTCGGGCAGCGTTGAGAACCAACTCACGGGGCTGGCTTGGCTTAGGAAGGCCATTTGGTACCTTATCGGACCTACGTTCATCACGGTTGCTGCGAGCTTCTGGGGAGGCATCGCACTCTCTGCGGGCGGCATTGCCTCCTTGATCCGCGGCTAGTTCAAAGTGCACCAATTGGCTGGCCAGACGCGAAGGGTCGGTGCAGAAGCTGTCGCCAACGATAAGATCAGCTTTGGAGCGCCCCATGACCTCACCCGCCGACCTGTTTTCTGTCAAAGATCGCTTCGCCGTTGTTACCGGCGGCAGCCGCGGCATCGGCCTCGATATGGCCCAAGCGCTCGTCGCTGGCGGTGCGACGGTGGTGATCTCCTCGCGCAAAGAGCAAGCGGTCGACGCAGCCGTGGAAGCGCTGAGTGAGCACGGCACGGCTTACGGACTGGCCGCTGACCTTGGAACGGTTGACGGTGCGAAGGCGCTGGCCGCGTTCGTTGCTGAGAAGACGGACAAGGTCGATATCCTCGTCAACAATGCCGGCGTGCA
>JBCCTF010000017.1:0-34391 GCA_039198765.1 Pseudomonadota bacterium
CTTAAGGCGTGGTTTGATCGGATCGATGCTCGCCCCGCTGTGCAGAAAGCGCTCACCATTCCCAAAGCGCAGCCGCAGTTTTGGGATGCTGAAGCGAACGCGGACGATTTTCTCAAAGAGAATGCAGCGCGGTTCGCTTCTGATGTGAAAAACGACTAGTCCCGTTTGGCGAGAAGGATCAGCCATGCCTAGCCAGACCGGACGCGTTCGCGTTGATATTGCCTCTGATGTTGTCTGCCCGTGGTGCGCCATTGGCTATTACCAACTGGCTGCCGCGAGCCGGAAGACGGGGATCGAGATCGACGTCCACTGGCATCCGTTCGAGCTCAATCCGATGATGGGCGAAGACGGCGAGAACCTGCGGGAGCACCTGGCCGCTAAGTACGGCACCACGCCGGAGGGTTCGCAGCGCGCGCGAGCGCGCCTGACGGCGCTGGGGGCGGAGCTCGGTTTCGCCTTCGACTATGCCGATGACATGCGGATGTTCAACACGTTCCGTGCACACCAGCTGATCGACTGGGCAGAGACCCAAGGCCGCGCCCACGAGACAAAGCTCGCGCTCCTTGAAGCCTTCTTCACCCATCGCCGGGACGTCAGTAGCATCGACGAGTTGGTCCAGATCGCTGGCAGTGTTGGCCTCGATGAAAACGAGGCGCGCCGCGTTCTGGAATCAGAAGAACGCGCGCGTGCTGTCCGGGAGAAACAGGCTTATTGGATCGACCGAGGGATCCAAGGCGTTCCAACAATGGTGTTCGGCGGCCGGAAGGCTGCTACAGGGGCGCAAGGAGTCGATGCCTACAGCGCCGCTTTGCGCGAGGCGGCCTCGGCTTCAACACAGACCTGACAACGGGACGGAGCCGCCTTTGACTCGAGTTATTCTGTACTACGCCCATCCGGGCCAACGCTTTTCGCACTCGAACAAGGCGATGTGGGACGAGGCCAAAAAGGTCGACGGCATCACGCGGGTTGATCTTTATGCGGACTATCCCCGCTTCAATATCGATATCGAGAGGGAGCAGCAACGCCTGCTGGACCATGACCTGATCGTGCTCCAGTCACCGCTCTTTTGGTATTCGACACCGTCCCTGGTGAAAGAGTGGATCGACCTCACGCTTGAGCATGGCTTCGCCTATGGACACGAGGGAACGCAGCTTAAAGGGAAGACGCTGTTGATGGCGCTCACCGCGGCGGGGCCGCATGATGCGTACTCTGAAGAGGGGTATCAGCGTTACCCCCTGCGGACGTTTCTGACGCCGTTTGAGCAGACTGCTCGCCTTTGCGGGATGGGGTTTGCGTCGCCGTATGTTCTGTTCGGATCACTTCGCGCCGTGGAGGATCGCCGCATTCCTCCCCATGCGGAAGGATACCGGCGTCTGCTCGAGGCCTATCGTGATGACCGGGTTGATGAAGCGGCTGCGTCGAAGCTGGATGTCGTGGAAGCCGAGCATGTGAACGCTCTGATCAAGGATCAATCGAGCCATGGGTGATTTCCTGCTCCTCGCTTTCATCTTCCTTGCCGCTGGCGTGATTGCCGTGCCGGTCGCGTCGCGCCTCGGTCTAGGTTCGGTTCTCGGATATCTCTTGGCCGGGATTGCTATCAGTCCTCTCCTCAGTGCGCTGAACGTGGATATCATCTCCATTCAGCACTTCGCCGAATTCGGCGTCGTGATGATGCTTTTCCTGGTTGGCCTTGAGCTGGAGCCGAAGCTGTTATGGGAGATGCGGACCAAGCTCATTGGGCTCGGCGGATTGCAGGTTGGCCTCACAGCCGTTGCTGTAACAGCGATTGCCATGGCGCTGGGGCAACCTTGGTCGGTCAGTCTCGCGATCGGTTTCGTCCTCGCACTCTCGTCGACCGCGATCGTACTGCAGACCCTGAATGAGAAGGGCCTGATGAAAAGCGACGGAGGCCAGTCGAGTTTCTCCGTGCTGCTCTTCCAGGACATCGCGGTGATCCCGATCCTCGCTGTTCTGCCCCTCTTGGCTTTGCCTGAAGTCGTCGAGCTGGCTTATATGGCAATTGAGGGTGATGCGTATGCTGATGATGCCCACCATGGCGGTGACGACCACGGGACGAGCCTGAACCTCATCGCTGGCCTGCCGGGATGGGCGCAGATGCTGGCCACGTTGGGAGCGATCGGAGCCGTGATCGTCGTTGGCAACGTTTTGACGCGCCCCCTCTTCCGGTTCATCGCTTGGGCCCGTTTGCGGGAGCTGTTTACTGCCGCTGCATTGATGGGCGTGACGGGCATTGCCCTTCTGATGACGGCCGTGGGTCTCTCCCCTGCCCTCGGCACGTTCCTGGCTGGCGTGGTGCTGGCCAACAGCGAGTACCGGCACGAGCTGGAAAGCGATATCGATCCGTTCCGCGGGCTGCTCCTTGGGCTGTTCTTCATCACCGTGGGCGCCAGCGTGGACTTCGCTCTCCTCGCGGCGAACCTTGGTCCGATCCTCGCCGTGACCTTTGGTCTGATGGCGCTGAAGGCCGGGATCCTGTTCATCCTGGCACTGATTTTTAAGATCCAGGGCAGCGCGCGATGGCTTTTCACCCTCGCGCTCGCGCAGGCAGGTGAGTTCGGCTTCGTGCTGTTGTCGTTCACGACACAGAACAATGTGATCCCTGATGCCGTCGCGGATCAGCTCCTCCTGGTGGTCGCGCTTTCGATGTTGCTGACGCCGCTCCTGTTCATCATCTTCGACAAGGTGATCGCACCGCGGTTCAGTGAGACATCGGCGCGCGAGCCTGATGAGATCGAAGCCAATGGCGGTGTCATTATTGCCGGGCACGGACGGTTTGGCGGGATCGTCAACCGGATGCTTCGGGGGGCGGGTTTCAACACGACGGTTCTCGATTACTCGTCCGAGCAGCTGGAGATGTTGCGCACGTTTGGTTTCGAGGTGTTCTTTGGCGACGCTACACGCCCTGATCTACTGCACGCCGCGGGGATCGAGTCGGCCAAGATGCTGGTGATCTGCATCGACGATCGCGAGCACATCACCACCCTCGCCAAGTATATGAAGGCCCATCACCCGAACGTTCACGTAGTCGCCCGCGCGGTGGACCGGCGCCATGTCTACGAGCTCTACGCGGCAGGTGTTCGCGATATCATCCGGGAGACCTTCGACTCAGGTGTCCGAGCAGGACGCTCCGCCTACGAAGCACTGGGCGTCCACCCCTTCGAAGCTGAGCGCCTCGCCCGGCAGTTCACGGCCGATGATCGCCACGCCATCCGCCAGCTGGCAGAGGTTTACCGCGAAGGCGTGCCCGTCAGCGAGAACCCGGAATATGTGGCCCTCGCGAAAAAGCTGATGGAGGAACGCGAGTCACAGATGAGGGGTGGCGGCCGCGGCTTCAACACACGCGACGAACGCGGCTGGGTGCCTCCGGGCAAGAACGACCTCAAAGCGATCCTCAGCGAACACGCTGAACGCAAAGGCGAGTGAGGTCTCTCATCGCCTTTGCGGCTTCTACCGCTTGATCGCGTAGTTGAAGTCTGCGTTTCCGTGTACTGAGTACATTCTCAGCCAAAAGGGCATCAGACCTTCCGTCCCTCTGGCCGCAGCCAAAGGGCCTAGATCAATGGGACTGTGCCAACCGAACTCCGCCAGCATCGAGATCACGTCTTGCTTGGCGCGCTCATGGTCACCACACAGAAAGACATCGTGGGTTCCTGGGACCCGGCCTGGATCGACCATAACCTCATGATTCAACGTATTCAGTGCTTTGACCACGTAGGCTGATGGAAACATCGCCTGCAGGACCTCTCCGGCCGACGTTGTGTTCGACAAGCTTGGCACCAAGACAGGCGGCATGCCGCCAGAAAAGTCCAAGGGATTGGTCACGTCGATCACGGGTTTACCGCTCACGTCTTTGTCTTGAAGTGTCTCGCTGAGGCTTTCGATCTCAGCTCCCTTTATCGCAATGATGATACGGTCAGCCCACTGAGCAACGCTGGAAAAGGTTCCGTGGCCTGCCGAACCGCCGACCGCGTTCGCCCACTGAATGGCTTTTTGGTTGTTCTTCTTCCGGGCACCCATCCGCACCTCATGTCCGAGGTCAGCAAGTTTGGTGGCAAGGGTGTGCCCGACCATGCCGGTTCCTAAGACGCCATACTTCATCGATCTGCTCCGTTTATGGCGAGCCGACTGACCCCAGCCGGCTCGGAGTTTACCAACGACGCGATGGTCCTACTGGCGGACGCTCAGCATGCTCTCGATACCCATATTGCTGAAAAAGCCGTTTGTGAGTTGGGCGAGGTGCTCGTTGTACTCTTCGAGGGGTGCAGCCATCCCAAGGCGATCGACCACAGTTCGGAAGGGCCGCGAGCCGCGGGCCTGCGCAATAACGCTAAGGACAGCGTCTGACACGATCTGCGGGTTTTGCTGTGGGTTCTCTTCGAGCATGGCTTCGAAGGCAGCGAGCGACGCTTCAGGCACTTCGGCCATTGCGCCGTAGCCCTCATCGCGATCCTTGGATGTCGGGCGCATCAAGTTGTCGATAAAGCCGGTTGGAAAACCACTCGGTTCGACAAGCACGAACTCCACGCCGAAGGCGCTGAGCTCTGCCCGGTAGTTTTCCGTGACAGCCTCAATCGCCCACTTCGTTGCGTTATAGGGGCCGTAGAAAGGCATCGCCACGCGGCCGAGAAGGCTGGAGATGTTCATGACCAACCCCTCCCCGCGAGCTCGCATGCCCGGCACGACGGCGCGGATCATCCGCTGAACGCCGAAGACGTTGATGTCGAACAGCCGTTTGAAGTCGTCAGCCGAAAAGTTCTCCTGCAAGCCATAGGCGCCGACACCCGCGTTATTGATCAGGATATCGATCTTACCCAGCGTCTTCTCGGCAGCAGCCACGCCGGCGAGCACGGACTCATCATCCGTGACATCAATTTCGACCACATCGGCACCGAGTGCTTTCAGAGCTTGCGCCGTTTCGGCATTGCGCCCCGCAACGTCTCTCATAGACCCGACCACGCGGTGCCCGGCTCCGAGAAGATCTTTCACCATGAGCTGGCCAAAACCGCTGCTGGCCGCCGTAATCAGAATATTCATCGTCGTTTCCCTCCAAGGCTCCCGATTGAGCCTCGTCTGGAAGCAAGATATCTACGGCGCACATAAAGCAACAGTCGTCGAGTTTTGAACACATGGTTCTTGATTTTAGAACGGTAGGGCTTCCCGCCCTGATCAGCTTTCGCACTGTCTCGCGGACGGGCGGGATCAGCGCGGCTGCGAAGCAGCTCGGCATGGCGAAGTCCGGTGTTTCCCGCCACGTGGCTCAGTTGGAGGAGCATTTCGGTGTTCGATTGCTCGAGCGCGGCGGCAGGACAGTTCGCCTGACGCCCGTGGGGCAGCGCCTTGATGACCGGATTCGCTCTATCCTGGCTGAGCTCGAGCTTTTGGACGATATCGCGGTCGAAGAGCGCAGCGGGCTATCTGGGCAGGTGACGTTGACATCAACGCCTGAGTTTGGGGCCGTTATCGCTGCCAACCTCTTCCCGGTTCTGCTTGACGAACACCCGAACCTGACCCTGGTGATGAAAGCTGACTACGGCTTTGAAGACATGCAAGATCCGGGTACTGATCTCGCGATACGCGTAGGCAAGGTGAACGACGACCGGCTGATCGCTCGCCGCCTGGGCAGCTTTAGCCGTACGCTGGTGGCGGCACCTGATGTCTTCAATCGCCACCCTTTAGGCAGACCTGAAGACCTGGCCGATCAGCCGTGCTTGACCTTTCGGGGAGACCGTCCCGGCGGCACGTGGCGGTTCGCTCGTGGCGACGAGGACGTCAGCGTTGAAGTCGCCGGATCTGTTGCGGTTCTCAACTTCAGCATACTGAAGGACTTGGCGCTTGCGGGCCGCGGCTTTGGTTTTCTTCCAGGCTTTATGCTGACGGAAGAGCTGGATGCCGGCAGGCTTGTGCACTGTCTGCCAGATTGGCGCGCGCCCCAAACGTCTGTGTACCTGACCTTCCGTCCAGGCATGCGAAACATCGCAAGGATTTCAGCCGTTTTGGATGCAGCGGAAGCAACCCTACCGCTGCACCTCGATCCTTAGGCGGGACGACCTTCTCACCAGGCAGGAGCAAGTAGTGTCCGCAGAAGCGTCAGTATGCGAAGCTATAGGCGACGGAGGCTTTGTAGTTCCGGCCTGGCTCAGAGACACCTGCGAATGCCGCCGCGGCTAAGGTCCTGGATTTGATCATCTGTACTCGTATGTGCGTCCTCGAACACTATCATCCTGGACCAAAGCCGCTCCGATGAGCGCCACTCACGAGGCCGACCGGCCAATCCCACCTAGAGTACGCAGGGTCCTCCATCGAATACGGCGCATCTCTATCCAAGTCGTGACCATGAACCGCGTGAGCGAAGTGATCTGGGTGCGTTTGTGACGCTCCCCGGATCAAGCAAGCTGATAGGGCTCGTCGAGATCGAAGGTCTCTGCGATGGTCTCTGGTGTGAGGAGATCAGCTGGCCGTCCCGACGCGGCCGTCGTTCCGTCTTTCATGAGGATCACATCACTGCACCAGCGCTTCACGAGCGCGAGGTCGTGGAGCACAGCGAGCACGGCCCACCCTCCGTCTGCCAAGTCTGCGAGAAGGCGCATCAGAGCGATCTGGTATTTGAGGTCGAGCGCCGCCGTTGGCTCATCGAGGAGTAAGTAGCGGTGGCCGCGCTCGGGCTCCTCCCAAACCTGCGCCAGGGAACGGGCTATCATCACGCGCTGACGTTCGCCCCCTGAGAGGGTGAGATAGTTGCGGTCAGCGAGCGGCGTGACCTGCATCAGCTCCATGGCTTCACGGCAAATCTCGAGGTCGCGGGCGCGAGTCGTTGCGCCCTCGTGGGGCATACGGCCCATGGCGACGACCTCATGGACGTGGAACGGAAAGCTGAGATGGTGCCGCTGGGGAACGACGGCGCGGCGTCGGGCAAGCTCACGGCGTGGGAACCGCGCAAGCGGCTTGCCATCGAGGGTGACTGAGCCACGGCTCGGCGTGTCGCTGCCATCGAGCAAGGACAAGGCCGTGCTTTTCCCTGCGCCATTGGGACCACAAATGGCCACGAAGGAGCCAGCCTTCACCTCCATGCTCGCATCACGGAGGATTTCAGCTGTACCCCGTACAACGAAAGCATCTTTGAGGTTCAAACTCATCCGTACCCCCCACGTTTCTTGTCCCTGACCAGAAGCCAGAAGAAGAAGGGTGCGCCGACCGCGGCGGTGACAACCCCCAAGGGCAGCTCCGCTGGGACAACAGCCATGCGCGCGATGAGATCAGCGCCAAGCACAAGCGCGCTCCCAAGGAGCGCTGATCCCGGCAGGACATAACGATGGTCCGGACCGGTCACGAGGCGCACGAGGTGGGGCACCACGAGGCCAACGAAGCCGATCACGCCGCAGACCGCCGTGGCTGCACCGACGCTCAGTGCCGTGAAGAATGCAGCCTGTGCCTTTGCAGCCTCCACATTGGTGCCGAGCGAGGCCGCGTCGCCTTCACCGAAAAGAAGGCTGTTCAGGGGCCGCGCCAAACGCAGCATACCGATGATCCCGATCACCATCAGGCACAGCGCCGGGATCGCGCGGGTCCAGGTGGCGCCGCCGAGACTGCCAAGCGTCCAGAAGGTGAGATCCCTCAGCTGGGTATCGTCAGCGAGGAATGTGAGGTAGCCAATGCCGGAGACAGCCAGCGCGTTTGCGGCAACGCCCGCGAGGAGCATCGTCGCGACGATCACCCGCCCTTCCTGCATCGAGATGCGGTAGATCAGGAGAACGATCGCCAGAGACCCCGCAAAAGCAGAAAGCGGCATCGCGAAGGGACCGAGGAGAGCCACCAATCCGGTGAGCAATGTCCCCCCAAGGACGATGATGGACACCGCAGCCAGGGCACCGCCTGCGGACACACCGATCAGCGCCGGATCGGCAAGCGGGTTTCGGAAGAAGCCCTGCATCGAAGCGCCCGCCACCCCGAGGCTCGCGCCCACAGCGAGGCCGAGGAACATCCGCGGCAGACGGATATTCAGCACAACGCCTTTCTTGACTTGGCTGACATCCTCTGAGCCAGTGACGATGCCTGCTAGGTCACCGAGGGTGACGTCCAGCGGTCCGATCAGGACCCCTGCCACCGCGAACACAAAACTCAACACACCACATGCGATGACCGTGCTCTGACCAATCCGAGCACGCTTGGACTCCAGGAGATCGTTAGTCATCACCAAGTTTCTCAGCGATTTCCTCCGCGAGGTCAGCAACCGCTGCCGGCGCACGCGGGCCAAACTGCATCACCGTGTACTGATCAACGAGGAAGATCATGCCCTCTTGAGCTGGCCGGGTGAGCGCAATCGCAGGGTGGTTGCGCACAGCCTCAATGCCGCCCTCACGCTCAGCATGGTGGATCATCACGAGGATGATGTCGGGGTCAGCAGCAACAGCGGCCTCTAGCGATAGCGACTTGTAGCCCTCCTGCCCCGCAAAGACGTTCGTGCCGCCCAGCATCTCAATCACGCCGCCCGCTGCCGTATTGTCGCCTGCTGCGCGAGGTGCGCCGCCGGGGACCGATGCGAAGAACAACGCTTTGGGCGAAACGCCGAGCGCGTCGACCCGGGCTTTGTAGTCGTCAATATCGGCCTGAACCTTCGCCGCATAGGCCTTGCCCTCAGCTTCGAGCCCCAGAGCCTCGGCAACCACGTCGATCTTCTTGAGGATGATCTCAGGCGTGTATTCCGTCTCGACACTGACGATGTCTACGCCTGATGCCGTAATCTGATCCAGGGCCGATTGGGGACGCGCAGCGCCGCTGATCAAGAGAAGGTCAGGCTCCACCGACAAGACGCCCTCAGCCGAGAGCCGGCGGACATAGCCAACCTTGGGCAGCGCTTTCGCTGGCTCTGGGAAAAGGCTCTGATCATCCGTAGCAACCAGCTTGTACCCAGCGCCGAGGGCGTAGACGATCTCGGTCATATCGCCGCCCAGCGTGACTACACGCGCCTGCGCCCACCCCAGGCCAACGCTGCACATAAACGCCGCGGCACCTGCCATCACTGTCTTGAGCATGAGAGATCTCCCTACCGGTTCAGCCAGATCATGAAGAGCGGAATCCAGATGAGGGTCAGCGTGATCAGCCCTTTGATCGACTGATACGCAATCCAAGCCCAGAACAGCTTGCCGCCCTCACGCCGCCAGCGAGCCGGGTTCCACCGACCGTTTTTCTGGTCCTCTGACACGCAAGGATCGCCTTCTTCCGCACTACAGTTGCAAATCGTTCGCAAGAGCTAGGCGAGGTCCGAAGGGAACGCAACTGCGCTCTTAAGCAGCGGCCTCCTGGCCGGCGCGACTGTTACCAAGGCGGAGGGTCGGGACCTTGCCAAACACCACCACATTGATGGTCAATGAAACAGCGAGGATCGTGAAGAACGTCACCGCCATGTAGTGGATGTAGTGAAGGTTCGAAACCCAGCTGAGGACGCCGTAGATGATCCCGTCTGGGTTCAGCCCGCCAATGAACGACGCCATCCGCCCCTCTGTCACCTCGCCGGCGAACACGGCGCGGGTCGTCTCGGTGTTCAAGACAAACGTATGCGCTGCATAGAAGAGCACGCCGAAGACAACGCCGATCATAGCCGTGCGGTAGTCCACGTTGTTGAACAGCAGCGCCAGTGTGAACGCCGCCAGCACAGGCATCGATCCGAGACCATACAGTTGCTGCAGCAGATTGATAAGGCTCTCCGCATTCGCAAATACCGGGACCATCGAAATCGCAAGAACCACCATGATCAGCGAGAAGATCGTCGATACCCGAGGCACGTTCACGTTCGGATTGATGTACCGCTGGTGGATGTCGCAGACATAGAGCGCCGCGGCGGAATTCAGGAGCGAGTTGAAGGTCGTCAGCACCGCTGCCGCCATCATCGCCGCGAAGGCGCCCGACAGATAAGGCGGCAGGATGTTACCGACGAGGGTACCGAAAGCAGCATCGTCGATATCGCCGTACAGCTTGAACGCCACAACGCCCGGCACGACCACAATGACCGGAACGATCATGAGACGGATCGCTGCCGCGGCCATAATTCCCTTCTGCGCTTCGCCGACAGTCTTCGCCGCCATGGCGCGCTGGGTGATCGTCTGGTTGGTGGACCAGTAGTAGATCTGGATCAGCACCATCCCGGTGAACAGTGTACGGAACGGTATCGGCGATTCGGCTGAGCCGAGCATCGACAGACGCTCCACCGGGACCCCGCTGGTGAGGTCAAAATCAATGGCTTTCAGTGCAAGGAACACAACGACAAGCGCCAGCGACAAAAGGCCGACGCCGCTGTAGGTATCTGAAACAGCGACAGCTCTCAGGCCACCAAGAATGGCGTAAGCCGCTCCAACAACAGCGAAAAAGACGGCGATCACCATGAGCGGAAGTTCTGTGTCGAACATCGTCTTCATAAAGAGCGATCCGCCGTAGAGCGCCGCTGGCAGGTAGATCAGCAATGTACCCGCCATGAAGATGATGGAGATCAGCGCACGGATATGCGGGTTCTTGTACCGCTTCTCTAGCAGCTCAGTGGTCGTGGTGCAGTTGTTACGGTAATAGATCGGTATAAAGATGAACGCTAGGATGAAGAGGCCTGCGACCGCCGCAAGCTCCCACCAAGCCAGCAGTAACATCTGGTTGCCGTTCATCCCCACCAGCTGATCCGTAGACAGATTGGTTAGGGTGATCGACCCCGCCACGAAGAACCACGGCAAGCCGTTGCCTGCGAGGAAGTAGTCGTGCGCGGAATTCTCTTCCGAGGCACTCCCCCGCGCGCGGCCGCCACTGCACTGCCACCATGTCAGCCCGCCGATGAGAGCCGTGAGGCCGAAAAAGACGGCGATCTGGACAGGGTCCAGCGAGAGTTTGTCAGCGCCCACCTGCTTCCTCCGGGTCGTGTGCAGGACCGATCGCGGGAGCGGCTGAAAAAATGCGCAGCTCCCTGCCGAATCCCATTTTCATTTTGCAACACCATAGAGTATCAATATGAACATACAATCCCGATGTGCTGCAGGATTCCTCGATTCTCATGACCGATGCCGCCTCCTCTTATCTCACGCTGCGCACGGAGAATGTGCAGCTGACCCTTGCGGTTCAGACCGGCGAACGGCCAGCGATCATCCATTTCGGACAGCCCCTGCCGAAGACTGAACCGCAAGATCTCGCCCTACTCGCGACCCGGCAATGGGCTCTGGGCGGACCTAGCGTTGCTATCGCAGCGTCGCTCTCGAACGAACTCGGCGCAGGGATGGGCGGACCTCCCGGCTTCGCCGCGCACCGCGACGGGCGGGCGTGGGCGTCGGTCGTCAAGACAGAACGCGTGGAGCAGCATTCTGAGACTGATGTGACCGTGCATTGCGCGGACCGCGTGTACGGTGTGGGCATCGCCTACCGCATCATTCTGCATCCGGAGAGTGATGTGCTGTCGATCGTCAGCACCGTGATGAATGATAGCGATACGCGACTCAGCATCGACTGGGCCTGCGCCGCAGCGATCCCGCTTGACCCGCGCTTCACGTCACTCCGCGGTTTCACCGGGCGATGGTCTGGGGAGTTTCAAGTTCAGGAGGTTGACCTCAACCACGGCAGCTATCTTCGCGAGAACCGGGCCGGGCGGACAAGCCACGATAACTTCCCTGGGCTGATCGCCCTACCGCCATCGACAACGGAGAATGAGGGACCTTGCGTTGGCTTCCACCTGGGGTGGAGCGGCAACAATCGGGTGCAAGTCGATCGGCATACGGATGGCCGACGCTTTGTGCAAATGGGCGAGCTGTTCTTTCCCGGCGAGATGACTCTCGCTCCAGAAGAGAGCTACGAGACGCCAGCTTTGTTCGCTGCGTGGTCCGACGAAGGCCTCAGCGGGATGTCCCGCAGCTTCCACCGGCACCTTGACAAGTTGATCCTTGATCCGCGTACGGCGGATAAACCACGCCCAGTTCACTACAACACATGGGAAGCCGTTTACTTCGACCACAGCGAGGAAAAGCTGATGGCCCTCGCCGATCAGGCTGCCTCCGTCGGTGCTGAACGCTTCGTCCTGGACGACGGCTGGTTTGGTGGACGCCGCGGTGACAATGCTGGACTTGGCGACTGGACTGTGTCCGATGATGTGTACCCGGAGGGTTTGCATCGCCTAGCGAGCCACGTTCGCAGTCACGGCATGGAGTTCGGCATCTGGTTTGAACCTGAAATGGTCAATCCAACCAGTGATTTGTACCGCAAGCACCCCGAGTGGGTTTTGCGGGCAGATGGAGTGGAACAGATCCCATTCCGCAACCAACTGACCTTGGATCTGACCCGGCCAGAGGTCACAGAGTACCTGTTTGAGGCGATCAGCGCGACCGTGACGACTTACGATGTGGCCTACATCAAGTGGGACATGAACCGGACGATCCCCCACCCAGGCGATGGTCACGGACGCGCTGCGATCCATCGTCAGACCCGCGCAGTGTACGGATTGATTTCTCGACTGCGTGAGGCCCATCCGGCGCTGGAAATCGAGAGCTGCGCGTCAGGGGGAGGACGCGCAGATTTCGGTGTCTTAGCGCACACTGATCGTCTTTGGACCTCCGATAACAATGATGCCCTCTCCCGCCAGGTGATCCAGCACGGGGCGAGCATGATGTTCCCGTTGCGCGTTCTGGGCAGCCATGTGGGACCAAAGGTTTGCCACATCACCGGCCGCATCTTCGACATGGCGTTCCGCGTCGGTACGGCGATTTTCGGCCACATGGGGATGGAGGTTGATCTGTCGACGGAGGATGAGGCTGACCTCGCCACCCTTCGTGCGGGTATCAGTCTTTACAAGGATCACCGAGCACTCCTTCACGGCGGGGATGTCTATCGCCTCGACGCACCGGAAGCCTGGATTACGCTCGGCGTTGTCTCGACCGACAAGCGCGAGGCTCTGTTCTCCTGCGCGCTCCTCGACGAGCACCAGACGGTCTTGCCGGGTCGGCAGATGCTGGCTGGCCTTGATCCCGCAGCAACGTACAGGCTTCGGCTCATTTGGCCGCAGGTCTCGCCTGCGATCACGGTACCTTCGATCATCGAAGCTGCTGATCTTTACGGCGAAGGCTCGCTGGTTTCGGGCGAAGCGCTGATGCATGTGGGCCTGCAACTGCCCCTTGCGAAACCGAACACCTACCTGATATTCCACCTTGAATCTGAGAGTGCTGGAACCTCCTGATGCTGAACAATGAGCCTCTTTCCCACTTGATTCGTGGACGGCAGGCGTATCGCCGGACCCATACGAAAGCGGACGGTCGGTCGCTGTTCCTCTACGGCTATGAGGCCCATGAGATGCCGGTTCTGACGGAGACGGACGATCCTGTCGCGAAGGGTGGCGAGCTGCGTTGGCACCCCTTCCGCAAGGAGTGGAACATCTACGCAGCGCATCGCCAGAACAGGACCTATAAGCCTTCGGAAGCTGATGACCCGCTTGCTCCGACAAAGCCTAGTGGTGCGGCCACGGAAATTCCGTTTGCGGACTTTGAGCTGGCTGTCTTCGAAAACAAGTTCACGAGCCTGCACAAAGAAGCACCGACCCCTGGCGAGCTTCCTTCGGTGGAGACGAAACGCGCCGCTGGGCGCTGTGATGTCGTGGTTTACGCTCCTGAGGCGAAGGGTAATCTGTACACGATCGGCCAGGACAAACGGCGCCTTCTGATTGCCGCGTGGATTGATCGGTATCAGGCCATGTTCTCGGACGGCTGCCGCTATGTGATGCCGTTTGAGAGTCGGGGTGAGGAAGTCGGCGTCACCCTGCACCACCCCCATGGTCAGATCTATGGCTTTGGCGAAATTCCGCTCGTGGAGCAGACCACAGCGGCGGCGTTTGATGCGGGCTACGATCTCGGCGCGGCGCTCAATCAGTGGGCAGACTATCGTGTGACCGAGGCCGGACCTGTTTCCGCGATTTGCCCGCCATTCGCGCGGTTTCCTTATGAAAGCTGGATCGTCCCAAACCGGCGGGTGGCGGGGCCTTGGGAGATGTCTGAGGAAGAGCTGGACGGCTTCGCTGCGCTGCTTGGCGAGATGACGCGGCGCTATGATGCGTTCTTTGAGCGGGAAACGGCGTACATGCTGACCCTCCACGCAGCGCCGCGAGGCCACGACGCGCACTATCACTTCACGGCGCAGTTTTATCCGATCCTCCGTGCACCGAATAGGGTGAAGTATCTGGCGTCGGTGGAGCAAGGCACGGGCGTCTTCACTGTCGACGTGATGCCCGAAGTGGCAGCGGACGTATTGAGACGGCAATGAACGTACACGAAACATTTTCAACCGCGTTCGGCGGCAACCCTGACACCGACGTGTTTGTGCCAGGCCGTGTGAACTTGATCGGCGAACATATCGACTACAATGGCGGCCGCGTTCTGCCCTATGCGTTGCCCCAAGGCGTCAGCGTCGCTCTCCGGCTGCGCGATGATGGCTTTGTCTCTGTAGCGTCGGAACGGTTTGAGGGTGCATCGAAAGCTGCACTCGGGTCACCGCCAGCAGACGGGTGGGCGAAGTATGCTCATTATACGGTGCAACTGGCCCGCGACATTGGCTGGCCGGTTCAGGGTGCGGACATCGCGATCACCTCGAACCTCAGCGACGGTGCAGGCCTCTCCTCCTCCGCTGCGCTCTGCGTCGCGGTGCTGAAAGCCCTGCGCTCCGTAAGCGGACAAACGGCGAGCGATAGCGAGATTGCACAGCTCGCCCGGCGGGTGGAGAACGACTACATCGGTATGCCTTGCGGGATCATGGACCAGATGGCCGTGGCGGTGGCGAGCTCTGGCGAGGCGTTGTTCCTCGACACTGCGAGCCTCGATTTTGAGTCGATCCCACTGCCCCATGACGTGGCGTTCTGTGTTCTGCACTCTGGGGTGCACCGCGAGCTAGCCGATGGGCGCTACAAGATGCGCAAAGAGGAGTGCGATCAAGCCAAGGTTTATTTTGGTACGGATGATCTTTGTCATCTCCCACTGACGAGCCTTGCGGATGCGACCGATCTCGACCCGGCCATCGGGCGGCGCGTGCGCCATTGCATCACGGAGCATGTGCGGGTGGTGGCCGCTGCAGAGGCACTGAAAGCGGGACGAATGAACGCGTTTGGTGACGCCATGAACGCGAGCCATATATCCATGCGAGACGACTTCGAAATGTCCGTACCGGCCATCGATGCGCTGGTCGAAACTGCGACGACACGGGGTGCCCTGGGTGCCCGGCTCACCGGCGGCGGTTTCGGTGGCTGCATTGTTGCAGCGGTCGAACGAAGTGAGGTCGAGCGATGGACGAAGGACGTGCTAAGCGAACATCCCAGCGCGTTTCTGGTTCAATGAGGGATGAGCCCATGGGAATGGACGCGATAGACGACATGTCAGATCGGCAGGCAGCGATCATTGAGCTGGTCGAACAGACGGGCTTTGCGACTATAGCTGAGCTTGCGGAGAAGTTCGAGGTCACGACCCAGACCATCCGCCGCGATGTGAACGGGCTCTGCGATAGCCAGGCTCTTGCGCGGTTCCACGGCGGTGTGGGCCTTCCCAACAGTGTACGGAACGAAGATTATGCCGATCGCCGCTCGGCGCTGACCTCAGCGAAGGATGAAATCGGCCGCCTGGTCCAGTCGATCATCCCGAACCAAGCTTCGCTCTTTATGAATATAGGGACCACCACCGAGGCGGTGGCACGGCACCTGGTGCATCATCAGGATCTGCGCATCGTCACCAACAACCTGCACATCGCGGATATCTTCTCCAAGGTTGAGGGGTTTGAGGTGATGGTGGCCGGCGGCATCGTGCGCGGCAGCGATGGCGGGGTTGTCGGCGAGGCGGCGATCGAGTTTCTGCGCGGCTTCAAACTCGATTTTGGCATCATCGGGATCAGCGGGATCGAGCCCGACGGCTCCCTCCTCGACTTCGACTATCGTGAGGTGAAGGCAGCCCAGGCGATCATCGCCAATGCACGCAAGACGATTCTGGTGGCAGACCACACGAAATTTGGACGCGCCGCGATGGCGAAAGTCGCAGCGTTTGACGCGATCGACGTGCTTGTCACCGATCTGCCTGTCCCTCCGGCGTTTGACGATGTGTTGAAGAGTGCGGGCGTAGAAATTCTCATGCCCTGAGAGGACAGAATGGATCAATTGTGAACCATTCCGAGTCTCGCGCTTGATTTCTCTTGTGAACCTGCGATGTTCATATGTGAGCACGCCAGGAAGGATTTGAACCCATGGAGACGGTCGATCTCCTCATCGTTGGTGGCGGGATCAACGGCGCAGGCCTCGCCCGCGACGCGGCCGGGCGTGGGCTGAAGGTTCTTCTCTGCGAAAAGGATGACCTGGCGAGCCACACGTCTTCATGGAGCACGAAACTGATCCACGGCGGCCTGCGCTATCTCGAACATCGCGAGTTTCGGCTGGTCCGTGAGTCACTTCTCGAGCGCGAGGTATTGCTGAACGCCGCGCCCCAGATGGTGAAGCCTCTGCGGTTTGTACTGCCCCATCACAAAGGCCTGCGGCCAGCATGGCTGCTGAGGTTCGGGCTCTTTCTTTACGATCATATCGGCGGGCGGAGAGTCCTCCCGGCTACGGAGACGGTGAACCTGCAGACAGGCCCTCTCGGTGCTCCGCTCGCCGATGTGTTCACGCAGGGGTTCGAATACACCGACTGTCAGGTCGATGATTCCCGGCTTGTGGTCCTGAACGCCATGGACGCAGTCCAACGAGGTGCGGAAGTGAGAACCCGCACGATGTTTGAAAGCGCAGAGCGCGCTGGGGACCATTGGATCGCGACTTACAAAGACGCCAGCGGCAACGCGCACAAGGTCCAGGCCAAGGCGATTATCAACGCGGCTGGTCCTTGGGTCACCGATGTTCTGGGCGCTGTTTCAGGGGCCGAAGCGCGGAAGAAACTGCGCCTCGTCAAAGGCAGTCACATCCTGACGAAGCGCCTCTACGACCATGACCGCGCTTACATTTTTCAGAACGCGGATGGGCGGATCATCTTCGCCATTCCCTACGTCAATGACACGACCTTGATCGGCACGACGGACGAGAGCTTTGAGGGCGACCCGGCTTCCGCGGCGATCAGCGATGATGAGATCGACTATCTCTGCGCGTCGATCAGTGAGTACCTCAAGCAGCCGGTGACGCGGGATCAGATTGTCTCGACGTTCTCCGGCGTCCGGCCGCTCTACGATGAGCTGGGCAAACAGGACGCATCAGCTGTTACGAGGGATTATGCGTTCGATATCGATCATGACGAAGGCCGCGCGCCGCTGTTGTCGGTCTATGGCGGTAAGCTGACCACCTATCGCAAGCTGGCAGAGCATGCGCTGGCAGAGCTGAAGCCATTCTTCCCAGACATGGCTGAAGGCTGGACCCGCGACGCCGCCCTCCCCGGCGCACCGGATGGCGGCTACCAGGCCTGGACCCGGTGGGTGCCAGAACTTGAGAAGCGCTACGGCTTCATACCGAAGCCTGTGCTCGAACGGATGCTGCGTGCCCACGGGGTGAACCTCGACGCGGCGCTGGCCCATGCGCCGAGCGAGCAGGACCTCGGTCGGCACTTCGGCCATGGCCTGTACGAAGTTGAGGTGGCGTATATGATCAACAATGAGTTTGCTCGATCAGCTGCGGATATTCTGAACCGAAGAACCAAACTTGACGACGTAATGTCGCCAGATGAAAAAGCTCAGGTGGCGCAATTCGTTGAGATGAGCCTTCGCGATCACCCCCAAGCCGCCTGAATTTCTTCACTAATCTTCCTTGTGTGACAATCTGGCACCAGTGCAGCGCGTGATCGCGTACCAGCTGCAAATGTTCAATTTCGGCCATTTACCATAATCTGAAATTCACATATGAACCTTCGCAGCGCGTTGCGGGCAGGATGACGCACGCGGTGAATCAAGAGCCACAAATGGCCATCGTCTTTGGAGGAGACCGTCATGACGTATACGAACCGCTTGCTGCTGGGCGCAGCATGTGTGCCGCTGTTGGCAGGCATCGCCCACGCGCAGGACGACGATGGTGATGTGATCACCGTCACAGGTATCTACAGCTCTCTTGAGCGCGCGCAGGATGTCAAAAAGAACTCGAACGGCGTCGTCGACGCTATCGCTGCTGAAGACCTCGGCAAATTCCCTGACCTGAACGTTGCTGAATCGCTGCAGCGGATCAGTGGTGTGGCCATCGACCGGAGCGGCGGTGAAGGTCAGCAGGTCACTATCCGTGGCCTCGGTCCGCAGTTCAACACCGTCCTCCTCAACGGTCGTCAGATTGCAACGGACAGCGGCGGGCGCGAGTTCAACTTCGATACTCTAGCTGCGGAACAAATCACCGGCGCGACGATCTTCAAGTCGGGTCAGGCTTCGCTGCAAGAAGGCGGTATCGGCGGCACGATCAACGTCACCACGGCTCGCCCCTTCGATAACCGCGGCCTGCAAATCGCAGCCTCAGTGAAGGGCATGTACGAGAGCCTTTCGGAAGAGACGGCTCCATCGGCATCGTTCCTGTTCAGCAACACCTTTGCTGAGGACACGTTCGGTGTTCTCGCTGCGGTCAGCTATCAAGAACGGAATGTTCAGATCAACCGCATCGAGACGGCTGGCTGGCGCCCGGGCCAGACGATTTCCAACAACCGTGATGGCGTCCTGTTTGAGAACGCTTACATTCCGCGGAACTGGGACCAGATCGTTGATCAACAAGAACGTGAACGGATCAATGCCAGCCTCGCGCTGCAATGGGCTCCGTCCGAAGACCTCACCCTGACCCTCGACGGCTTCGTCTCAAAGTTCAAAATCGACTCGCTGGTCACGGACCTCGCGTCATGGTTTGAGCCTGATCGTGTCGGCATGGGCGAGATCGACGAGAACGGTACACTGATCAATTTCACCCAGGAAATCGGCCTGTCGGGTGGTTCAGGTGATCCAGCTACGGACTTCGTCTCGCACACGCGGAACTCGCGAGATGTGACAAACTTCGGTTACGGCCTGAACGCCGATTGGGACATCACCGAGAACTTCAACGGCTCGTTCGATATCTTCTATTCGAGCGCTGAAAACGATCGCGCTGGCCGCGACCGGTTCAACGTGATCGGCATCATCAACAACTACTCATATGATGGCACCGGCAGCATCCCGACGGTTCAGCACGACGGTTTCGTCAACGGCAGCCTGCCTGATCCGTAGCTCAGCCGCCTGCACTACAACGAAAAGGGCAACCGTCCGACCGACGAAGACGAAATCATTGAAATGAAAGCGGATTTCACCTTCACGCCGGACTCCGATTCGATCGAAGGCCTTAAATTCGGCGCGTATTATCAGGCGCGTGAGAAATCGACCTTCCAGATCTTCGGCAACCAGTGTGCGTTCTGTGGTTACGGCACGCCTGCCCCGAACGATCTTCTCGATTTCCGTCCGTTCACGGCAGAGAACTTCTTCCCTGGGCTGATCGATACCTTCTACACTTATGACGGCGATGCCTACGTGCAGTTCCTCGCCGATGAAGGTGTGCCGATCACGCCGACGCTGCAGAACAACCGCTACACGATCGAAGAAGACATCTTCGCGGCGTATGCGGACATCAACCTCGCCTTCGACGCTGGCCCTGTGCCTGTCGAGGTGAACGCTGGCATGCGCTACTCGAACACCAACATTGATGTGACCGGTGTGCAGAGCTTCATCAGCGACGTTGTTCCGACCACGGACTTGACGCTCTTCTCGAACGTCTTTGGTCCGGCGATGAACATCACGGAAGGCGGCGACTACGACGCGTTCCTGGGCAACCTGAACATCAACTTCTTCCTCCGCGAAGACATGATCCTTCGCCTGGCGGCTTACGAGTCGCTGACGCGGGCGACCATGAACCAGCTCTCACCGGCGACCACGTTCGGCGAGCCGCGGCGGCAGAACCTGACGGCAGCGGGCGGTAACCCGGCCCTGAACCCGTTCTCGGCCACCAACTTCGAAGCGTCGTACGAGTGGTACTACGATGACATCAGCTCGTTCTCCGTTGCGGTCTTCCGCAAGGACATCGACGATATCATCGTCAACCTGACGGGCGACGAAGTGTTCGAGATGACGGACCGGAGTGCGGTTGACGGCTTCCGTTGCGCCAGCGACCTCTGCGCGGTGGGTCTCGACCTCGACCCGACCCGTCCGGGCTTCGACATTGTGGCGAATACGGAAGAACTGAACGGTGCTTCCGAAGTCTACAGCGTCAGCCGCCCACGGAACGGCGAGTCGGCTTACGTTGAAGGTCTCGAAGTCGCCCTCACCCACGTCCTGGACATGGGTCTCGGCTTCACTGTCAACGCCACATTCGTGGACAGCGACGCGACCATCGACCCGACGTCATCGACGAACTTCTCGCTCGAAGGCATCGGCGACAGCCAGAACTTCATCGTGTTCTACGAGAGAGACCGGATCCAGGCGCGGGTTGCTTACAACAACCGCGAAGGCTTCCTCCGTCTCATCGACAACGGCTTCAACGGCGAGCCGGTGAACACGGAAGAGTTCGGCCAGCTCGACTTCAGTGCGAGCTACGACATCAACGACAACTACACGGTCTTCATCGAGGGCATCAACGTCACCGAGGAAGAGCTCGTGCAGACCGGTCGTTTTGCGAACCAGATCTACAACATCGAAGACAACGGTTCGCGTTACGCCATCGGCATTCGCGGCAAATGGTAATATCGCCGCGCACGCGGTTTGCGTGATAAAAGGGCTGGCGGGAGCAATCCCGCCGGTCCTTTTTGTGTGTGAATTATGAAGAACCAGAAGAAATCACTCCTGATTGTCGGCGGAGGAACAGCCGGTTGGCTGAGCGCGGCGATCATCGCAGCCTACCATCGCGAGCGTTCCCAGGACGACTTCACCATCGGACTGGTGGAGGCCGCGGACATTCCCACGGTGGGCGTCGGCGAAGGGACCTGGCCAACCCTGCGCAACACGATGCGGTCCATCGGCATCGACGAGAAGACGCTGTTCAAGACGTGCTTCGCCGGGTTCAAGCAAGGCGGGAAGTTCGTGAATTGGGCGTCGGAGCAAGACGCTTACTATCATCCGTTCACGGTGCCTCTTGGCTACGGCAATATCGATCTTGCTCCGTATATGGACGATATCCGCAGCTTTGCGACCCAATCGAATTACCAGCAAGAGGTCTGCGAGGCAGGCCTCGCCCCCCGCTCCCTCGACGAAGGCGAGTATCAGGGCATCTGCAACTACGCCTACCACCTAGACGCCGGCGCGTTTGCTGACCTTCTGAAAAAGCACTGCCGCGACGTGCTGGGTGTGCAGCACCACATCGGCACGGTGAAAGATGTGAAGCTCGGCGACGACGGACATATCCAGTCGCTGGACCTTGAGCGTGATGGCGAGCCCTTTAGTCTTGAGGCTGATCTTTTCATCGACTGCACAGGCTTCCGCTCGCTCCTCCTTGGCGGAGCGCTAGACGTGCCGTTCAAGTCGTTGGACGATATTCTCTACAACGACTCGGCGCTGGCTATTCGTGTTCCGTATGCGGATGACCACGATCCTATGGCGCCCTATACCATCGCGACGGGTCAGAACGCCGGTTGGATCTGGGACATTGGCCTGACGAACAGACGCGGCGTGGGCCATGTCTATTCGAGCCAGTACCTGAGCGAAGACGAGGCCGCAGCGAACCTCAGCACATACATCGGCCAGCCACTGGACGGCTTCGACGTCAAAAAGATCAACTTCCGCTCCGGCTATCGCGAGGTGGCCTGGAAGAACAATTGCGTCGGCATCGGCCTCGCCATGGGCTTCGTCGAGCCGCTGGAGGCCACGGCGATCATGCTGGTCGAGGTGGCCGCGCGCTATGTGGCAGAGCATGTCTTCGGCGACCGGGCAGTGATGGAGATCTCTGCCAAGCGTTTTAATCAGCATATGGACTATCGCTGGCAGCGGATCGCGGACTTCCTCAAGCTCCACTACATGCTGACTAAGCGCGAGGAGCCCTATTGGAAGGCGCACACGGACGAAAGCTCGATCCCCCTCTCCTTGAAAGAGGACCTGATGGTCTGGCGCAATCGCGGGCCGATCAATTCAGACTTTGAAGGTGTGGCGGAGCTGTTCCCGGCGGCGAGCTACCAATATGTGCTCTACGGCATGGGCTTTAGGCCGGAATATGATCAGCAGGCGTATCTTTACAATCAGCGCGGTCAGGCCGAACGCATCAAAGAGAAAAATCGGGCGCTGACGTCACAGCTGCTGCGCGACTTGCCGCCCCATCGGCGGTACATCGAGCACTGGCTCAGCGCACACTAAGACGAACAGGAACATGAAGATGGCGACGTTGAGCCCGCTGAACCCGCAAGAGCATGGCCACCTCAAGGTCAAACCCAGCCGGATGACCGACTACGCCGCGCCCCGGCACATGATTCCCTTGCGCGTGACCGAGCTGACCCAGGCGACGAGCTGCTTCCCGGTGTTCATCAGCCGGCTTGAGGGCCAGGGCACCTACGCCATCTCTGCGCTGACCAGCATGACGCCGGGGAAGAACCTCTTCGTCGACGGGGAGAACTGGGACGCGACCTTCGTCCCCTCGGACATGCGGACCTTCCCGATCGGCCTCATGAACCCGCCTAATGAAGGTGACGAACCGCCGATGGGCATCGACCCGACGATGGACGTCTTCTCCGAAACCCAAGGCGAGCCTCTTTTTGGAGACGATGGCCAGCCCAGCCTCTGGGTCACCCAGACGAAGGCGCAGCTGTTCGATGACGCTCAGAACAGTGTGCGCACGCACCAGTTCCTTCAGAAGCTCGACGAACTGGGACTTATCGTTCCCGTGACCATCGGCGTGAAGATGGCGAGCGGTGACGTGAATCGGATCGCTGGCCTGCACACCATCAACGAAGATGCGCTGAACGGCCTTTCAACCGATGCGTTCGAAGGTCTTCGAACGGCAGGCTACCTTCCGCCGATCTATGCCCTCCTGTTTTCGATCGTGCAGCTCAACGCTCTGATCCAAAGGACCAACAAGAAAGACGGAGCGCAGAAGATCGATCGGATCGGCGTCGAGAGGTCGAAAGCCCCCTCTGCTCTCTAAGTCTCGTTCGTTTCGCCAAACGGTCACAACAGTTCGCCGCGTGCGCGAAATGGTTAACGCTGTTCGCTAGCTTATCTTATCGCCTGAGCGAAATTGAGCGCTTTTTGTGCTCAAAAAACCGGGAATTGTACGAATAGTCGCGAATAAATCTCAGGAAATGAGCGAAACGAGCGTTTCAGGCGTTGGAGGGGAGCGAAAACAAAGTTAACCTTCACGTCATGGTTGGTTACGCCTCACACCGACTCAGCACGCTGTCGCGATCGGCGCTCTGCCGTTTTGTGGCTGTCGCGTTGATGGTCTCTGCCGTCGCAACGAGCGGTGCGGAAGCCCATGGCGAAGATGACCACGACCATGAATGCTCCCACGAATTCTGCCTGGTTTGCCTCACCTGCTCAGAGGGCGAGGGTGACGGTCCCGATGGCCTGATCAACCCTCAGAGCTCGCCCATTCAGTGGCCAGAACCAAGCGAAGGGTTCCTCTCTGCAAGCCCGAATGCCCAAGCCATTCAGTGGGCTGTCCATGTACCGAGGGGCCCGCCCCTCTTCCCGTGATCAGACGCATCACTGGATCGCAGACACCAAGGACACAGAAACAATGCCACCGAACTTAAGAGCGGTCCGCAAGGACCAACGGACGGCTCCTCCTGAGCGTCTCACGAGGAATGATCGGGTCGTGCTCGCGTGCTTGCAGGAGCAGAAGCGACCGATGAAGGCCTATGAGCTGCTGGAAAGCCTCCGCCACGAGGGCATCAACGCGCCGATGACGATCTATCGGGCTCTCGGCCGCCTCGCCAATTATGGGCGGGTCAAGAAGATCGAGTCGATCAACGCGTTCTATGCGGTTCCCGACGGCGACACGGGTGAGACCGTTGCGTTTTTGATTTGCGAACAGTGCGATACGATAGGCTTCAAGCTGATCGATTCCTCGACAGTCGCAGGCCTCGTTGACGGCGTCGACATCAAGAGTGCATCGATCGAACTGAAAACTGGCTGCTTCGGCGACGATGTCGCCGTTTTGTCCGGGGCTTGCCCCCAGCGTAACGCGAAGGCGTCGTAGCCTGCGGCATCACTAGGCTTCTCGGTCAGGGGCAAAAGTGATCGGTAGCTTGAAATAGCGCCGACCACCCGCCTCAGGCGGGGGAAGCGCCCCGGCCCTGATGTTCACCTGAAGCGCCGGCAAAATGAGCTTCGGCTGCGAGAGCGTCGCATCACGAGCTTCTCTCATGGCCACGAACGCCGCTTCATCAGCGTTAGCCCCAACATGAATGTTGGCCGCTTTCTGGTCGCGCACCGTTGTGCGCCATGACGGTTCGGGCCGCGCATCCGACGGATAGTCGTGCCCAACGTAGAGCACTGTCTCATCAGGAAGCGCGAGGATTTTTTGGATCGACTGATAAAGGCTGGCCGCATCGCCGCCAGGAAAGTCCGTCCGCGCCGTACCAAAGTCAGGCATGAACAACGTGTCCCCAACAAATGCCACGCCATCGATGAGGTACGAAACACAGGCTGGGGTATGCCCCGGCGTGTGGAGGACCGCTATGGTCGCATCGCCAAATGTCAGCGTGTCTCCATCATCCAAAAGAATGTCAAAGGCACCCTCGTTAGCGTCCTCAGCCGCCATTCCAAAGAGATCGCGGAACGTCGCCTGCACCTCAACAATGCGCGACCCGATCGCCACCGACGCGCCTGTGACGTGGCGGACGTGGTCGCCCGCTGAAAGGTGGTCGGCATGAACATGGGTCTCCAGCACGTGGGTTACACGCACGCCGAGGGCCTGTGCTTGGGTCAGGACCTTGTCGACGGAATCCGTTGTGATCACTGCGCCGGCGGCGTCGTAGTCGAGGATGGGATCAATTAAGACAGCCTCACGCCCGCTCACTACGAGGTAAGTCACCGTTCCGGTGGGCGCATCGTAGCTTGCATGCACATCGATCACTGGGGATCTCCTCTCCCGCCAGAGCGGCGGCCTCTCGTCCCTGTGACGTGGTAGGCGTGTCTGTCGCCGCTGGCAAAGTCGATTCGGCTCCAGACGACGTTCATGCTAACGCCAATTTGCGAAAAAATGCTCCGCCAGTCGATCAGCCTTCACATGAGGAATCATCGGGCCTGTGGGGGACCTCTCGTTTTTGTGTCTACTAAAGTGGACACTAGCTGCGACAATTTGGCTTGACGGGACGGAATGCCGCGCTTTATTGTTTTCAAACGCAGCGACGATTTTTCAGTCCGATGCGTTGATCGGCGCCAGACGTAGGGCGTTCGTATCCGTAGCGTACAAGGCGCCGAGTCCGCGTCGCACAGCTTGCATCCAAAACCCGAGAGGAGGGACCAGAGATGGCCCAAGACGCATACGATATTAATGACCCCGATCGGGTCTGGCCCACCGGCCTGACGATCCGCGAGTCAGAAGAAGTTCACAAGCACGTCATCGACGGCACACGTGTGTTCTTCTTGATTTCCCTGATCGCACACGTTCTCGCATACGCATTTCTGCCGTTCGGCGGCTAACCCAGGAGGCTTTAAGTCATGAATCAAGGTCGTATTTGGCTCGTCGTTAGCCCGAACATCGGTCTCCCAGCGTTCCTCGGTGCGGTTGCCGTGATGTCGTTCACGATTCACCTCGCAATCCTGAAGAACACGGAATTCTTCTCCGCGTTCATGTCGGGCCAAGGTCTCAACTAAGGCGGACCAGCGCTTCTTGCGCAAAAAAACAGCGAGCTGGCATCTGCTAGCCGTGTTCTTAGAGGCAACGGCGCGCGGTATCATCGCGCGTCGTTCCATATGAAAGGAGTGCTGTAATGTTACCTTATGTTGGCGCCTACAGCTCGGAGCAAGCGGCAAAATCGACGGCCGCTAAACTCTCTGAAGCAGGCTTTGATCGCATGGGCATGGTGCTCGCAAGCGATGTTTCGAGCGGTGCAAGCTCTGCACCAGCTCCCGCACCGGTTGACGACACACACGCCGATGGAGGGGCTCCTGAACCTATCTCGAAGCCGAGCACTCCGTCATCTGACAAAATCGAAGAAGCGGTGGATGGCCTGGTTTCGAGCGGTTACCTGCCGAGCGGAAATCGACTGTCCGCGATCCGTGCACTGAAAAATGGCGATAGCTTGGTGGCGGTATCTCCAGGCTTTGGGTTTGGCGAAGCAGCTTCGCAGATCCTCTCCGAGCACGGATCGATGATGGAAGCGTATCCCACTTCCGATCCTGCTCCCCTGTCCGATTGGTTTGGCTTCCCTGTCCTGTCGCGCACGCGGACACAAACTCAGCTGAACAAATGGAGCCTTTCGAAGTCCTTTGGCTTCCCCCTGCTGAGCAGTGAACCTGCTCCTTTGTCCAAGATGACTGGGATCAAGCCGCTGTCGCCGAAGCAGACGGGTTGGACGTCCAGCTTGGGGCTTCCGATCTTGAGCAAGAACGGAGCGCCGCTATCATCAATGTTGAGCATGCCAACAACGTGGGCACGACCTGATGTGGTTTTGTCGCGGGATCCAACACCTTTGTCCTCGCTCTTCGGACTCACCGTCCTAAGTCAAAAGAAAGACAATTAGAGCGCGGCGATGTTCCCAAGTCGGGTGGGTCATTAACATCCACCCGGCTCCTCTCTTCGCCGCCCATGCGTGGGTAGAGTGCGAATGTTTGGTCTAGGAAATCGAGTCCTGAGTGCGTGGACGTCAATGGGTCCGCGCTACATGCCGTTCGCAGATTTGGCGACGCCAGACCTTCCGTTGAAACGCCTTTTCAGACTCGCTCTGTTCCAGGTCTCGGTTGGCCTGACCCTTGTGCTCCTTGTCGGCACCCTCAACCGCGTCATGATTGTCGAAATGGGTGTCCCCGCCATTGTTGTGGCGGGGATGCTAGCGCTCCCTCTCCTTTTCGCCCCGTTTCGGGCTTTGATCGGCCACCGATCGGACAATCATAGGAGCGCGCTGGGTTGGCGCCGTGCTCCTTTTATTTGGAAGGGCACGCTCTACCAGTTTGGCGGGTTCGCCATCATGCCGTTTGCCCTCCTTGTGCTCGCAGGCATGGGGGAGTCCGGCAGCGCGCCTGTCTGGCTGGGCTACAGCTCGGCGGCTCTCGCATTTCTGTTGGTCGGCGCCGGCGCCCACATCGTCCAAACCGCAGGGCTCGCCCTCGCCACAGACCTCACGCCGCCCGAATCGCACCCCCGTGTTGTCGGCCTGATGTATGTCGTCCTTCTCCTTGGGATGATGCTGGCTGCTCTCGTCTTCGGCGCGCTTCTCGCGGACTTCACCCCCGGCAGATTGGTCCAAGTGATCCAAGGCTGTGCGCTCACTTGCTTCGCGCTCAACATGATAGCCATGTGGAAGCAGGAGCCGCGCCACATGGCACGGAGTCGCCCGCAACGTGCAAAGGATCCAACATTCGCTGAAAGCTGGGCGCTCTTTTGCGCGGGCAAGCAAACGGTCCGCCGTTTGGCTGTTGTAGGCCTAGGCACCCTCGCTTTCACAATGGCCGACGTTTTGCTCGAGCCCTTTGGCGGCGAGGTCCTCTCATGGAGCGTTAGCGCGACCACCAAGTTGACCGCCCTCTTCGCCCTCGGCGGGCTGCTAGGCTTTGCCTATGCGTCGCGCGTGCTCGGCAAAGGCGGTGACCCCTACACCACGGCGCGGATGGGCGCTTTCATCGGAATTCCGGCTTTCGCCCTCCTTATTGCGTCAGGGCCGCTCCAACTTTCAGCTGCCTTTATCATCGGCAATTTCCTCGTCGGTTTTGGCGGCGCCTTGTTCGGGCACGCCACCCTGACCGCCACAATGACCGGTGCCCCAAAAGGCCAGGCGGGTCTCGCGCTTGGAGCTTGGGGCGCCGTTCAGGCCACCGCTGCAGGCATTGCGATGTCGCTCAGCGGCGCTCTGCGTGACGGCCTCGGCGCTCTGTTTGCTGCTGCTAGCGATGTCCCCACCGGGGCCATCTCGGCTTCTTATCTATCCGTATACGGCATCGAGATCGTACTGCTGGTGGCAACAGTCATCGTCGCTCTTCCGCTCCTCAAACGCCAAAGCGAACCAGCAAGCGCGCCTGCGTTCGGGAACGCAGCGGAGGGTGTCCCCGTCCGGCGACCTGCAGAGCAAGGAAGTCAGCCATGACGATAACGCCGATCCTTGAGTACCCTGACGAGCGGCTCCGCGAGCATTCCAAAGCTGTCACCGAGTTCGGCGGCCCAATAGACGAGTTGAGCGAGAACCTGATCGATACGCTCTATTCTACCGAAGCTGTGGCGCTCTCTGCCCCGCAGATAGGAAGCCATCAGCAAGCCCTCGTTTTCGATCTGAGCCCCGATCGATCAGCGCCACAGATCTTCATCAACCCAGAGATCACAGCGAAAGCAGCGTGGGGCTTCGTTGAGGAGAGCTGCCTCTCACTCCCAGACATCAAAGGCTCAGTTTTGCGAGCGACCAAGGTTCAGGTGCGGGCACATCGGCCGGATGGGAGCGCCTTCGAGGAAGAACTGTCGGGAATGCCGGCCGTGTGCCTGCAACACGAGATGGATCACTTGGTTGGAAAGCTCTTTATCGACAAAATGTCAATTTTCCGCCGCTTGAGCATCCGTGCACGGACAAAAGCGCGACTCCGCACGGAAAACCAAGAACGGCATCTCACAGCCTAGCAGACAGCTGGCCCATAACCATTGAAGGTAGCCCCCTCGGCAAGGCGAATGCCTATCTGTCCGTAAACTCCAGGCCTCCTGCATAAGGCGTGGAGAAACACTGCGCGGGCGTCTGTGTGCAGTTCATCTATCAGAAGACACACAAACGCCCGCGACTTCTAGCTTAGCGAGGCTGCATTCTGATCGCGCCGTCAACGCGGATCGTTTCGCCATTCACGTAGTCGTTTTCGGCGATGAACAGTGCGGCTTTAGCGATCTCAATTGGATCACCCAGGCGCTTTGGTAACACCGGTTGCTCGGAAAGCGACTGCACAGCAGCCTCGGGCAATCCTTCAAACAGCGGTGTACGGATCAAACCAGGCGCGATCGTGTTGCAACGAATCCCTTCGCGGGCAAGATCACGCGCTACCGGCAGGGTCAGACCAACAATACCACCCTTGGACGCCGAGTATGCCGCCTGCCCCATCTGTCCTTCGTAGGCTGCCACAGACGCCGTGTTGATGATGACCCCGCGTTGGCCGTCGGCCATCGGCTCATTGCGCACCATCGCGGCAGCAGCAATGCGGATGACGTTGAACGTGCCGATCAAGTTGATGTTGATGACGTGCTGAAACGCTTCAAGCGCATGCGGACCATCTTTACCCACCGTTTTTTGTGCCCAGCCGATACCAGCAAAGTTGCACACGATGTGGAGGCCACCGAAGGCGTCGTAAGCCGTGGTCACCGCCTGCTCTACCGACGCAGGATCGGTGACGTCGACCGATGCGAAGTGCACATGGGCACCGAGCTCTTCGGCCAGCGCGTTACCCTTGGCCTCGTCACGGTCGAGGATCATCACCTGCGCACCTTTTTCGGCCAGAAGGCGCGTGGTCGCGCCGCCGAGGCCCGATGCGCCGCCCGTGACGATTGCGCCCTTACCTTGAACGTCCATTCATTTTCTCCCTTTTGTTTCGTACAGTGATGATTGAGCCTGGCCTTATTCTCCGTGGGCCTCTTAGCTCGCCGATGGATTATCGATCAGCTCACTGAAGAATACAGCATTCAGCAGGAGCTTGCTGGAACCGAGGAATGTTCCGCGGAAGACTGGGTTGTCCGCCATCAAAACCACTTGGCCACGGCCGACCTCTGACGCGATGACGGCCGGCGTACCCGCAAGCTCGCCTTCGCGTCGTTCCGAGACATAGCCGCTCAGCGTGACGCCTTCGTCGGGATAAGCCGCGGCGACCGCGTAGGGATTGCCCTTGGGCCAATCGAGGACAGCAGTCGTGTTCCTCAGCACAGGGAGCATCCGGTCGTGGTAGCCAAACCCAAGCGGATGTGACGTATCAAGATCCGTGGCGACGATAGCGCCGCCGATATAGTGCTCCGCGTCTCGCCCACCCATCTCAGCGAAATTGAAACGCTGCCGTTTCTCTTTCTCATCGTCTTTGCTTGCGCGTTCCGAACGGAGGAACGTGTCCTGGGCCCAGTGGGCAGATTGCCTGAGAGCGATCAGTGTACCGCCCTCTTCGCTGATCCACTGTTTGACGCGCTCGGTGCTCCGGTCACTGAGGGAAACGTTGCCGCCACCCACCATGATGAGGTGGGTGTAGCGCGACCAGTCAAGACCGCCGAGTTGGTCCTTCCGGCGGAGGGTGACAGGGACACCCATCTCGGCATCGAGCAGATGCCAAACTTCGCCCACGTCATAACGCGCGAGGCCGTCGTCGAAGAGGAGCAGGATCTGCGGCTCACCCACAGGCGTGAAGCTCCTTCCGCCCACGGACCGTGTGGCCACATCACTAGCACCCGAGGTTGCGGCGTGCACTTTGATGCCTTCTTCGCGAGCGATCTCTTGCATCATCCTGTGGATGTCGCGGACCGGGACCGTCTGCCGAATGAGGGGCACAAACACAGCACCGGCGGTGAAGTTCTGGACACCGTCCTCCGTACGCAGCTCAAAGGAGTCGCTAGCGATGCGGACCAGGACGTCCTTTTCCAGCAACCGATAAAGCGCCTTCGGTGCGCGGAAGTCTTCCCATCCGAAGACATAGCCGTAGCTTGCCTTCTCTGGCCGCGGCGCCTTCGGCGCGATGGCGCTCGCATTGATCGGTTTACCGATCAAACCGCTGGTGAAGCGGCCAGCGGCCTCGTCCTTTGCAACGCGCTCTTTCAGCGGCGCGTGGTCGATGTCGTAGGCGAGAGGCAGAGTCCATCCGCTGACGTCGTAGAAGATATTCTCTTCAAACGTCGTCACACGATCGAACACACCGCGGACCATGCGATACTGTTGTTGCTTCAGCGGAACGACGAACGCTTCACCGGGTTTGTACGTGAAATCGCCAATGGTGATGCTGCTTGCGAGAGCATGAACGTTGATGCTGTGCCGCCCCAGCACTTCAACGAAGCGGTGCAGGCGGGACCGATCGCCCTTGGCAGTGAAGACATAGGCCTTCACCTCATGGTCGTCAGCTTCTTTGTCTACACGCTGATAAAATGAGCGTTGATAGTCGGCGAACCGCTTCTTGTTGGCCACCGTCCCGCCAATCGTGGTCAGCGTGGTGCGGTAGTGCATGCGGATGTTGTCGCCGTACTCGCGGCCACCTGAAGGGCTCTCCACCGCGCCGCCGCGGGCTGCGCCGGCCTCAAACAGAATACCAATGCTGCCGTTCACCTGCGGGTAGGTCGAGCCTTTGCCGATGTAGAAATTGTCGAAACCCTGCTCCGTAAAGTAGAGCCGCGCCTCGCTGTCCATGAACTCGCGGTGCCCATTTGCTAGGACCTTGGCCAGCGTGCGCGATTCATCAGGGATCAGAGGATTTTTCCGCTTCGGCTCACCGGGGTGGAAGTAGTACGTCGAGTTGGACCCCATCTCATGATAGTCGCCGGAGACCATCGGCTTCCATTCTTGCCACTTTTGAACCCAGGCTTGGCTCTCAGGTTGCGTTGTGAGGAGCCATTGGCGGTTCAGGTCAAACCAATAATGGTTCGTACGCGCCTCAACCCACAGGCGGTGCTGTTCATGGGCTGGGTCCGTGACCCGGACCTGTGCGCCGAAGGTCTCTTGATGGTTGGTGCGGCGCGCGTGACCGTCGGGATTCAATGTCGCCACCACGAGGATGACAGCGTTGCTGAGCAAGCTCTCAACATCGTCACCTTGGGCCGCTGCGAAATGATAAATCGTAGGAATGGCAGCATCCATACTGGACGACTCCGCTCCGTGTACGCCGTAGTTTATCCAAACGACGGCAAGGTCATCTTGAGGTGCCTTCCCCGTCTCGAGTGACTTGAGATGGCCCTCTTTGATCTCATCGAGCCGCGTGTGGTTCTCGGGTGACGTAATGGCGAAGAACAGGATCGGCCGGCCTTCGTGGCTATAGCCAATCGTTTCATGGGTGATCCGATCCGAACCTTCCGACAGTTTCGTCAGATAGCTGACGAGTTGGTCGTGGCGGATCGGTTTGTCGCCGAGGCCATGCCGGAAGAAGGCGTCAGGTGTCTCAACGCTTGCGTCATAGACCACGCCGGGGAGCTGGAAATCCTCGATCGGCAAAGCCGCAGCTCGGCCAAGCGTGACGAGCCCGCAAAGAGCGAGAAACAACGGACGGATCATAGACGCCTCCTTCTTGGTGCCGCTATGGAGCGTAAAAGGGGGCGGGTCGTCAAACGGGCAGGATCACTCAGCCGCCCGGCGCGCCGCGATGACCTCCTGGGCCAGTGTCCGCGCGGTTCCTGACCATCCGCCCTCCGCCGCAAGACGCACGATCACAAGATCCGCTGATGGAAGAATGTAAGTACTCTGCCCCTGGAAGCCGTCCATGACGATGCTGCCCGTCTCAGCCGAGTTGGATGTCAGCCAGAAACCGGCGCCATAGTTTCCGCGGCTCTCTGCCGTCGCTTCGGCAACGTAGATGGGCCACGTCTCGGGTATCACCTGCTCGCCCGTGGGTGCGATGCCGCCGTCGATGTAGAGCTGGCCGATGCGGGCCCAGTCCCGTGCGCTAGCGTACATGTAGCTGGACCAGACGAAGTTGCCGGCTTGGTCCGGTTCCAAAGTTGCCGTGCGAACGCCGAGGGGTTCGAAGAGGCGTGTACGGATCGACTTAATCTGGGCAACTGGATCGCCACCCAAGGTCGCGCGCATGGCGGTTCCGGCAAGGTTGGTTTGGCCGCTTTGGTAGTCCCAGACCTCACCCGGCTCGGCCACCTTCTTTCGCGACGCACCGAAGGCGGGCATATCGGGTTCGGTGAAGAGCATGTCCGAGTTCGGATCAAATCCCGAGTTCACTTCGTCAATGGCGAGACCGGCTTGCATGCGCAGGAGGTCGTTGACCGTGATGTCAGGCCGCCCATTCTCCTCCAACGGAGGGACTTGGCCAGTCGCGTTGACGTCGAGCTCACCGGCTTGGGTCAGGACGCCAGCCATGGTCGCCGCAACGGATTTGGTCATCGACCAGCCGTGGAGCGGCGTTTCGGGCGTAATCCCATCAGCATACTGTTCAGCGACGAGGCGACCGTTGGATAGGACGACCACCGCCAGGGTTGATGCCCGCTCGTTCTCGAAGGCTTTGCTCACGGCTTGGCCGAGGGCTTCGGCATCAAAGCTTGCGTCCAGTTCGGCCTCGTCGATCACCATGGGTACCGGTGGCTCAGCAATCGGTGCCGTTGCTGCGGCGTCAAAGCCTTTGCCCCTGCCGTGTACCAACGTGCAGCCCAGACCCTCGCGGAAAACCGCTCGGCTTTTCCAGCCAAAGCCGAGGACGCTGGCCGTGGCCTCGCCTGCCGCTTCGTCCACCTCGTAACGCATGATCTTGCCGTAGGGATCGAGGATCGGTTCGAGGTAAAGCTCCCAAGCCCTATCCGCCGGCAGGCCCGTCACGAAGGTCAGCGAACAAATCTGCTTCGCCGTGATGCCCGTGCCCGCTTTCAGGAACGGAGGCACGAAAAGGTGGACGCCTAGCGCGACAATGCCGCTGAGTAGCGCAAGAGACGGCAGAATACGGATTTTCATGAAGGCTGCTCCCTCGTTCGCCTAACCTTCGCCCGTCTACCCGCGAAAGCCAAGGGCGTGTCGACCACACTCAAGGCAGAATTAGGGCGCAGAGGTGATGCTGCTAGTGGCCTCTGCGCCGGGCGCTGCTAACGTTTGCCCATGACAGCCGCGATCAAACCATTCCACGCCATGACCATCGGCGCCGCTGCCTTCCGTATGCAGGAGGCCGGACGCAGCATTTTGCATATGGAGTACGGGCAACCGTCCGCCCAACCGCCTGCCGCCATTCGCGATGCTGCGCGCGTGATGCTGAACGATCATGTGAAGGGTTATTGGGAGAGCGCAGCGCTGAAGGAGGCGATCGCCGGGTCTTATCAGTCCGCCTACGGTGTTTCCATTGATCCAGGGCGCATCGTCCTCACGTGCGGCGCATCGCCTGCGTTAGCGCTGGCGCTGATGACGATGTTCAGGCCTGGTGACAAGATCGCCATGGCCCGGCCAGGTTATGTGGCGCACCGGAATTGCGTGTTGGGACTGCATATGGAGCCTGTCGAAGTCGCTTGCGGAGCGGACAGCGGTTACCAGCTGACGGCGCAAAAGGTAAAGGACCTGACCGATCCTATCGATGGGTTGATCATCGCTAGCCCTGCTAACCCGACAGGGTCGATTATTCCGCAGGCAGAGCTATCTGAGATCGTCGCTTATTGC
>JBCCTF010000018.1:0-34029 GCA_039198765.1 Pseudomonadota bacterium
CCGTACCATGATAATGGCCTGAAATTCTTCGGTCCGGACGGCTACAAACTGTCGGATGAGACAGAGCTTGAGATCGAAGCTCTGATGACGGACGAATTGACGACAGAGCTGGCCAAACCGGAAAAGCTTGGCCGGGCTAAGCGGATTGATGACGCTGGCCCCCGCTATATCGAATTTGCCAAAGCAACGCTCCCTAGGCGGATGAATCTTGAAGGCCTGCGTGTCGTTGTCGATTGCGCCAACGGTGCGGCCTACAAAGTCGCGCCCGTCGTCCTTTGGGAGCTTGGTGCGGACGTGAAGACCATTGGTGTGGACCCGGACGGTTTCAACATCAACCAAGGCTGCGGATCGACCGCGCCGCAGAAGCTTTGCGACGCTGTGCGTGAATACCGCGCCGATATTGGTATCGCGCTGGACGGTGATGCAGACCGAGTGATCATCTCTGATGAAAAGGGCAACATCGTCGACGGCGACCAGATCTTGGCGACGATTTCGACGTCGCTTCAACGCTCCGGTAAGCTGAAAGGTGAGGGGGTCGTCAGTACAGTGATGGCCAACATGGGCCTCGAAGGTTTCCTAGGCCACCACGGCATGCGCCTCTATCGGACGAAGGTCGGTGACCGCTATGTCGTGTCGGAAATGCGCGAACGCGGCATCAACCTGGGCGGTGAGCCGTCCGGGCACGTTATTCTGTCAGACCACGCAACGACCGGTGACGGATTGATCACGGCACTGAACGTTCTTGGCGTGGTTGCCGACCAAGGAAAGCCTGTATCCGAGGTTTGCGACAACTTTGATCCGTTCCCGAACATTCTGAAAAACGTCCGGTACAAAGGCGGCAACCCGCTCGACGACGACAGCGTGCAAAAAGCGATCGCCCAAGCGGACACCGTCCTCGGGGCGAAAGGCCGTACGGTCATCCGTAAGTCGGGTACAGAGCCGCTGATCCGCGTCATGGCCGAGGGCGAAGACGCCCAACTGGTCGAGCGCGTGGTCGACGACATCTGCCAAGCCGTGGAAGCCGCCAGCTAATGCGCGAAATCGGCGCAGCGATTTTTCGGACGTGCGTCGTAACGTCGTGAAAGGGCGGGTGCTGATTATCGCTGGCTCAGACTCCGGTGGGGGTGCCGGGATCCAGGCGGATATCAAGGCCGTCAGTGCGATGGGGGCTTACGCTGCGACGGCGATCACGGCGGTGACGGTGCAGAATACGCTGGGTGTGACCGGGGTGCATGACATACCGACGGCGATCATCCGTGAGCAGATTGAAGCCGTGCTATCCGACATTGGTGCTGACGCAATCAAGATCGGGATGATTGGTCGGCGCGACGCAGGGGAGGCGATCCTTGCCGCTCTCGAGCCTTGGCCTGATCTACCCCTCGTCGTTGATCCCGTTCTAGTGGCGACCAGCGGCGATGCGCTTGGCGGGGACGGGGTTGCGGTGTTCTTGCGCGACAAGCTCATCCCTCGAGCGACGGTGGTGACACCAAATCTTCCTGAGCTTGCCGCTCTAACGGGCTCCGGTGGGCAGTCTCCTGACGACATTCAGCATGCAGCGGAACAGCTTCTTGATGTGGGCGCAGGCGCTGTCCTCGCGAAAGGCGGGCATGGCGAGGATGACACGCTGACCGACCGACTGTTCACGGCTGGCGGTGTACGGAGCTTCTCACACCCAAAGATCGATACGACCAGCACCCACGGAACCGGCTGTACCCTGGCGAGCGCGCTGGCCGCAGGTCTTGCGCAGGGCATGGCGCTGGAGGCGGCGACGGAGCGGGCGATCAATTACGTGCAGGTTGCCATCGCTGCCGCGCCGGGGTTTGGTGGTGGCCATGGGCCGCTCAACCATCTCGCCCGACATGACGGCAATGTTGGTTGACCGGGCACGCTGTGTCGTTTCAAGCTTTCTGAGATGATTGCCCTATTTCTTCTCGCCGACCCGCTAATCACCACCTTGCAAGCTGCCCCGCCGCGGGAGGAGCGCACGTGCCTCGTTGAGCTCAACTTCTTTTTTAGCACGAACGGCGAAGAAGAGCGGCAGCGGCTCTTGGTCGACCCCGTCACTGACAAAGTGACGCCGCTTGACGACAATGGTGAGCCGATTGAAGATCAGTCTGCTGAAGAAGAGAATGAGCCGGAGGACGACGATGAGGACGGCGGTTCCGTCAGCATGGGCTCGCTTTCCTATGAAGACGCGCTGGCAATTCTCGACCTTGATGTTGAAAAAACGGGTACGGATGGAACGACCACAACGTTCCAAACGAAGTCGCTGCCCAAAGGCACCGTTGAACTCAGCGGTAAAGACCTTTCGAAGAACGCCGCCATAACGCTCAGCGTCGTCGAGGACGAGACTGGACCCTACATCGCAGAGTACCGCGAAGACCTCGTCAAACCTGTCCGTATGCGTCTGGTTGCCAAGGTCAATGAATATACGCGGCAGGTTCAGTTCGGCCGCCCTGACGGCGAGCTGCGCCCCGTCTCGGAACGGATGAAGTCGGCGGTGAAGGTGATGGGGAACGACATGGCATTCGACGTTGCTCTCGACTATAACTATCTGCCGTGCCCCGAAGAAGGCGCTGATTAGTCAGCGATATCTGCAGCGCACTTAGCAACCACAGCGTCGAACATCTCTTCCGTCAGGCGCTTTGTGGACGTGTTGTAGCGGCTGCAATGGTAGCTCGACCGGAGGCGCAGCCTGCGACCTTCATACTCGATCAAATAATCCGTATCATGACCAAAGGGCATCGCCGAGATCTTCTGCCCCAGAGCGCGAAGCGTGGAGTCGTGGGAGATTTTGCCGAGGCACAGCATTGTGCGCAACTCCGGCAGAGTTTCGATTCGGCGGCTTAAAAACGGGCGACACTGATTGATTTCTGCACCAACCGGTTTGTTGGCGGGCGGAACACAGCGCACGGCGTTTGTGATCATGGTGCGGTTGAGGGTCAAGCCATCGTCAGGCCGTTTGCCATAGATGCCGCTCGCGAGGCCTTGCTTCAAAAGTGACCCATACAGAAGATCGCCAGCCCAATCACCCGTGAAGGGACGACCTGTCCGGTTCGCCCCCGTTCGGCCGGGTGCTAATCCGATGATCAGTAGCCGGGTCTCCTTGGCTCCGCCTTCAGGTGCGAAGCTCTCCACCGCGCCGTTGAACCAGCTGGGTTCTTCCGCGGCGATCTCTTCTCTATAGGCAACCAAGCGGGGGCACATGGGACAATCCCGCGGTGCCTCAGGCGGAACAGCGGTCACGCGTCGTCGTCATCCTGATCGCGTTTGGAAGGTTGGCCTTTCCGGCCGATCACGTCTTCCAGCGAGGTCAGATCGACGAACTGATCGGCCTGCCGACGAATTTCGTCCGAGGCCATCGGCGGCTGGGTCTCAACGGTGGAAACGCAGACCACGCGACAGCCCTGTTCCTGCGCGCGCTCGATCGCGTGCCGGAAGTCGCCGTTGCCGGTGAAGAGCACAATGCAATCCACCTTATCCGCCATCATCACCAGATCGACGGCCAGCTCGATATCGGTGGAGCCGCGATAGCGCTTGCGTCCCTCTTTGTCCGTGAACTCGCGCGCGACCTTCGTCTTCAGGGTAAAGCCGTTATAGTCGAGCCAATCGACCAGCGGACGCAGGGGGGAATAGTCCGCGTCCTTATCCTCCTGCATCGCGGTGTAGTAGAGCGCCCGGACCAACCGCGTCTCACGCTTTACCCGCGCCAGCAGCGATTTGTAGTCGATGTCGAACCCGAGGGTCTTCGCGGTCTTGTAAAGGTTGGCGCCGTCGATGAAGACAGCGGTCTTGTCGTCGGGGTCGAGGCCCATCCACTCGCTCATTGTGCTCTCCGTCAAATATGTCCGTGGAGGAATCAGTATCGGCTCCGAAACTAGCAAGCGGGACCCTCTGTGACAAATACACAACGTAAGGCGTTGATTGGGTTGGGATCGAACAAGGCGTGGCATGGCAAGTCACCCGCCGAAGTGCTGAGCCTTGCTGCGAAAGCGCTGGGTTCGTTGGGTCAGGGTGTGCGCCTCTCGCCGCTTTATTGCAGCCCGGCTTGGCCTGATCCTTCGCAGCCAGAGTACCGGAACGCTGTCGTGTGCCTGGAGAGCGCGCTTGAGCCTCACGCGTTGCTCGCCGGCCTACAGGTGATTGAAGCGGGTTTCGGTCGGGTACGGTCGGGCGATCCTGCGCTCCGCTATGCGCCGCGGACCTTGGACCTCGATCTCCTCGCCGTGGGTGACTTGGTGATGGAGGACGTGGATTTGCAGCTGCCGCACCCGCGGGTGCCCGAGCGAGATTTTGTGCTGCTGCCCCTCCGCGATGTGGAGCCGGCATGGCAGCACCCCATCACCGGGCAGTCGGTTTCTGCGATGATCAAAGCGCTCCCCATCATCACTTGCGCGAAGGCGTAGGCGCGGCCTTGCCCCCAGCGGCGGCGGCCCTATGGTGCGCCGCACTTCGCTGGAGACGAGCATGCACGACATTCGCGCCATCAAGGATGACCCTGAAGCTTTCGACGCCGCCATGGTCCGTCGCGGAAGCGACGTGCGCGCGTCATCCCTGCTCGCGATCGATGCCGAGCGCGTGGCCACCGTCAAAGCGATGAATGATGCGCAGGCGGAGCAAAAGCAGGTCTCAAAGAAGATCGGTGCCGCCAAGGGCGCGGGCGATGAGGCTGCTGCCCAGGCCGCGATGGCAGAAGTCGGTGCACTGAAGGATAAGGTGAAGGCGCTCGAGGAGAGAGAGCGCGAGGTGGAGGCGCAGCTTTACGAAGCGCTGCTGCCCATCCCCAACACTTTGGATGCTGACGTGCCTGACGGTGCCGATGAGGACGACAATGCTGAGCTGCGCCAGTGGGGCACACCGCGTCAGATTGCTGATGCCAAGGACCATGTGGACCTGGGCGAAGCGCTGGGGATGATGGACTTTGAGGCGGCGGCCAAGTTGTCGGGCTCGCGGTTCGTTGTGCTGAAGCGGGACCTCGCGAAGCTGGAGCGCGCGATCGCCACCTTCATGCTCAATCTTCATACGGAGGAATTTGGGTATGAGGAGATGATCACTCCGGTGATCGTCAACCCTGACCCGCTGACCGGAACGGGGCAGTTGCCTAAGTTTGAGGACGACCTCTTCAAGACTACCGTCGGCAGCTACATGACGCCGACGGCAGAGGTAACGCTGACCAATCTTCTGCGTGAGGAGATCGTGGCGGAGGCTGAGCTGCCTAAGCGGATGACTGCTTGGACCCAGTGTTTCCGCGCTGAAGCGGGCTCTGCCGGACGCGACACGCGCGGGATGATCCGTATGCACCAATTCTCGAAGGTGGAGCTGGTGTCGATCACCACGCCTGAGGCTTCGGCTGAAGAGCATGAGCGGATGACGGGATGTGCGGAGGAAATTCTGAAGCGCCTCGACCTTGCCTTCCGCACGATGAAGCTGTGCTCGGGCGATACGGGTTTCTCGGCGGCAAAGACCTATGACTTAGAGGTCTGGTTGCCCGGCCAACAGGCTTTCCGTGAGATCAGCTCGTGCTCGAACTGTCATGCTTTCCAGGCGCGACGGATGAATGCCCGTTTCCGGCGGGAGGGGCAGAAGAAGCCTGAATTCGTCCATACACTGAACGGCTCGGGCCTCGCGGTCGGCCGGACGATGGTGGCCATTTTGGAGAACTATCAGCAGGCGGATGGATCCATCGCAGTTCCTGATGTCCTCAAGCCGTTGATGGGCAAAGACGTTATCGAGCGCGCGTAGGGCGCTAAGGAGAACATCGCTATGCGTATCTTGTGCTCAAACGACGACGGCATCAACGCGAAGGGGCTGGAAGCGCTCGAAGAGATCGCCCGCACCCTGTCCGACGACGTCTGGACCGTTGCGCCTGAAGTCGATCAGTCCGGCATGGCTCGGTCGATCACGCTCACTCGACCCCTCCGCATAAGGAAGGTTGCGCCTCAGCGTTATGCCGTGGACGGAACGCCGACGGATTGCGTTCAGCTTGGGGTGGAGCAGCTTCTAAAAGACAAGAAGCCTGATCTCATCCTCTCTGGCGTCAACAACGGCCAGAACGTGGCCGAAGACGTCACCATGTCCGGCACAATTGCAGCGGCATTTCAGGGAATGACCATCGGCATTCCTTCGATCGCGCTGAGTCAGGTCCGCGCAGATCGCAACAAAGCGCCGTTCCACACGTCCGTTGCTCACGCCCCTGATATTATCCGTAAGCTGATGGAGAAGGGTTGGGACGAGAACGTCGTCATCAACCTCAACTTCCCCATGTGCGAGCCTGACGAAGTCGCGGGCGTCCGCCTCACATCGCAAGGCCGCCGCGAGAACATTGAACTGTTCGTTGAAGAGCGCATGGATATGCGCCAACGCCGCTACTACTGGTTCGGCTTCGACGGGAGGCCTTCCACGCCTCCCGAGGGAACAGACCTGCACGCGCTGAGCGAGCGCTATGTGTCCGTCACGCCGTTGCACCTTCAGTTGACGGACGAACGCACGCTCGACCGTTTCAAAGACGTGTTCTAGGGAAGTGAGGAGGGCGCGATGCCGATTGAACCTGTTCGATTTGAGGACGTGGGCGAATGCCACTTCGTCGGTTTGCGCCGAACACTGAAGATGGACACAGCGGGTGAAGAAATCGCCGCGATGTGGGCTGCGTTCTCTGCCGCAGGACCTGTCGAGGGGCAGAACTCTGAGTATGCTTACGGCATCATGCCGAAAGATCAGCCTGCGGAAGGTTCTTTTGATTACATGCCCGCTGTCGGCGTGAGCGCGTTCACAGAGGCGCATTCAGGCCGCGATCAGCTGACGATCCCTGCGGCGCGCTATGCCGTGTTCTGGCACGGTGAGCACGCGATGACGGCAAAGACGACGTGGTCCGCGATTTTCGGGGAGTGGCAGCCGCAGTCAGGATTTGACCACGACGCCACGCCGTTTCTTGAAGTTTACGACCAGCGTTTTGATCCGGCCACCGGAGAAGGCGGCTTTGAGATTTGGATCCCGGTCAAAGCGAAAGAGTGATCCGTCCTCGGATCACTCAGCCGCGTGGGCCATCACTTCTTGCTCGGCGAGAAACTTCTCTGCCTCAAGCGCAGCCATACAGCCCATGCCTGCGGCGGTTACGGCTTGGCGATAGATCTCGTCGGTGACATCGCCTGCCGCATAGACGCCGGGGATGTCCGTTGCCGTTGAGTCGGGTGCGGTCTGGATATAGCCGCCTTCGTTCATGGTCAGTTGACCCTTGAACAGCTCCGTCGCCGGGGCATGGCCGATCGCGACGAAAAATCCGTGCACGGAGATATCGATGGTCTCCTCGCCCGTGGTGGATTTCAGGCGCAGGCCGGTGACTCCCTTCGGGTTCTCGTCGCCCAGCACTTCTTCCACTTCGCGGTTCCACAGCACCTCAACTTTGGGGTGCTTGAGGAGGCGTTCCTGCAGAATTTTCTCCGCACGCAGACTGTCGCGGCGGTGGATGAGGGTCACTTTCTCAGCGAAATTGGTGAGGAACAGGGCTTCCTCCACCGCCGTGTTGCCGCCGCCGACGACCGCGACCTCTTTGCCGCGATAAAAGAAGCCGTCGCAGGTCGCACAGGCCGAGACGCCGAAGCCTTGGAAGTGCTGCTCTGACGGAAGGCCGAGCCACTTCGCCTGGGCACCCGTTGCGATGACCACAGCATCCGCCGTGTACGCCACACCGCTGTCGCCTTCAAAGCGGTAAGGCCGCTGGCTGAGGTCCGCCTTGACGATGATGTCGGAGATCATCTCCGTGCCCACATGCTCAGCCTGCTTCTGCATCTGCTCCATCAGCCAGGGGCCCTGGATGACGTCGGCAAAGCCGGGATAGTTCTCCACATCGGTGGTGATGGTCAGCTGCCCACCGGGCTGCAGCCCATGGACAATCGTCGGCTGCAGCATGGCGCGCGCCGCGTAGATGGCCGCGGTGTATCCCGCCGGGCCAGAGCCAATGATCAACAGTTTGCGGTGCTTGGTTTCAGACATAACGAGCCTCAAAGCGAAAAAGTTAAGGCGCGTATGTGCGCCGTGGGGAGGATTCGTTCAAGGCCGCCCTTCCGTTACAGGCTGGGATCAGCACCCGCGACAAAAGTGCACAAACCGGACGAATAAAAGCCGCGGCTCCCCCGTTCACCGTTCATCAACGCTGCAACAGGGGACCAACCCATGAAGAAGACCACTCTCGCTCTCGTCGCTGCCGCTGTGATGCCCGTCACGGCTCATGCTGGCGTCATTAACATCTTTGAAGCGGTCGGCGATGCGCCGTCCGATATCACCGCCACCGTGGATGAATTCCGTGATGCGCTGGGCCCAAACAATGGCAACGCGCCTGAGGCCGGGAACCGCTTTGGTCGTCGCCAGATCAACTGGGACGCGGCGCCTGATGCCGTGTCGGATCCCAACCTGCTGCCCGGCGATTTCTTCAACGCGGACTTCGCGCCGCGTGCCCGAGGTATTGAGTTCTCCGGCGTGGGCAGCACGACCGGTTTTGAGCTTTCCGCAACGGAAGCCTCAGGGGTCCCGCCGCTGTTCGGCGCGCCTGACAAGTATCAAGCGTTCAGCCCAGAGCGTGTGTTCCGCCCGGTTGGCGGTACGGATTTCGACATCACGTTCTACACCCCGGCCGATAACACCCAGCGCGGCACGGTTCGCGGCATGGGCATCGTTTTCACCGGCGTTGTGCCTGAAGACGATGCGGAGCTGGCGTTCTACGATGCCGACGACAACCTGCTCTTTGCACGGAGCATCATCGCTGGCGGCGACCGAAGCCTGTCGTTCCTGGACGTGATCTTCGATAGCTTTCAAGTGTCCCGCGTTCGGGTCTCTTCGGTTGGCGGCGCGCCGATCGTCATGGACGACTTCATCTTCGGTGAGCCTGTCGATGTCAGCGCTGTGCCGATCCCGGCGGCTGCGGCTCTCTTCCCGCTCGGCGCGATGGCCCTTGCCCGCCGTCGCCGCAAAGCGAAAGCCTAACCTGAGCAACGCGCCCCCGCTTGGGTGAGGCGGTGAAGCCCCACCGGGCTTCACCACATCAGAACCTGCTTCTTCGGACGAGCTTCTCCCCCTTCAAGCTCCGGTCGAGGAAGCGGGTTCTCTTGCTTTGGGACGTCTGAGGTCGAGCAAGATCGACGCTTTATCGACCGAGCACGGAGTATCTTTGAACGCGAGCGCTTACCAGTCGATACTAGCACCAATGAAGTGGATTCCGTGCTACGATCCTCGCCGAGAGGATCGAACATGCTGCTGCGCCGGATCATAGGTCACATGGAAACCCAGAACTGGACGGCGGTGGCCCTCGACTTTGCCATCGTGGTGTTCGGTGTCTTTTTCGGCCTCCAAGTCTCCAGCTGGAACAATGCCCGGGCCGACCGGGAGATCGAGCAGTACTACGTCGAACGGCTCACGGAAGACGTACGGTCGTCGATGGCCTTCAACGCTTACATGGACGACGTTCTAGCCCGCAGGATCGGCGAAGCGCTTGCGGTGCGCGACGGGCTGGACACCTGCGGCCCGCTGGAGCCCGGGCTGTTTGGAAACGTTGCCTACAATTTGGGCAAGAACGCCGCCCCGCGACTGTCACGGGGCGTTTATACGGAGATGGTCAGCACGGGCCGGCAAGGGCTCATCCGTTCCGATGCAGTCCGTGAGGCGCTGGCCGATGCCTACGAGTATGTTGAGCTTCAAGCAAAGCTGTTCGATTTGATGGGGCTTGATGAGTTACCATCCCGGCAAATGATGTCGCGCCGGGTGGTCCTCCGCGTCGATGCTCCGTTCCCGTACGATACGCGTCACCCGGAGGAGGCTTTCCGCTACGACTACGAAGCACTGTGCAGGGATGAGGAGTTCAAGAACGCCTTCGATCTTCTGATGACCGCGAGCTTCGAAGCTGACGCTCGATATGACCGCGTACACGAACGCCTTCAGGCTCTTCTCGATAGCCTTACGGAATACGGCGAAACGCTCAAACGCTAACGCCTATCCAAGAGCTTGGCAGGCGGGCGCTCGTATCTCACCCGCATGCCAAGGCCAGGTTGCCTACATCTCTGGCTGGGTCATGCGCCATTCGGGGAAGGGGTCGGGCAAGGTGGGGACGTTTTCGACTGAGTACGGAGCATCTTCTGGGACCAGCGCAGCGTCGAGGCGGGCTTGGAGGGCTGGCCAGTCGATGTCGGCACCAATGAAGACGATCTCTTGGCGACGGTCCCCGAACGGTTCGACCCAATGGTCTTTGATGTAGAGGTCGATGTGCTCACCAACCGGCCATTGCTCGCGCGGGACGCTGGCCCACCACGTGCCTAGCGGCGTCACGCTCGTCAGAGCGCCGGCGAGGGAGAATTCGACCACCCACTTCGGACGGGTTGCCACCCAGAAATGGCCTTTCGCGCGGATGACGCCGGGCAGCGCACCGTTGAGCAGTTTGTGGATGGCCTCAGGCTCGAACGGACGGCGGGAACGATAAACGTAGGAGGTGACGCCATATTCCTCCGTCTCCGGAGTATGGTCGGCAAAGCCGTAAAGCTCCTTCGCCCACATAGGATGCTGATGCGCTTTCTCGAAATCAAAGAGGCCCGTGTCGAGAATTGAGTCGGATGGGACGTCGGAATAGTTGGACTCGATGATCTGCACGTCGGAGTTCAAGCTGCGGATGATTTTGCGGGCCGCATCGACTTGCGCTGGCGTGGCGTCGTCCACTTTGTTCAGGATTACCACGTCGGCGAACTCGATTTGATCCGTGAGCAGATGAACGAGGGTGCGCTCGTCCTCATCACCCATCACTTCGCCGCGGTCGCGGAGGAAGTCGTGGCTTGAATAATCCTTGAGGAGGTTCACAGCGTCAACGACGGTCACCATCGTGTCGATCCGCGCGACATCAGAGAGGCTGTCCCCTTCCTCCGTGCGGAAATCAAACGTTGCGGCAACGGGGAGGGGCTCGGAGATGCCTGTGGATTCGATCAAGAGATAATCAAATCGGCCCTCCGCAGCGAGGCGTCGAACTTCGTCCAGCAGGTCATCGCGCAGGGTGCAGCAGATGCAGCCGTTGGACATCTCGACCAGGGTCTCATCGGTGCGGCTCAGCTCAGAACCTGCGCGCACGAGGTCAGCGTCGATGTTCACTTCTGACATGTCGTTGACAATCACCGCGACCTTGCGCCCTTCGCGATTGTTGAGGACGCGGTTCAGAAGCGTGGTTTTGCCAGCGCCGAGAAATCCAGACAGGACGGTGACAGGAAGCCGATGATCGGCTTGAGCGAGTTGAGCCATGGGGATCTCCGTTGGTGGCGGGTCGATCGATGTTGTTGCGCTCTTCGCTAGGGCCTTGTAGGCTGTCTTGCAACAATATTGCACTCAAGACTCTGTGGTATTCATGGCTGACTCAATCAAACGCGCGGACAAACCGCGAGAAGCGCTCGAAGAAGCGATTGCCGTGTGTCGGTCCCGCGGGGGGAAGATCACGCCACTGCGAGAGGGGGTGCTGAAGGCGCTCTGGGCAGCGGAGCGACCGATGGGGGCCTATGACCTCAAGGCGAAGATGTCGGAAGCTCTTGGCCGAGCGATCTCGGCCACGAGCATCTACCGCACCCTCGATTTTTTGTGTGAGCAAGGTGTGGCCGCACGCATCGAAAGCCGGAACGCCTACGTTCCATGTGCGCATCCGAGCGAGAGCCACGCCTGCGTGATGTTCGTTTGTGACGCATGCGGACTATCGTCTGAAATTGAGAACAAGAAGCTCGAGCGTTTGTTGGCCGCAGACGCTGAAGAGCTCGGCTTTTCCATCAACCACCGTGTCGTTGAACTGTCAGGGTGCTGCGCAGACTGTCACGTTCCGGCAGACTGACGAGGTCCCTCGGGCGGGGCTGCAGCATACTGTCATCTGCTAATCAATTGGCTCCAGTTTCATGGAGGCATGTTCGTTGAGAATTGGTGCTATGAAAATTCATCCGGTCGTTATCGTCGGTGCAGGTCCAGCGGGGATTGGAATTGCTGCGTTGCTGTTTCGCTGCGGCATCCCGACCATCATTCTTGAGCGGGGGCGGGTGGGGGAAAGCCTCCTGCGTTGGCCTAAAGAAACGCGATTCATCTCGCCGTCATTCACTGGGAACTTCTTCGGCGCTATTGATTTGAACGCGATCACGCCGGGATCGTCTCCCGCTTTTGGTCTGCAGACGGAGCATCCTACGGGGCGTCAGTATACGAAGTACCTCCAAGATGTTGTCGATGTCTATGAGCTAAAGGTCGACGAAGGCGTCGAGGTGCTCGACGTTGATGTGCAGAGCGATAAGACCATCGTCCTGACCACCAACGAGGGCGAGCTTCGTTGCCGGGTTCTCATCTGGGCGGGCGGCGAGTTCCAGTATCCCAAATCGAACCCGAACATGGTCCGGGTTGGCGAGGCCTACAAAGATATGCCCAAGGGCCACCACGTGATCATCGGCGGTTCCGAAAGCGGTATGGAGGCGGCCTACAATCTGGTGAAGGCGGGATCGACGGTGACCGTTGTGGATCCAGCTTCTCCGTGGACGGAGCGTGTGAGTGACTCCAGCTACGGCCTCAGCCCATTCACGTTTTCCCGTGTCCGTGCGCTCCAAAAGAGCGGCAAGGCCGAGTTCATCGACGAGGTGGCGGAGCATATCAGCGAGACGGAGGTGCAGACCCTCAACCACACGATCAAGCTCGATTATCCAGCCATCGACGCAACGGGCTTCGATACCGAACAAAGCCTTGCCGGCAAACTGTTCGACTTCCCCAAGGGGTATGCGGAGCTCAACGAGTTTGACGAGAGCACGAAGCACAAGAACGTCTTCCTCGTCGGCCCTAACGTGCAACATGACAAAGCGATTTTCTGCTTCATCTACAAATATCGCCAGCGGTTCGCGGTGATCGTGCGCGAGATTCTCCGGCGTTGGGGCGAGGAGAGCCCCGTCATTGCGGAGTACGCAGAGCGCGGCTTCCTCCTTGATGATCTGAGCTGCTGCGACGGAGAATGCGTGTGCTGACCAAGAGTATTCAGTCTGCTGCAGAGTTCATGGGTCAGAAGGGGACGGCTCTCGCGCTGATCTCCGCGCTCGTGATCGGATCGGCTTTAGGGATGCTGTTTCCGTCTTTTGGGGAGAGCGTTTCGGGCCAGATCGATTTTACGATCCTCTTGCTCGTCTTCTGCTTGCTCTTCGACGTCCGCCTTCAGGATATTGCTGCCAGCATCACCAGGCCGGTGTTCATCCTCGTGGCCCTGGCGGCGAACTTCGTGATTGTCCCGGCGATCGGCTTTGCGATTTCTTCGACGTTCCTGTCGGCCCATCCGTTGTTCTTCATCGGTCTCACCATCTACTTCATGGCGCCGTGTACGGATTGGTTCTTGGGCTTCACGCGACTGGCCAAGGGCAACACATCGTTGGGGGCGACCCTGCTGCCTATCAACATGATCGTGCAGCTTTTGCTCTACCCGTTCTATCTCCAGCTCTTTGGGATCCAGGGATCCGTCGCTGTCTCACAGAATGTGTTTGAGGTGCTTTGGCAGTGGTTCTTGGTCCCGCTGGCCCTTGCCTTGGCAGCTCGATTCGTCGCGGATCGTTTCTTGAGCGAAGCGCGCTCCGCTTTGGTGCAGGATGTCGTTTCTCTCGCCGTGCCGTTCCTCCTCGCGCTGCTTGTGGGACAGATTGCGGCGGCTAATATTACGACGCTTGCGGACAATCTTGCAGTCTTCCCGCTGATGTTTGCAGGGATCGTTATGTTCTTTGCGGCGAACTTCTTGCTCAGCGAGGTGCTCTCGCGCGTCTTCAGGTTCTCCTACGAAGACCACGTGCTTCTGACCATGACGACCGCGGCGCGCAATGCGCCCCTCATGCTGGCCATCACCATGGCGGTGATCCCTGGCCAGCCGGTGATCTATGCTGCGATTATCATCGGCATGCTGATTGAATTACCACACCTGATCCTCCTCAAGACGGTTCTCCTTCGTCGACAAAAGAGCGAGGATCGGGCCGATGTCGCGTATTCCGAGGAACCCATACCGAGCTAAAGCGGTACATTGTGTTTGAGCAGCGTGCCTAAGGCCAGTAGCATCTCGTTCGGGACGACCGAACGGAGAGCTAGGGATGATGGAACGGCGAGACCTGATGAAGTCGGCTGGTGCTGCGTTGGCGGCTGCCATGCTTCCTCTGCCGGTGCAGGCACAATCTGCGCTGAAGCCTACCGGATATCTGCGGACGAATTGGAGTCGCGACCCGTTTGCCTACGGATCGTATTCCTACACCGCGAAGGGGTCGAGTATGCGAGACCGGCGAAGGCTGGCTGCACCGATCGATGATACCCTGTTTTTCGCCGGTGAAGCGTGCCACCCCAAGTACAATTCCACAGTGCACGCTGCCTACGAGAGTGGGATCATGGCAGCGGAGAAGCTGCTGAAAACAGACAAGCAAGAGATAGCTGTCGTGGGTGCTGGGATCAGTGGTCTTGCCGCTGCCCATGCCCTCGCCATGGCAGGCCGGTTGGTGACCGTTTATGAGGCTAGGGACCGCATCGGTGGACGGGTCTGGACGAACGATGCCCTCGGAACGCCGCTCGATCTTGGCGCAAGCTGGATCCATGGCACGAAGAACAATCCGCTTACGGATTTAGCCGATAGCCAAGGCGTTGAGCGCGCTGTGACTGATGAGTCCTCCGTGGTCCGGAGCGGAACCGGTCAGAAGCTTCGCAGCTCCCCATCGTGGATGGACGATATCGGCATTCAACTGTCAGCGGGCACCGAATGGTCCAACCTCAGCCTGCGCGCCTATCTCTTCCAGTCCGACTACGGTGGGGATGAGGTGATCTTCCCTGGCGGGTATGCACAGATCTTCCCCGCGCTGGAGGCTGACTACTCCGTAAAGCTGGGCCATGAGTTAACTGCTGTGGTGGTCGACGGCGGCGGCGTTGCGCTGACCTTTGGGGATATCAGCGCGCGGTGCGATGCTGCTGTGCTGACCCTACCCCTCGGTGTACTGAAGGAAGGTCAGCTGTCGTTCGAACCGCCTTTGCCTGAAAGCAAAACAAAAGCGATTGCTCGCCTGCAAATGGGCGTTCTCGATAAGCTCTACCTCAAGTTTGACGAGGTTTTTTGGGACTCTGAGCCCAGTTGGTTGGAGTTCCCGGAGACCGGCTTGCCGCGTGGCCAGTTCAACCAGTGGATGAACATCTACAGATACACCGGCGAGCCGATACTGGTGGCGTTTAATGGCGCAACGCCCGCTCGTGATTTGGCGGCACTGACCGACGACGAGTTGGTGGCTCGAGGCCTCAGCGTGCTTCAGAGTGCCTATCCGCGGTAGCGGCTATCTCGCCCAAAGCATGCAGTGTGCTGAAAAAAAAGGGCGACGACCGAAGTCATCGCCCTTGTTTCATTCGTGTGCTGACGTTTACGCGGCCTTGCGACGACGCGCGAAGGCGAGAGCCGCTGGAGCAAACAGCAGGGCTGCTGCGGGGACCGGGACAGGAGCCGCATCGCCAACGATCACGCTGACCGAATCGCCATTGCCGAGGTCCGACGTGAAGACGCCGAGCGAGATGCCGAGTGAAGCGAAGGTTTCACCAGCAAACGTGACCATACCGGACAGAGCGGAGCCCGAGACATAGCCTGTCGGTAGGCCGAGTGCGGGGTCAGTGAACAAGGCAAAGGCATCGCCGCTTGCTGAACCCGTGCTGACGCCGCCGCCTGTGCCAAACGGTGTCCAAGGATCCGGGACCCTCCAGAACGTGACGTCTGCGTTGGGAATCGAGATCACGAAGCCGCTTACTGGACCGATCTGTGCCCGGTCCTGCGTGTCGGAGCCAAATTCGGCCAGACCTGTGAGGTCGATGGAACCGGAATAGGTGGCCGTCACACCGCCGCCAGACTCAGTGATAACAACTTCGACCGCCGCATTTGCGGAGCCAAGAAGAGCGATTGCGCTGGCGAGAGATGCCGCAGTGCGGACAACAGTTTTGATCATGGTTTACCCCCAGGAACGTTAAGTTATCTGTTAACATTAACGGGGGATGAACGCGTAAGGCAAGCGCATTTGGACCGGGAAGGGCACCGCTCGCTTATAGCGAAACCTATCAGCAGCTTAGCGGCTGCTCATTGCCTACTGAACGGTGTCGATGATGCCTCGGATGGTCAATCGCTTGACGATTTCGTCGGCGACACGATCTGTTTCGCGCAAGGGAGCGTAGCGCCAGGTGTCGCGCATGGAGGCGTCGGGCTTGATCACGCCGCGCTCCTGCAGGGCACCGTGGAAGCGTTTCCACTTACCGCCGCCGCCTGCCATTTTCAGGAGGTGCACCGGTTTGCCGGTGAACGCCGCCTCGGTGATCATGTTGGCGCTTTCTTCGGTCACGAGGATACGGTCCGCGAGGCCCAGCATGCCAATGTAGGGGTTGTCGATCGGGCCGACCGGTTCGCCGTCCCAGAGCCACAGCTTGTTGGTCTTGAAGGCGTACTGCAGCTTATCAATGAAGGCCCGCGGCGTGCGGCGAGAGAGGGTGGCGAGCACGAAGTGCCCGGCCTCAATCGCGCCCGCGATGGATTTGAGGATGCCTTGCTCCACCTGGTCGTTCCAACGGTAGTCCTTGCTCGGCCCACCGATTAGTGCGGCGGCGTAGGACGGCATCAGGCGGACCTCGCCCGGCAGGGACATGCGCAGAAGCTGGCCCTCAATGCGCAGCCGTTCCTTGGTTAGGCGGTTCGGGCTGCCTTGGATCGGCACCACCGACTGACCCTTCAGCTTGTCGTGGAGCGGCGGGATCACCATCGCGAAATCGTCGGGATTGGCGCGGGGGTCCTGGGTTTGAACAGTGTAGCAGTGCTGCTTCAGCGCGCGGGTGAAAGGCACCACGCGGCGCCCGCAACCGATGAAGACATCGGGCCAAGGCGCTTCGAGACGATCACCGCCCGGCGCCAAGTGGTTGAAAGGATTGCCCCAAAGGAAACGTGGCAGGCGCTCAATGGTCGGGTCGATCGCGATACGCTTGAGGACCACAGAGGCAGGGATCCGGCGCTGGATGGCCTCGGCGATGCCCAGAACCTGGTTCTGCATACCGGCGCGGCCATCGCTGACCGCCCAGATCGTGATGCGGCGCATCTCAGTCACGGAGATTTCCCGCTTGCGTGGCCGTGCTGGCCCCTGCTGACCTAATCTCAGGCTGTATGCTGCCTTCGTTTTCATCCTTGATCACCCTTGAAAACGCGCCCTTGCCTTGGCGTCAACATTGTCTGTTAGGACGAAAAGGAAGCTAACCCGTTAACCTTGATCAGACGTTGCCGTGACCGATGTCTTTTTCTACCACCTCGAAAGAAGTTCGCCTGAGACGGTGCTCCCCAGCTTGTTGGAGAAGACCTTGGCCCGCGGTTGGCGTGCTTTGGTCAAAGCCGCGGATGCCGAGGCTCTGCAGGCGCTGGACGAAGCGCTGTGGACCTACCGCGATGAGAGCTTCTTGCCCCACGGGACTGATGGCGCGGAACAGCCTGTTCTCTTAAGTCTCGGCGATGCAGCGGAGAACGGAGCGCAAGCGGCGTTCTTGATGCCCGGCGTGACGATGACTCCCGACGCGATGAAGACGTTTGAGCGCTGTGTTCTGCTGTTCCTGCCTGAAGGGTCCGAGGGCGCACGGGCACAGTGGCGAATCCTCAAAGAAGAGGGCTTCACGGTGACGTACTGGAAGCAGACTCTTGAGGGTCGTTGGGAGAAAGCAGGGTCCTAAAAGCCTCGTTCTCCGCCCGCTGTTCGGCGCGCATGATCGCCAGTGGCGGCGCGTCGATGGACTCGGTGTCGATGAGCGGGCCATCCACGGCTTCTGCATTTTGCCAGAGGACGGGCAGCGGGACCGGTTTGCCAATCGCGGCTGGTGTCGCGGTGCCGCCTCGAGTCAGATCGTCAGCCAGCTGAAGTCCCAAGGGCACATTGCTGATCCGTGCTCGGTAGACCTGGGTGTTTTCCAGGACGCGCATGACGTAGTTACGGGTCTCGTTGAACGGGATCAGCTCGACCCAGTCGACGGGATCCACATCATCCGTGCGCGGATCGCCGTACTCTTCGATCCACTTGTCCACCCGGTGCGGCCCTGCATTGTAGCCTGCGAGCACCATGACGTAGGAGCCATTGAACCTCTCGAGCAGATGAGAGAGGTGCGCCGCGCCGAGGGTCATGTTGTATTCGGGGTCTGTGAGGAGGCGCGAGGGGTAGTAGGGGAGGCCTTCCTTCCGTGCCGTGATCTTTGCGGTCGAGTCGATCAGCTGCATCATCCCCTTCGCGCGGGCGGAGGAATAGGCGTCGACCCGGAACTCTGACTCCTGACGCGACAGGCCGAGGATCAGCGGGGCTTCGGTGAACGCGGTCGCAGCCTCTGGAACGGGGTAGAGGGGGTAGATGATCTCGGGCACAGCCGCGCCAGCCTTGCGGGTGGCTTTGCCTCCGCGAACGACAAGGTCAAAGTGCCCAGCCCGGCGGACCAAGTCGGCATAGGCGCGGACTTCCTCTGCTTCCGTCAGCTGATCATCAACGCGCATGGCGAAGAGGCGGAACGTGATGTCCTGGTCGATATGGTCGAGGATGTGCAGAGCGCGGATCAGATCGCGTTTGGCCAGGTCCTCTTTGTCCTTCTCAGTAGCCTTTGCGACCTCTGGGAAACTGAAAACGGGTGCACCGTTTCCCAAGGTCTCAATCGCTAGCTGACCATAGTAGGTGTACGGATAGTCCGCGGCGACCATGTAGTGCGCGCGTGCCCGTTCTCGATCGCCCGTAACCTCCGCGGTGCGGGCAAGCCAGTAGTTGCCGCGGGCAAGACTGATCGGTGAGCTGACTTTTGAGGTCAGGAAATCGAAGTGTGCTCGGGCCTTCTCGGGATCATTCAGGAACCGCAGCGCGAGCCAGCCTGCAAAGAACTCAGCCTCTGCGAAGGAGCTTCCGTCGGTGACGCCGGAATAGGCGGTCAGGGTGTACGCGTCTTCAAACCGGCCATTCTTCAGTGCCCACCGCGCGAGCAGTTTGCGTTCGTAATACCACGACTCAGGGTTGCGCAGCAGGCCAGCATCCGTGGGGGCGAAAGCGGAGATGCGGATCGCCTCATCCTCGCGTTTCTGGCGGCGCAGATAACGCACCATGGCGTGGAGCACGCCGGGGTCACGTTGGCTCTCCTTCGGCAGCTTGTTGAACAGGGTCCGGCCAGCCGTCCGTCCACGGAGGAGGTTCTTGCGCGCCTCAACTTCCTTGGCACGTCGACGCGAGAGGAGGCCGTCAACATCCTCCGTTCCCGCCGTTGTCCGGCGGAACAGGGCGCGGTCAGCCTTCGCGAAATGGTCCTCTTCCCGCAGGATGTTGCCATGCGCCTTGACGATGGCCCTGCTGTCCTCGCGGTTGAAATTGTGCTCGATCCACGCGCTGCGAATATACTCCGCACCCAGATCGTCTCGCCCCATCTCCAGCAGTGCTTTGCCTAGATAGAGCTTGGCAAATCCGCCTAAGGGATCGCGGGTGTCGTAGAACGCGAGCAGCTCACCTGGAGGCGTCTCCTCGTCCATCAGCGCCTCGGCCTTGCGCTGCATCACAGTCAGGCCAGGCCAGCCGGGATGGTTGTCGAGGAACGCATCATAGGCCCGCAGTTCCTGGTCCGGGGTGTTCGAGCGGAGAATGGCCCACCGGGCGATGTCTTTGTTCAGGGGGTCACCCAGATCATCTGCGAACGCCTGCGCAGCATCGTACTGGCGCTCATCCAGGGACTCGAACACCATGCGCAGGCGCAGGGCCTCATCACGCAGAATGTACGGCGACTCAGGCGCAGGCGGCTTCAGGCGAGGCACGTAAGGCGTCGCACTCGCAGCCCCGAAAAGGGCGGCGGCCACAGCGATGGAGCGGAAAAGACCCATTTTTGTGACTGTGAACCAATTCCTACGGGCGTGCATCAAATTCTTCGTGACATCCATGTGGGCGTTGCGGCGCGGGCGCTGACGGGGTACCTCCGCGCGTCGTTTCCGCTCGCAAAAAGGACCTTTGGTCATGACCCACGACTGGCTCTCCGGCTCGATGGTGGCACTCGTCACCCCGTTCTCTGCTGACGGAAGCGTGGACGAAAAGGCGCTGGAACGCCTGATCGAGAGGCAAATTGCGGGCCGCACCAGCGCCTTGGTGGTTGCTGGCACCACCGGCGAGGCGGCTGCGCTCACCGAAGATGAGCATATCGATGTGATTGAGCGCGCTGTGCAGATGGCTTCGGGCCGTGTGGCCGTGGTCGGCGGCGTCGGTGCGAATGTGACGCGGGACGCTGTACGACTGGCTGAGCGCTGCCTTGAAGTGGGCGTGCAAGGCGTGATGGCGACGACTGGCTACTACAACAAACCCAACCGCGAGGGCTTGCTGGCGCACTACTCTGCACTGTGCTCCGCCACAGACCTGCCGGTGATCCTCTATAATGTGCCTGGCCGCACGGTGACGGACCTCGATGAGGGACTGATTGCTGAGCTGGCGCAGCTGCCCAATGCGGTCGCTCTGAAGGACGCCTCAGGCGACCTGGCCCGCGTCGCGCGGCATCGCCTCTCCGTCCCCGAGGGCTTCGCGCTTATCTCCGGTGAGGACATCACCGCCGTGGGCTTCAACGCTATGGGCGGCACCGGGTGCATCTCTGTCAGCGCGAATGTCGCGCCGGCGCAGTGCTCTGAAATGCAGCGCGCCTGCGCTGAAGGCCGGTGGGCGGATGCCTTGGCGCTGCAGGATGCGCTGACGCCCCTCCATGACGCCATGTTCTCCGATGCCTCGCCTGCTCCGGCGAAATATGCCCTCGCGCGGCTCGGTCTGATTGAGGAGCACTTGCGTCTGCCGATGACGCCTGCGCGAGAAGATGCGCGGCGAAAGGTTGACGCGGCGCTTAATCGTCTCAATCTCGAGGGCTGAGTTTGAAGCCCTAAGGACCATGGCCAAGAAAGACGAACCCGTTCGGAAGACGATTGCCGAGAACCGGCGCGCTCGCTTTGAGTACAAACTCGGCGATGTGATCGAGGCTGGGCTGGTTCTTCAGGGTACGGAGGTCAAGGCCCTGCGTGAGGGGAAGGCCAACATCGCTGAGAGCTATTGCTCTCCGGAGAATGGCCCCAACGGCAAAGAGATCTGGCTGATCAATTCCAACATCCCCGAATATTCGGGCGGTAACCGCCTGAACCATCAGCCGAAGCGTCCGCGGAAGCTGCTGCTGCACAAGAAGCAGGTCAATCAGATGATCGGCGCGGTAGAGCGGAAGGGGAATACGATCATTCCCCTACGGATGGTCTTCGACAAGAACGGGAACGTGAAGCTCGACATCGCCTTGGCAGAGGGCAAAAAGCTCGTCGACAAGCGTGAGACGATGAAAGAGCGCGACTGGGGTCGCCAGAAGCAGCGCCTGATGAAGGACTACAGCTAACCGCAGGTGACGCGAGCAACCTGGCCGAATTGCCCGGTGGATGTGATCAGCAATTCGTTCCTGCGCCCTGGGATCCACGTGACAGCTTCGCTCTGCTGAAGGCCGAGTGGGCGCAAGTCACAGATTCGCGTGGGGATGTTGGTCGTCGGCAGGCCAGTTCGTCTGTCGGTCGGGAAGATGTAGAGATCTGTGTACGTCAGAACGGCCAGCGCCCTTCCGTCGCCCGATAAAGCCGCGCCCGTTACGCGCTCTTCGATCGAGCGGACCCTGTCAAACAACACCATTGTTCGTTCAGCTTTGCCGATGCCTGTGCCCCAATCGTCGGAGCCCACGGTGTAGATGGCCACTTCGCCATTGCGGCCCCTGCTGATCAGGCCAAGTCCGCCGCCGGGCATCATGTACATGCCTTCTGCGTCGTGGGCATAGTCTGTGTACGTGATAGGCAAGTGATAGTTGACGCCCTCAGCGCTTTGGGTGCTGGTCACCGATGGCTCGGGGAAATGGTAGACCCGCACTTTCGAGCGCCTGCGATTGTTGTCACCCGTGTCGCCGATATACAGGCAGTCGCGCCATGGCGGCAGCACACACGCACCGATCGTCAGGCTTTCCCAATCCTCATTCCCCGCGCCTTGCACAAGGAACGAGCCAAGGTCGCGGCCAGTCTCGTCCAAGGCGTAGACCACGGGTTGGCCGCCTCGTTCGTTGATCGTCCAGAACACTCCAGCCTGTTTCCGGCTCGCGGCGATCCCTGAGCTTTTGGTGATGTCAGCACGCTGAAAGTAGCCACGTTGATGAGGAGCCTCTTCAAACATATCGATCGAGCTACACGCTGCGAGCAGGAGGGCGGCGAAGAAGATCGTTATCCGCATGCTGAGGATGCTTTCCCTATCAGTTGGGTCTAAAGGTGATCCGGTAGTAGACGCCGCTGCGGGTCTCGCCTGTCACGCGCTCGCGACTGCCTTGCACGAAGCGCACGCGCCGCTCAGCGATCGAGTCGCAATCGTCACCGCCAATAGCGCAGACCGTCAGGTCCATGAAGATGCGCCCATTATCAATCTCGACGTCACCAATCAGAAGGGGTGCTTCGCCCAAATCGTCGTCTTCCAGCTCAAAGGTGCCTTCACTGAGGTCGACCACATCGCGGACCTTCACCGTGCGCGAGCGGAGGCCTTGTTTTTCTTGGTACAGAATTTCCACGCGGTAGTCGTTGCTCTGCAGCATCGCGGTGGAGGCCAAAACGGCCAAACTCGTCAATAACATGACACCCTCTCTTCAGTCGCGGCCCGCTCACTCTCTCCCAGCGAACCTCTCTGCCTTGCCTTCATTTACCATAATTATGGCCTGTGGCGCGAGGCTGTTGTTTTGCGCCTAAAACCCGCTGAGTGTGACGGTCTTACGATTGACAAAAGCCATCATGCCGTCGCGGGCGAGCTCTCGTCCGTACCCTGATGTCTTGGTGCCGCCGAAAGGCAGGCGCGGGTCGGACGCGACAATGCGGTTCACCGCAGTGGAGCCTGCGTCGAGGCGACGAACTGCATGGACGACGTCCACCTTCTCCTGCGTGAAGATGGTGGACCCGAGGCCGAAGTCGCTGTCGTTAGCGAGATCGATAGCGGCGTCGAGATCGGGTGTACGGAACATCAATCCCACGGGCGCGAAGACTTCATCGCGGTAGGTCGGCGCGCCCGGCGGGACGTTTTCGATAAGGCCGGGGGTCAGCCAGTTGCCTTCAGGGAAACCGTCGACCTCGCCGCGCTCTCCGCCGATGAGGCGCGTGCCGCCTGAGGACATGGTGGCATAGACTTGGCTGATCGTGTCATCCACGGCTTGCTTGTTCACCAGGGGGCCGATGTCGGTATCGTCCGCCATCGGATCACCGACTTTGAGCGCCTCGAACCTTGCAACGAGGCGGTCTTTGAATGCATCGTACACATCATTGTGGATGATGAACCGCTTGGCGGCGATGCAGCTCTGCCCATTGTTCATCGTTCGGCCGATGGTTGCCGCAGCGGCGGCCGCATCGAGGTCAGCGCTGGGCATCACGATAAACGCGTCACTGCCGCCGAGTTCGAGCACGGAGGGTTTGATCGTCTCGCCAGCCGTCCGGCCCACCGCCTCACCAGCGGGGCCTGATCCAGTGAGAGTCACGCCGCGAACCCGCCGGTCACGGATGATCGCATCGACTTTGTCGGCTCCGATGAGAAGGGTCTGGAACGCGGCCTCAGGGAACCCTGCCTCCTGGATCGCCGCCTCAATCGCGATGGCGCAGCGCGGCACGTTGGAGGCATGCTTCAGAAGGCCAGGATTGCCCGCCATCAGCGCGGGCGCTGCGAATCGGAAAACCTGCCAGAATGGGAAATTCCACGGCATCACTGCGAGCACCGGACCAATCGGCAGGTGCGCCACGTAGGCGGAGCCTTGGTCGATCTTCACCGGCTCATCGCGAAGAAATCCCGGCCCCTCCTCAGCATAATACCGGCAGACACTCGCGCACTTAGCGACCTCGGCTTTGGCCGAGGCGAGGGTCTTGCCCATCTCCTCAGTCGCGAGCGTCGCGAGTTTTTCCTGATGCTGATCAAGCACATCCGCGAGGCGGAGGAGGGCTGCCGCTCGGTCGCGGACAGCCATGATCCTCAGGGCATCGCAGGCATCTTCCGCCCGGCTGAGCGCCGCATCGATCGCATGATCGCTCATCGGTTCGTAGGTGGCGGCGACGTGTTGGGTGGCGGGGTTTCGGCTCTCGATCGGCATAATTGCGCCGTTAGCAGCAAAACCATGGATCAGCACGGCCACTTAGGGCACAAAAGGCAGATGACTCTCTGGGAACGCATTGCCGCTATCGTTGAATCCGCGCGTGAAAAGACGCTCGGGTCTCTTATGGACGCTATGGAAGAACGGCGGCGCCAGCGCGATGCTGGTGTCTTCTCCATCGCGCTCATCGCTCTCTCTGCCAAAATGGCCAAGGCCGATGGCATCGCCACGGACGACGAATTCGTCGCCTTCCGCGATTTCTTCGAGGTCCCGCCAGAGGAGGAGGCCAAGGTCCGCATGGTCTATGACCTGGCTAAGGCCGACGTCGGCGGGTTCGAGAGCTACGCCAAGCAGGTGGGCAAGCTGTTCGCGGATGAAGTGATCGTTCTTGAGGACGTGCTCGATTGCCTCTTCTACGTGGCGATGGCCGACGGGGTGCTGCATCCGGGTGAGCTTGATCTTCTGAACAGCGCGAAGGAGGCCTTCTCGCTTCCCGACGCATGCTTCCGCCGCATCAAGGCGTCTCACGTGGGTCTCGAAGAAGATGATCCGTATGCGATCCTTGGTATTCCTGTTGAGATCGAGACGGAGCTTTTGAAGGCCACCTATCGCCGGTTGGCGAAGGAGCATCACCCTGATGCGCTGATCGCGCGGGGTGTGCCGGCTGAACTGGTCTCAATTGCTGAGCACCGGATGGCCGCGATCAACGAAGCTTACGAGAAAGCGATGGCTGAACGCGGCGAAGCCTGATGGGCACGCCCTTCACCGTCGTTGATGCGTTCACGGATCGTCCGTTTGCGGGTAATCCGGCGGCAGTGATGCTGTTGGATGCCTTTCCGGACGATCAGATGCTGACCAGCCTCGCGGCTGAACATCAGTATGCTGAGACAGCGTTCCTCGTTCGGCAGGGGCGGGGCTACTACCACTTGCGCTGGTTCACGCCGACGGTGGAGGTCCCTCTCTGCGGCCACGGGACTTTAGCGGCTTCCCATGCTCTTTATACGGAGCACGGCGAGGATGTGCCGAGCCTTAGGTTCGATACGGCGTCAGGCCAGCTCAACGTATCGAGAGAGGGGAACGGCTACAAGCTGGATTTCCCAATTGCTGATCAATGGGATACGCTGGATACCGCTGCCGTTGCCTACGCCATCGGCGTGATGCCCTCGGAGGTCATGAAGGGTAAGTTTCTGATCGCTGTCGTCGATAGTGAAGAGACTGTTCGTGCGCTGAAGCCTGATCTTGCGAAGGTGGCGGAGTTGCCAGGTGACGAGATTGTGGTGACCGCGCCAGGCATTGCTACTGATTTCGTCAGCAGGATGTTCGGTCCGAAGATTGGTATCCCTGAGGACCCATTCACTGGCGCCACACACACGATGCTCGCGCCCTATTGGGCGGCGCGGTTAGGCAAGTCGAAGCTGAGCGGGCATCAAGCGTCGGCGCGGGGCGGTGATGTGGTTTGCGAAGTGGCCGGCGAACGGGTCTTCCTGTTTGGGAATGCCGTCACTACGATGCGCGGCCAAATGGCTTTGTGAAGCTGCCCCACCTTGCCCTGGGACATCGCGACGCCCGCAAAGATCGTCAGCAGCCCGATGATTTGGTTGAGCAGCAGAGGTTCCGCAAAGAACAGCAGGCCGAGAATGACCGAAATCACGGGGCTCGCATAAGCTGCGGTTGAGAGGAACGCTGCCCCGGCACGCCGCACAACGGTGATGATCGCGATAGACGTCAGACCAGTCGGTAAGATCCCGAGGTAGAGCATCGAGAGCCACCCTTGCGTGGTCACGCCGTCAAACCCTGACATGAGCATGAACGGCATGGTCATGAGCGACGCTGAGATCATCATCGTCGCGGCGAAACTGCGGGCGGGATAGTCAGGCGCGCGCCGCATGATCACGCCCATCGCTGCGTAGCCGAACACGGCGCAGAGCAGCAGGACAATCCCCACCACCGTCGCGTCCGCCCCTGAGAAGATGGCAGGCCCGATCAAGATCAAGACGCCAAGCGTCCCGGTCACGACGCCGAAGAGCGTACGCTTGGTCAGAGGTTCGCCTGCGAAGAGGGCAGCCATGATGATGCTCATCACAGGCAAGAACGCCATGACGATGCCCGCCATGATGGAGCTGACCTGGGTCTGCGCCAGCGGAAAGAGGGTGAAGGGCATCGCGTAGCCGAAGAAACCCGCCGCTGCGCCGTAGATCCAGGCCTTCCGCGCAGCCGGATGCCATGGCGGAAGCAACTCCCGCCCGGTCGCCACCGTGTATGCAGAGAGCATGATGGCGGCCACGAACATGCGCATTCCGGAGATCACCGCCGGGGTCGAGCCTTCGAGAGCGAAGTTGATCGCAGCAGGTCCCGAGCCGCCGATGAACGCAACAATGACCCATCCGGCCCAGTCGGCGCGGTTGGGTTCCTGCGGCGGTGCGATGGAGGTGGCCATGGACCCCGCTACGTCACCCTGCGCCATGGGAGCAAGCGGCGATGCGGTCGCGGCCGGACACCTATGGTTTATTTTCGTTGCAGCGCACCAACGCATGGATTTGGTGCCCTCGCTGTGGTATCGCGCCATGGGAAATGGGGATGTTTGAATGTTGAAGCGCATGGGTTTTTGCGCGCTGTTTGCAGCGCTGTGGATTGGTCTGGCCGGTGCATCGACACCGTTTGAGACTGATCCCGACGAATCCTCCATGGCCGAACGCCTTCGCTTCGACGTTGCCACGTTTTCCGACGATCAGATGGACGGTCGTGAGGCGGGCAAACGCGGGCATGACCTCGCGGCTCAGGTAATGGCTGGGCGCTTTGTGGACGCAGGGCTCGAGCCACTGTCTGAGGCGGATCAGTTCCTCCAAATCGTTCCGATGCGCCGGTATCGCTCCAAGTATCGCGGCGGCGCACTGCTTTTTATCGAGGGCGAGCGGTTCGAACAGGTTGATGAGATTATCGGCACCACGCGCCGTGAAGACGCAATGCTCGCCCACGCGCCGCTGGTCTTTGCAGGCTGGGGCCTCGTTTCTGACGTGTACGGACGGGACGATTACCAAGACATCGACCCGAAAGGGGCCATTGTCGTCCTCCTCAAAGGCGCGCCAGCCTTTCTTCCGCCTGAACGCCGAGCCTTCTATGCCGCACGTCAGGTCGAAGTGGCGGCAGAGAAAGGCGCCGCAGCGGTCATCACCATTCTGACGCCGAACTATGAGCGCGAAGTGATGAGCTTTGATCGCTATGCTGAGGAATATCTCGATACCCAAAAGCTGACATGGGTCTATCCTGACGGCCGAGCCTACGATCCGCACCCTGATCTTCTGGCTGAGGCTATCATGGGTGACGCGGGTGCGCGGCGTTTGTTTGAGAACGCACCTTGGTCCTGGGATGTCATCTCGCAGCGTGCGAGCACGCGAAACGGTACGGTACAAAGCTTCGCCTTTGGCACGGTGGCTTCGATGCAGCTTGGCTCGAAGATCTCACGCACCACCAGCCCCAACGTTGTGGGCATGATCCCTGGGTCTGATCCGAACTTGGCCGGCGAAGCGGTCGTTGTGACGGCGCATCTGGACCACCGTGGCCGTCGGCGTCGCGATGGACTCGACCTTTTGTTCCGAGGTGCACTGAACAACGCGTCGGGTGTCGCCGTGATGCTTGAGATGGCCAAGCAGCTGAAAGAGAACCCACCAGCACGAACAGTCGTCTTCGCAGCGGTTACTGGCCATGAGGCAGGCCTCATAGGCTCCGACTACCTCGCCCGTTTTGGTGCACGGCGAGACCTCAAGGTGGTCGCGGACGTCAACATCGACAGCCCACTTGCGACTTTTCCGTTCACGGAGCTTGTGTCGTACGGCACGTCAGAGACGAGTCTGTCCCCAGTTGTCGATCGCGTGTTCGAGCAGCATGGCATCACGCTTGGTGACGATCAGATCTCTGAGCACAGTGTCTTCAACACGTCCGACCACTTCAACTTTGTGAAACAAGGTGTTCCGTCTGTTTTCCTGACGATGGGTCTCGAAGGCGAAGGTCGTGCAGCGTTCAATATGTACCATCGCGCACACAGCCATCAGCCCACTGACAATATCGACATAATCGACTTTGATCAGCTCGCTCGCTTCACGGACATCCATATCGATCTCACAACAGCCATCGCGAACGATCCCAAAGCGCCGAGCTGGGACCGGGATAGCTTCCTGGCTTACGAAACGGGCGTTGGCGCTCGGAACAAGGTGCGCCGCCGCAACGCAACGCGAGTGTCTGCGCCCTAAAGGTCTCCCCAAACGGCTGATCGCGGGTTCCCCTCTGGCCATGAACCGCCTAGGGGTCCGCTTTCGCTCATGAGGAGATGACCATGGCGCATGTGGCGGTGATCGGCGCGCAATGGGGGGACGAGGGCAAAGGCAAGATCGTTGACTGGCTGTCGGCGCGGGCTGAGGTCGTTGCTCGGTTCCAAGGCGGGCACAACGCTGGCCACACGCTGGTGATTGACGGCGAAGTCTACAAGCTGTCGCTTCTCCCGTCGGGTATCGTCCGTGAGGGGAAACTCTCTGTGATCGGATCGGGTGTGGTCCTCGACCCCGTCGCGTTCGCCTCTGAGGTTGAGCGCCTGAAAGAGCAGGGCGTGCGTATCACCCCGGTGAACCTCGCGATTGCGGAGAATGCCTGCCTGATTCTGCCTCTCCACGGCGAGCTTGATCGCCTGCGTGAAGAAGCGGCAGGTGCAGCGAAGATCGGGACCACGGGCCGCGGGATTGGCCCCGCCTATGAGGACAAGGTCGGTCGCCGCGCCATCCGCGTGGCTGATCTGCGCTCGGTTGATGAGTTGGGGCCTCGGATCGACCGGCTGTTGACCCACCACAATGCCCTGCGGATTGGGTTTGGCGCTGAGCCAATCCAAGCCGCCGAGGTCCTGGCACAGCTGAAGACGACGGCGGAAGCGCTTCTCCCCTATGCGACCCCGGTCTGGCAGCTGCTCGACGACGCACGCCGTGCCGGTAAACGGATCCTGTTCGAGGGCGCCCAAGGCGTCCTCCTGGACGTCGACCACGGCACCTACCCTTACGTGACGTCCTCCAACACTGTGGCCGGACAGGCCGCGACGGGCACAGGCATGGGGTCGGCTGGCGAAGCCTACGGCCTGGCCATCGTAAAAGCCTATACGACCCGCGTGGGTTCAGGCCCTTTCCCAACCGAGCTGAACGATGAGATCGGCACCCGCCTGGGCGAGCGAGGCCATGAATTCGGCACCGTGACCGGCCGCCAGCGGCGCTGTGGTTGGTTTGATGCTGCCCTCGTCCGGCAGACCCTCCTGACGGCAGGCATCGACGGCATCGCGCTGACCAAGCTCGATGTTCTAGACGGGATGGAGACCCTCAAGGTCTGTGTTGGCTATGAAGTGAATGGCGAACGCCTCGATTACCTCCCGGCAGGCACACGTGAGCAGGAGCTGGCCCGTCCGATCTACGAAGAGCTCGAAGGTTGGTCGGGATCAACCGCTGGTGCCCGCAGCTGGGTCGACCTGCCTCCCCAAGCCGTCACTTACGTCCGCCGCATTGAAGAGCTGCTCGGCACACCCGTCGTCTTGGTCTCCACGTCGCCAGAGCGCGAGGACGTCATTCTGATGAAAGACCCTTTCGAGGCCTGATTGCGGCAATTCTGTGAACGTTAAGCAATAATCTTCAGCGCCATTTAACGGTCGTCGGCTTCTATTCCTTCGGGGAGAAGGTCGATGAGTTCGACAGGTGCTAAGTCGGGCGTCGCGAGTGCGTCGCTGAGGATGCTGAAGCTGACGGAGCAAGCGCGCCGTGGGCAGTTCGGCACGCGCCTCACTGTTGCTCTCATTGGTTTCGGGTTTCTGTCGCTTCACCTCGGCTGGCAAATCCCGCTTCTGGTGCTCTGCGTCGTGGCGGCGAGCCAGACCCTCGACCTCTTCGTCAAGAAACATTTCCTGCCGGAGGACCGTGTAGAACCGATCACACCCGCAGAAATGTGGGCTCTGTGCCTGACGAATGCTCAAGCATCGTATGTGTACGGATCGATCCCTATTCTGGCTTGGTTTGTCCCGTCAGACGGCTTCAAGATCTTCGCGGCGTTCTGGCTTTCGGGATCCATGCTCCACGTGATGCTGCACATGCATCACGACCTGAAGATGTTCCTGTCGAGCTTCGTGCCGCACGCGTCGCTGACCATCATCCTACCGCTGATCTCATTTGCCATTGGTCTCGAAGTCGATCCGTTCACAACGGGCGCGCTTCTTTTCGCGACGATTGTCTTTATCGGACACTTTGTCAGCGCGTACAAAAGCTACAATCATCAGTCTGCAGAGCTGCTCGCCGCACGAAAGCTGGCGGAGGAACGGCGAAAGGTTGCAGAGGCAGCCAGCGAGGCAAAGTCCAACTTCCTCGCGACACTGAGCCATGAAATCCGCACACCGATGAACGGGATTGTCGGGATGGCGGCGGCCCTCGACGACACTGATCTGCCGCCAGAGGCGCAGACTCAGGTTGAGGTGATGCGGCAAGCAAGTGATCTCCTCTTGGTTCTGTTGAACGACGTGCTCGATATGTCCAAGATCGAGGCGGGCCGCCTCACGCTCGAGAAGAAGCCCTTCTCGCTGATTAATGCTGTCACCCGCGTGGCCGCGCTGCATCGTGTAGAGACCGAACGTAAGGGCCTGGAGCTGCGCGTGGATATCGATCCGGAGACGCACGATTGGCGAACAGGCGATGAGCACCGGATCATTCAGGTGCTGCACAACCTCTTGGGCAATGCGATCAAGTTCACGTCGGAGGGGTCGATCACCCTGACCGTTCGGCCGCATACGGACGGCAATGACGGAACGCTGATCAGCGTCACCGACACGGGCATCGGCATGACGACGGAAGAAGCGGACCGGGTGTTCGAGCCTTTCACTCAAGCCGAAACATCGACCTCACGGCGCTATGGCGGAACGGGCCTTGGACTGACGATCACCAAAGGTCTGGTCGAAGCCATGGGCGGTGCGTTGACCCTGACGTCAGAGAAAGGCTGCGGCAGCACCTTCTCGATCGCCATTCCACTTCCTGAGGCGGCGCCTACGTTGCGGCAGCGGACGGCAGCTGCGGGAGACGACACCTTGACCCTGCGAGGGCGTCGCGTGCTGGCCATCGACGACAACGGCGTGAACCTCGCGGTGCTCGAAACGGTGCTGAAGCGCGAAGGCGCGATCACCGTGACCTGCACGTCCGGTCAAGAAGCTCTTGAGATTATCTCGTCCGGCGACTTTGACCTCATTCTTCTCGACATCGCGATGCCGCATATGGATGGGCCAGAAACCCTCCGCCGGATGCGCGCACTTCTCTCGGATAACAAACTTCCGCCGACCATCGCCGTGTCGGCTCACGCTATGCAGAGCGACATTGAGCGCTTCCTTGGGGAAGGCTTCGACGGTTACGTGACGAAGCCAGTTCGCCGCGAGACCTTGCTCAGCGCAGCCACAGAGGCGCTAAAAGCCCGCCTCGGCCGCGCCGCCTAGGCCCTCAAAGTCTTTCGCTTTCTGACATCCTCACCACCGTGCGCCGCACAATTGCCAGCGCGCGCCAGCCGCGCTACGGCTGAGCTTTGCCGAGGGGCACCCAGGCCAGTCTGGGTTGAGACGCACCCTTAGAACCTGATCCGGTTAAGACCGGCGGAGGAACGGCCATGGCGCTGCACGACGCGGCCGCAGCTTCTGCGGAGATCGCGCACATCGACGGGTTGGAAGAGCGCCTCCTCGACGGCGAAACTGTTCTGTGGGCGGAGGAGTCGGGTCAGGAGCCGCCCTCGAAGTTTCAAAAACATGCAAAGGGCCACAGCGCTGGCGCACTCCTGTTGCTCGCTGTCGGGACAATGGCGGTAGCGGCATTGTTCGGCTGGGGAACAGAGTCCGGAACGTTCTCCCGGTTCATGGCCTCGGCCATCTTTGTCATCGCAGCTATCTTCGCCGCGTTTCTTATGGCTGTCGTCACAGACAAAGGGCCTCAACCCCAGCCGAGGTTTCCCGCGGACGGCAAATACTACGCAATCACAGATCGGCGGTTGCTCGTGTGGGATGATAAAACCACGTGGAGCATCACGGCGAGGCAGGTCTTCGCTTTCGAGCGAGAGGTGAACGGAGATCGAGGGTCTGTCTTTCTCTACATCGGCGAGCCGGAGGACTACTCCGTAGGCCTCATCAATATCAAAAACAGTCACTATGCGGAGCGTCTTCTGCTCCAGCTTTGCTCTGAACCTGGAAGGATCAAGCCATGAACAAGCACGTCAAGCAGTCCGAATTTCAGACGCCGAAGGTGAGCACGGGGCCGCTGCCCAGCTCTCTGAAGCGCTATGTGAAGTCAGAGCGGTTTGACGACGTCGCCGCGCCGGTGCGGGATATCATCTTGCACCCCTCATCAGGCGAGGCGCCGCTGCCTGTCTATGACGCTAGCGGTCCGTATACAGAGGACGGCTTCGTACCTAACGTTGAGAAGGGCCTGCCAGCGATCCGCGCACCATGGATCGCGCGGCGTGAGCATGAAAGCTACAAGGGCCGCGATGTGAAGCCAGAGGACAATGGCGGCGCAACCGGCGACTACCTTGCCCGGGCCTTCCCCAACGTGCCTGAGCCCAAGCGCTACACAGGAGAGCTCCGTACACAGCTCGAATATGCGCGCGCTGGCATCGTCACGGAGGAGATGGAATACGTCGCCATCCGCGAGAACCTCGGCCGCAAAGCCGCGGCTGAAGGTGCTTCGATCCGCCATGCTGACGGCGAGTCATTCGGTGCGAGTGTCCCTGAATTCGTGACACCAGAGTTCGTCCGTGACGAGATCGCCAAGGGGCGCGCGGTGATCCCGATCAACATCAACCACCCTGAAGCCGAGCCAATGATCATTGGACGGAACTTCCTGGTCAAGATCAACGCCAACATCGGCAACTCAGCCGTGACCTCCAGCGTGGAGGAAGAGGTGGAGAAGATGGTCTGGGGCACCCGCTGGGGCGCGGACACGGTCATGGACCTCTCCACCGGCAAGAACATCCACAACACCCGCGAGTGGATCCTGCGCAACTCACCCGTCCCCATCGGCACCGTGCCGATCTATCAGGCGCTTGAGAAAGTGAACGGGGTTGCAGAGGACCTCACATGGGACGTGTACAGAGATACCTTGATTGAGCAGTGCGAGCAGGGCGTAGACTACTTCACCGTACACGCTGGCGTGCGCTTGCCCTACATTCATCTGACTGCGGATCGTGTGACGGGCATTGTCTCTCGCGGCGGTTCGATCATGGCCAAGTGGTGCCTGGCGCATCACCAGGAGAGCTTCCTCTACACGAACTTCGCTGAAATCTGCGAGATCATGCGCGCTTACGACGTGACCTTCAGCCTCGGCGATGGTCTGCGCCCTGGCTCCATCGCGGATGCCAACGACCGCGCGCAGTTCGCTGAGCTCGAAACCCTCGGTGAACTGACGAACATCGCGTGGGATCACGGCGTGCAGGTGATGATCGAAGGCCCTGGCCACGTGCCGATGCACAAGATCAAAGAGAACATGGACAAGCAGCTGCGCGAATGCGGCGAGGCGCCGTTCTATACGCTCGGTCCACTGACGACCGACATCGCGCCGGGCTATGACCACATCACGTCAGGCATTGGCGCGGCGATGATCGGCTGGTTCGGTTGCGCCATGCTTTGCTATGTGACGCCTAAGGAGCATCTGGGTCTCCCCGACCGCGACGACGTGAAGGTCGGTGTGATCACCTACAAACTCGCCGCCCACGCCGCGGATTTGGCGAAAGGTCACCCGGCGGCGAAGGTGCGCGATGACGCGTTGTCAAAGGCGCGCTTCGAATTCCGCTGGCGCGACCAGTTCAACCTCAGCCTCGACCCCGAAACCGCCG
>JBCCTF010000019.1:0-33730 GCA_039198765.1 Pseudomonadota bacterium
CGCTGGGAACGGAAGCGTGCCAGCTTTTTCGCGCTGGTAGAGACGCATCACACCCGTGGTGGTCTCTTCCGTGACGCCTTTGATCGACGCTTTGACGCGGGAGTAGAAACCCGGGTCGCGGGCGAGGCGGCGCTTGATCGTTGCGAAGAAGGCTTCCTCTTCTTCATTAGACGGATTATCGAGCACCGAGGGGTCTTCCTCGGCCTGCGCACCGACCAGGATCAGCATCGTGGCATCGCCGCCGTCGTCGAGGATCATGTTGGCCAGCTCGCCGTTCGGCCATTCCCACAGGCGATCGGCGAAGTCCCAATATTCCTCGAGCGTCTCGCCTTTGTGCGCGAAGACCGGCGTGCCGGCGGCGGCGATCGCGGCGGCGGCGTGGTCCTGGGTCGAATAGATGTTGCAGCTCGCCCAGCGCACTTCCGCGCCGAGGGCTTCCAGCGTGCGGATCAACACGGCGGTCTGGATGGTCATGTGCAGCGAGCCGGCGATGCGCGCGCCTTTCAGCGGCTGCGCGGCGCCGAACTCTTTGCGGGTGGACATCAGGCCGGGCATCTCGTGCTCAGCGATGGCGATTTCCTTCTCGCCAAAGTCGGCGAGGCTCAAATCTTTGACGGCGTAATCCTGGGCCATGGGGGTCTCCAAATGCGTTGCGCCGCCGCTAGCAGGCCCGACCACGGATATAAAGCTTTCTTTATATCGCAGGTTTCAGGGCTTAGGCGGGAGGACGCGCATCCAGGTCCAGGCTTCGCGGCCTTCGAGGTCGACGACGGCGTACATGGTCATGACCGAACCGTCGGGCAGTGTGCTGATTTTCTCAAGGCGTGGGTTTCCGGGGTTCGCGAGCGCAGGCTGGATTTGCGGGATGATGCCGTTGCTGACGCGGACGGGTAGGTCGCAGAAAGCGGCGCCTTCATTGAGGAGGGGCAGCACGACTGATGCTTCTTCTGGCTTGCCGAAGATCCATCCGCCTGGTGCCTCGCCGCTTCGGAAGACTTCGAGGGCTTTTGGGTAAACGCCGAGGCGGCGGATGCCACATTGGACGGAGCGGCCATCGCCTTCTGCTCGCTCGCCGGTGGCGCGCCAGACGCCGAGAATTTGGCCGTCGTCAAGGCCGAAGGCTTCGCGGTCAGTAAACTGGGCCCAACTGGATTGGTTGACACGATCGGGTGCAGGACTGTTCCGCCCACTGAGGAGTGCGGCAAGAAAGAGGAGGACGCCGACGAGCGTGATGGCCGTGCCGATGGGGAGCGCGGTTAGTCTTGCTGTCTTGGGTCGCCTTGGCTCTGAGATCTTTCGCTCCTTTACCCGTGCCACTCATCGTAGATGGCTTTGAGGCCTTCACGGTACGTTGGGTACTGAAGTTTGAACCCAGGGAGAGCCTTAAGTCGATCATTTTTCAGGCGTTTGTTCTCTGCATAGAAACTGCGCGCCATGGCGGAGAGTTCGCCTTTGATGTCATCGTACAGCGTCTCAGGCGGTGGCTCTTTGCCTAGAAGAGCTGCTGCGTAGGTAATCGGGTCGGCGGGCGGCGATGGCTCATCGTCGGCGAAGTTCACGACATCCGGAGGATTGTCCGTGTGCAGAAGAGCGAAGAGGCCATTGGCGATATCATCGCGATGGATGCGGTTGAACACCTGCCCGGGCTTCACGAGCCGACGTGACAGTCCTGCGCGGGCGCCGGGCGTGTCGCCGGAGAGGCTGTTGATCGCGCTACGGCCAGGCCCGTAGATGCCCGCAAAGCGGCAAAGGGTGAGGGGCGCGCGCGAACGTTCGGCGATGGCAAGCCAGTCGCGTTCAGCGAGCAGGCGTTCCTTTCCTCGCTCTGTAGTCGGACGACACTCCGCCGTCTCATCGATCCATGCGCCGCCAGTATCTCCGTACACGCCGCTTGATGAGAGGTAGAGGATGCGTGTCGAGCTGAAGATGCTGGCATCCGGTACGGCACGCGCGGCAGGACATCCACCGTCGTGTGGGCCCGTGCTGATGATGATCGCGGAGGTGTCCTCGAGAACCTGTTCAGGGAGAGGCTTGGGGCTCTCCCAAACTTGCGATTTGATTCCGAGGGCGTGCATCGCGACTGCTTTTTGCCGGCTGCGCGTGGTCCCGGTAACGGTCCAGCCTTCCGAGACGAGGCGCTGAGCCAGCGGTCTGGCCGAGTATCCGAGGCCTATGAAGAATGCATTAGTCATGGTTTTTCAGTTCGCTAAGGAGATCATCCACCCCCTGCTCAATCAGGTCAATGACGTGATCAAAGCCTTCCGGCCCGCCATAGTAGGGGTCGGGTACGTCGCGGTTGAGCAGCATGGAGACGTTCGCCGTCCAGTCAGGCAGGGCGCGGTCCTTCAGGTCAGCCAGATTCGATGCATCCATAGCGATGATGTGGTCAAAGGTGTACCCATCCCCATCATCAACGCGCCGTGCGCGGATGGTTGAAAGGTCATAACCGCGCCTTGCTGCAGCCTTTGTCATGCGTGGGTCGGGCGGTTCGCCAGCGTGCCATGCCCCCGTGCCTGCACTGTCGATCGTGACATCAAGACCGGCTCCTGCTGCGCGCTTCCGGAAAACACCCTCCGCTGTGGGTGAGCGGCAGATGTTCCCTAGGCAGACGAAGAGGACGGAGGTCATTCTGATGAGCCCCCCTCATCAACCCATGCGGTGACGACTTCGTCCAACACATCGAGCGGGATTGGCCCTTGGCGAAGGACCACGTCATGGAACTCGCGAATATCGAATCCGCCTCCCAGGGTCTCTTCGGCTTCGGCGCGCAGCTCACGGATTTTCAGCTCACCGATTTTATAAGCGAGCGCCTGACCGGGCCAAGTGATGTAGCGATCAACCTCTCGCTCAATATTGTTTCGGCTCAGGCCTGTGTTTTCAAGCATGAATTCAATGGCCTGGCCCCTTGTCCAGCCCTTAGAATGCATCCCCGTGTCAACAACGAGGCGGCAAGCACGCCACATCTCGTAGGACAGCCGGCCGAAGTTCGTTTCAGGCGTCGTGTAGAAACCGACTTCGAGGCCGAGCCGTTCCGAATACAAACCCCATCCCTCCGTGTACGCAGTCACGCTGCCGAAACGCCTAAACTTGGGAAGGTCGCGCTCTTGCGCAATGGCGATCTGAAGATGGTGACCTGGGACAGCTTCATGAAGGGTTAGCGCCTCCAATTCATAGAGCGGCCGCGTGCTCAGCCGTGTGGTGTTCAGCCAGTAGGTCCCTGGCCGGGTAAAGTCCGGTGAAGGGCGTGAGTAATAGGCTGTGGTCGTCCCTTCTGCTGTGTCCATGGGAATGGGTTTGATGTCGTAAGGCATCCGCGGCAGGTACCTGAACAATTGGACGAGCTTGCCGTCCATCGTCTTGGCAATGCGCGCCGCCTTCTGCATCCGCTCTTCTGCCGACTTCGGATAATACTCCGGGGACGTCCGAAGATGCTCCTGGAACGCCGGGAGCGAGTCAAAACCAGCCTCCGCGGCGACACCTTCCATCTCCGCGCGGATGCGTGCGACCTCAGAAAGTCCAAGGTTATGAATGGCATCGGCCGAAAGATCCGTCGTGGTGTAGGCGCGGGCCTCCGCTTCATACGCCTCCGCACCGCCGTCGAGGCTGCCGACGCCGACATCCTTCCGGCAGTTCGGTGCGTAGCGTTCTTCGTAGAAGGAGCCGAACCGTTCGAACGCCGGAATGATCTCACTCTGGATCAATTCTAATGCTTCTTCATCCCGATACGGACTATCAACGTACGGCGCAAAGAACACTGATGTCTCTGCGTCGTCCACAATGTGCGTGCGGTAGGTGCGCTCGAACCCGACCATCGCCTCGCAAGGCTGGGTCCAGCCCAATTCCACCGCTTCATCAAGTCGGGCGATGACGTCATCGATATAGCCAGGCATCTTCTGCAGCCGGCCTTTGTACGATGCAGCGTCGTCCTCGCTCCGTAGGCTCGTTCGGTCTGCAAGACGCGCTAACGACGAATGCGGCGCGGAATAGGTGTTGATGATCAAGTACCGCTGGATCAGCTCCTGTTGCCGGTCAACAGTCCTCTGTAGGCTGACAGTCAGTAGCCGGTGATTGAGGGCGTCATCCCCCACAAGGCGGTTCGTATCAATTGCCCCAAGCTTCTCGATGAGCGCCGCACGCGCTTGGGTCGATGCATCGAACGCAGCAAGCGAGGGGTTGCCGAGCTGCCCCGCACCGCCCTTGTTGCCGAGCTCGCTGGCCAGCACCGGGTCTTCCCGCATGCGCAGGGCCCAGTGTTCCTCCAGCACACGCTGAAACTCCTCGGCGGCTTCATTGACCGCGTTCTCCTCCGCGGGAAGGGGCGCAGACGGCGCGTCCTCTTGCACGCAGGCGGTGAGGAGGAGGGCGGCGGCAAGGGTGAGGGGCTTATGCATCCCAGCAGGCTAGCGCGTTCTAGCCGGTTTTGCACACTCCCGCCGCATCGCTCTTGTCAGAGGGCTCTGCGTGGTAAGGTGGCGCGATGGACCAGGCCTCTCCCCCGTCGCGCCCACGCCGTGTGAAGGTGCTTCTGCCGATGCCTGCGGGCAACGGTTATGATTATGCCGTGCCTGAGCATTTGTCCGTAGACGCCGGAGACTTCGTGAAGGTGCCGTTAGGGCCGCGCCAGATGACGGGAGTGGTTTGGCCCGTGGCCCCCGACCCCGATGTACCGGACGCGAAGTTGAAAGCGGTCGCAGATCGGTATGATGTGCCGGCGCTTGCGCGGCCGATGATGCGTTTCGTCGATTGGGTGGCGTCTTACTACATGGTGCCCCGTGGTGCAGTGTTGCGCCTTGTTCTGCGCGGAGAACATGGGCTCGCAGATGTCCGTGGGCGGACGGGTTATCGTCGTGCAGCGCTTCCTGAAGGTCTGCGGATGACGGTGAAGCGGCAAGCCGTTCTTGACGCAGCTGGTGACCGGGCACGGACGGCGCGTGATCTGGCTGAGGCCGCGAACGTGACAGAAGGCGTGGTGCGCTCGCTTGCCGATGCGGGTGCGCTCGAACCTGTGATGTTTGATCCGGACCCACCGTTCAAGCCTCCCAACCCTAATCTTCCGTGTAAGCACCTGAGTAACAGTCAGAGGAGCGCGGTTGCTGTACTGTCTGAGACTGTGACCCACGGTAGGGGGACGGTCTTGATTGATGGTGTCACAGGTTCGGGAAAGACGGAGGTCTATCTTGAGGCTGTCGCGGCGGCGTTGCGTAAGTCACCGTCATCGCAAGTGCTTGTGATGTTGCCTGAAATTGCGCTGACTCTGCCGTTTCTGAGGCGGCTTGAAGAGCGGTTTGGTACAGCGCCTGCCCATTGGCATTCTGATGTTTCATCCGCACAAAGACGGCGTGTTTGGAAGCGGGTGCTTGATGGCTCCTGCCGTCTGGTTGTCGGTGCGCGTTCCGCGCTTTTCCTCCCGTGGCAAGATTTGCAGCTGGTTGTCGTCGATGAGGAGCATGACGGCGTTTACAAGCAACAGGACGGCCTTCTTTATCATGCTCGCGATATGGCGGTTGCAATGGGTGCGCTTCAGTCGTTCCCTGTGGTGCTGGCATCGGCGACGCCGTCACTTGAGACGTATGCGAATGTTCAGTCTGGCCGCTACCAGTCGGTGAAGCTGGAAAGCCGGTTTGGCCCTGCGGTGATGCCGGACATGCGCCTTCTTGATATGCGGAAACATGCTCCGCCTACGGGGCAATGGATTGCCGAGCCTGCTGTTGCCGCGGTGACGGAGACGTTGGCCGATGGCCAACAGGCGCTCCTCTACCTCAACCGGCGTGGCTATGCGCCGGTGACGATTTGTCGGCGGTGCGGTGAACGGATGATGGCCCCTGACAGCGACACGTGGCTGGTGGAACATCGGTACACGGGGCAATTGATTTGTCACCAGACCGGCTTCTCGATGCCGAAGCCTGAGAAATGCCCATCTTGTCAGGCTGTTGGTACCCTCGCGCCGTGTGGTCCTGGGGTGGAGCGTGTCGCAGAGGAGGCGCGAGAGCGCTGGCCCGATGCACGAATTGAGGTTTTTTCGTCAGACACGGTAGAAAGCCCGGGAGCGGCGAAAGAGCTCCTTACACGGATGGCAGAGGGCAAGATCGACATTCTCGTTGCAACCCAGGCTGCGGCGAAGGGCCATAACTTCCCTGGACTGACGATGGTTGTCGTTGTCGATGCGGACCTCGGTCTCGCTGGCGGTGATCTGAGAGCGGCTGAGCGGACGTATCAAGTCCTGACCCAAGTTTCAGGGCGAGCAGGCCGGTCGGCAGCAGCGGGGCGGGTGCTGCTCCAGACCTATCAACCTGACCACCGCGTGAACCAGGCTCTGGTATCGGGCGATCGCGATGCGTTCTTCGATGCAGAGCTTTGGGCGCGGGAAGATATCGGTATGCCGCCGTTCGGGCGTCTCGCCGCAGTCATCTTATCTGGTAAGAACGAGGAGCGAGTTGCGCAGGAAGCCCGTGCTCTCGTTCAAGCCATTCCGCAAACGGATGGTTTGGAGGCGTGGGGGCCTGCGCCTGCACCGTTTTATCGGTTGCGAGGCGTCTACCGGCAGCGGTTCTTGGTGAGGGCGGGAAAACGCCAGAATGTGCAAGCGTTTATCGCTGATTGGCTGGGTTCAGTGAAAGGAACGAGTGCGGTTAGACGCGTGGTCGATATTGATCCGTACTCGTTCCTTTAAACTGCGCCTACCAGGCGATGGCGTCGCCGCGGAAGTCTTTGAACGCTGCTTTGGGTCCGGGTGTCAGACTGTCGATCACACTGGCTAGGCCATCAGCACTTTCTTGCGTTGTTGTTGGCGCATTGTCGCCGCCCATCCGTGTACGAACCCAGCCGGGATGAAGAGTGCCGACGGCAATGCCCTTGTCCTGCAGTTCGTTGGCTGCACAGCAGAGCGCCATGTTGAGAGCAGTCTTCGATGATCTGTATGCGATCATTCCGCTACTGGCGTCGTCAATCGATCCCATTTTCGATGTGATCGCGACGAGCTTCTTCCCGTCAGACTTGCTGACATGCGGGATGAAGGCCTGAAGGGTTTTCAGTGCACCAATCGTATTGATGTTGAACGTGAAATCGACGCCCTTGAAATCCAGGTCGGCAAAGGTTTGGTCCGCGCCGCTGAGGCCGTAAACACCCGCGTTTGCAATCACGACATCAACAGGTTCGGTGATCGCTTGGGCGAGGCTGTCGATGCTCGCGTGGTGTCCAACATCCACTGCGTGGAGCTGCACGTTGCCGCCGACTTCGCGGAGTTCGGAGGCTTCGTCGGGCGCGCGGCACGCTGCGTGAACGGTGTCGCCGCGTGCAGCGTAGGTTTTCGTCAGGGCCAGGCCGATGCCTCGGTTCGCCCCAGTAATTACAACAGTAGCCATACGGATATTTAGCGTTTTTTCTGAGTGTTAAACAATCTCGACACTGACAGCTGTGGCTTCGCCGCCGCCGATGCAGACCGCTGCTGCGCCGCGCTTGAGGTTGCGGTACCGAAGAGCGTTGACCAGGCCGCCGACAATCCGTGCACCGCTGGCGCCGATGGGGTGGCCGAGGGCGCAAGCGCCGCCGTGGACGTTCATCCGGTCATGCTCAATGCCAAGCTCTTCCATCGCCGCGAGGGGGACGACAGCGAACGCTTCGTTGACTTCGAAAAGGTCGTAGTCGGACTGCCTGGAGCCTTCCGCTTCGAAGAGTTTCTGAAGCGCACCCACGGGCGCTGTTGTGAACCAGGCTGGCTCTTGCGCGTGGCTGGTCATCGCGGTCAGTTTGGCGAGCGGTTCGATGCCTCGGCGATCAGCTTCACTCTTCCGCATAAGGACAAGTGCCGCTGCACCGTCGGAGATCGAGCTGGCGTTGGCCGCGGTCACCGTGCCGCCTTCGCGACGGAATGCGGGGCGGAGCTGAGGGATCTTGTCCCGGCGCGCTTTGAACGGCTGCTCATCTTTTTCGATAACGATGGTGCCTGTCCGCGCCTCAAGGTTCACGTGGACGATTTCGTCCGTGAACGCCTCTTCTGATGCAGCGAGGGCGCGGTCGAGGCTGGCGATGGCATATTCGTCCTGGGTCTCGCGGCTGAACTCGTATTTGTCCGCACACAGCTCAGCGAACGTGCCCATTAGGCCGCCCTCGTAGGCGTCTTCGAGGCCGTCGAGGAACATGTGGTCGATGACCTGGCCGTGGCCCATGCGATAGCCGGAGCGTGCTTTGGGCAGGATGTAGGGCGCGTTGGTCATGCTCTCCATGCCGCCAGCCACGCCAACGGTCACCGCGCCCGCAGCGATCGCTTGGGCGGTCATCATGATCGTCTTCATGCCCGAGCCGCACATCTTGTTCACCGTTGTGCAGGGTACGGAGTTTGGCAGGCCCGCGTGGATTGCGGCCTGGCGCGCCGGGGCTTGGCCTTGACCGGCGGGGAGGACACAGCCCATCAGGACTTCATCGACATCTTCCGGCGCGACGCCTGCGCGATGGAGAGCGCCTTTGATCGCGACGGCGCCGAGTTTCGGCGCGGGCAGATCAGCGAGCTCGCCTTGGAGGCCGCCCATCGGCGTGCGGGCGAGGGAGGCGATGACAAAGGGGTCGTCGGTGGGGAGAAGCATGGCAGAACCTCGTGATGGTCGTCTGCCGATGCGTTAGCGCCGCGAGTGTGCTGGCGAAAGTCTTGGGATCAAGCGCCGGGGCGCTGGGAAGCGGTCTGACGCTCGCGCGGACGCCAGGCGAGGGCCATGGCGATCAGCAGAACGACGATCAGCGGCCAAGTCGGCGCGGCTTGGGTCGTTTCTGCCACTTCAGGGGCCGCGACGGCGGGAGCTGCTGCTACCAATTCGGCTATGTAAAGCATGGTCCAGTCCCCTTTTGTGCAGTGCACATAGCACGGATCCCGCCTTGCCGGGGTGTCCGTTTTGCAACATTTTGGAAAGGTTCTCGCAAAAGGTGTGCCAGCGGTGACTGCTGCGTCACTCTGGTGGTGTTTGCTCGCCGCAGACGGCGCAGCAGGGGTCGCGCTCCATCGCGGTTCGGCGAATGGTTCCTGCCTTCAAGTGGGCAATCAGGATCGTCTTCTCAAGCGTTGGTTTGATGTCGCAAATCACCTTCAGGGCTTCGCTGGCAGCGAGGCTGCCGACCACGCCGACCACTGGGCCGAGGACACCGTCGCGGTCGCAGAGCCCGTCTTCGTCGGCGTTGGGCGGGACAAGGCAGGCGTAACAGGGGTGGCCCACCTGGCCGGGACGGAACAGGGCCACCTGTCCCTCAAATCGGGATGCCGCGGCGGACAGGAGCGGTTTGCCCGCTTTCAGGCAGGCTTTGTTGATGACGTGGCGAGCGGCGATGCGGTCGACGCCTTCGATGACGAGATCGACACCGGAGAGGAGATCCTGCGCGTTCTCCTCGCTGAAGAACCGATGCACGTCGTTGATGGTGATGTCGCCGTTGATCGCTTTCAGGCGCTGGGCTGCTGCTTTCGGTTTTGGCTTACCGATGTCACCTTCCGTGTACAGCGTTTGCCGCTGCAGGTTGGACAGCTCGACCTTGTCCCCGTCGCAGATCGTCAGTGTACCGATGCCAGCCGCAGCGAGGTAGGAGAGGATGGGGCAGCCAAGGCCGCCTGCGCCGATGACAAGCACGTGGGCGGCGGCAATAGCTTTCTGCCCTTGCCCGCCAACTTCGGGCAGAAGCAGGTGATGCTTATGCCGCGGCTCGCTCACGGCTCAAACGCCGGTGGAGCCGAAGCCGCCTGTACCGCGCTCTGTCGCGGGAAGCTCGCCGTCTGCTTCTTCGAAGGTCGCTCGCAAATAGGGCGCCACGACCAGCTGCGCGATCCGCATACCCCGTTCGATGGTGAAAGACTCTTTGCCGAGGTTGATCATGATAACGCGCATCTCGCCGCGATAGTCAGCGTCAATGGTGCCCGGGCTGTTGACCAGGGTCACAGCGTGCTTGGCCGCGAGGCCAGAGCGCGGGCGGACCTGCCCTTCGGTTCCAGGGGGGAGGGCGATCTCGAGGCCGGTGGGAATCATCGCCTTCTCGCCGGGCTCGAGGACGAACGTGTCGTCAATGGCGGCGCGCAGGTCCGCGCCTGCGGAGTCGGCGGTTTGATAGGCGGGAAGCTCGATGCCTTCGGAATGGGGCAGGCGTTTGAAAAGAACGTGGGTCATCGCGGGGTCTCCGTCGTTAACCATTCTTCTCCAGCACTTCGCCCGCAAGATAAAGCGATCCTGCGATCAAGATTCTGGGCTGTCCTTCGCCCGAACGGCCGAAAGCCTCGACGGTATGCTCCACTGCGGCAGTAACCGAAGGCATTGCCTGAGCAGGCAAACCTGCTTTCTGCGCCGCCTCCGCCAGGTCCTCGCCCGACCAGACGCCGGATTTGTTGGCCGCGACGGTGAGCACGTTGGACGCTAGACCCTCGAAGGGGGCGAGGAAATCGCCCGGGTCTTTGTTCTTTTGCATGCCCACGATGAGGACCAGCGGGCGTGGGTTGCGGTCTTCAAGGTCCGCCAGGGCGCGGGCGATGGCGCGGGCAGCGTGGGCGTTGTGCCCGCCGTCGAGCCAGAGCTCGCCAGGGTCACCTTTGTGCTGGGTCACCATTTCCGCGAGAGGGCCCTTGGTGAGGCGCTGCAGGCGCGCAGGCCATTCGGTGGCAGTGATCCCCATGCTGATGAAATCATCCGACGGAGCGAGGCCAGCGGCCTTGAGCGCGGCTACGGCGAGGCCTGCATTGTCGATTTGGTGGCCGCCCATCATACGCGGCAGGGCGAGGTCGGAAAGGCCTTGCTCATCCTCGTAGGTGAAACCGCTCCCCTCACGGACGAGTTGCCAGTCTTCGCCAAGGATGTGTTGCTCCGTACCCAGAGCAAGCGCGCGGTGGCGCAGGACGTCCATGGCTTCAGGCTTTTGCACGCCCGTGACGAACGCAGCGCCTTGCTTGATGATCCCTGCTTTCTCTGCCGCAATAGCGGGGATCGAGTCGCCGAGCCAATCCATGTGGTCCATGCCGATTGGCGTGATCACACATGCGCGGGGATCAGGCACGACGTTGGTCGCATCAAGCCGACCGCCGAGGCCGGTCTCAAGTAGGACGACGTCGGCAGGTGTTTCTGAGAACGCGAGGAAGGCTGCTGCTGTAGAGGCTTCAAAGTACGTAAGCGGAAGATCACCCGCCGCCGATTCGCAACGTCCCAGAACGGAGGCGAGCATGTCGTCGGAGATTTGCTCGCCCGCTAGGACGATGCGCTCGTTAAACTTCACAAGGTGCGGGGATGTGTAGACATGCACCCGTAGGCCAGCGGCAGCGAGGATCGTCCGCATAAAGGCTATTGTTGAGCCTTTGCCGTTGGTGCCTGCGACATGGATGACCGGTGGAAGATTCGTGTGCGGAGAACCAAGGCGCTCAAGAGCGGAGGTGATCCGCTTTAGTCCTAGGACGATGTTGGCCGGATTGGCGTTCTCGAACCTTGCGAGAAGGCGTTGGACTTCTTCGGTGGCCGCGGGCGTGTTCGCCAAGGCTACTCTGCCGCCTTCGCCATCGCTTCAGACAGGAGCGGGTGATCGTTCGCCGCTTCAGGCTCTGTCTCTTCAGCCGGAGTCTCTGCCGGAGCGGCCTGCGCTTCCGCAGGAGCCATCAGCACGCTGAGGATATGGCCAAGTTCCTTGGCTTGCTCGCGCCGGTCAACGACGCGGTCGATCATGCCTTTGTCTAGGAGATACTCAGCTGTCTGGAAGTCTTCAGGCAGTTTTTCGCGAATGGTCTGCTCAATCACACGGGGCCCAGCAAAGCCGATCAGCGCGCCGGGCTCAGCAATGTGGATGTCGCCCAGCATCGCGTAGCTCGCGGTGACGCCGCCCGTGGTCGGGTTGGTCAGGATCACGATGTACGGCAGGCCAGCCTCTTGAACCATCTGCACGCCGACAGTCGAGCGTGGCATCTGCATCAGGGACAGGATCCCCTCCTGCATCCGCGCACCGCCGGACCCAGTGACGACGATCAGCGCTGCGCCATCTTTCACGGCTTCTTCCGCCGCGGTGAGGAGGCCCTCGCCGAGGGCCGTGCCCATCGAGCCGCCCATGAAGGCAAAGTTCTGCACAGCAACAACGACTTTCCGGCCGCCCAGCTCGCCCTTACCGACGACGAGTGCATCCTCGTGGCCTGTCCGCTTCCGATACTCTTTCAAGCGCGCGGGATAGGGCTTGGTGTCTCTGAATTTGAGAGGGTCGTCTTTGGTCTCAGGAAGCTCCACCCGCTCCCAGGTGCCCTCGCCGAGCAGGCCGTCGAGGCGTGCAACGGGGTCAATCCGCATATGGTGACCGCAATTCGGGCAGATCATCTGACCTTGCTCCAAATCGCTGTTGAAGGTCATCTGCTCGCAGGATGGGCAGCGCGTCCACAGCTTATCTTGATTGTCGTCTTGCTGCCGAAACATTTTTTTCATGCCCGGCGGCGTGATGTCACTCAACCAATTCATGGTGCACTCTCCAAGTGGTGGACGCCCTCAGCTATCTCGCGTGCGAGGGACAGTGCCGCGTCCTTCCCATGTAGCTCATGCGCTTTAACGATCGCTGAGCCAACCACGACAGCGTCGGCGTGACGCGCAGCATCACGCGCTGCCGCCGCATCCTTGATGCCGAACCCTGCCGCGATGGGCAAGGACGTCTTTGTTCGCAATTGCGAGATTGCTTCGGCCAATTCGTCGCTGCCTGCGGAGCGGTCGCCTGTGACGCCGGCGACGGCGACGTAATAGAGAAAGCCCGACGCGCCGCGGAGGACTTGGTCGATCCGCTCATTTTTTGTGGTCGGGGTGGCGAGGCGGATGGTCGAAAGGCCTGCCTCAGCAGCCTGTGCGTCGACGCCGGCGCTCTCTTCAGGCGGCAGGTCGACAAGGATCAGGCCGTCGGCGCCTGCCGCCACGGCATCGCGGGCGAAGCTGGCGCCGTGCTGGAGGACGGGGTTGGCGTACCCCATCAGAACGATCGGCGTTTCGTGACCTGCGGCGCGGAAACGGTGAACCATTTCAAGGGTTTTCTTGAGGGTCTGGCCCGCCTTCAGCGCACGCTGGCCCGCCTCGGCGATGATCGGACCATCGGCCATGGGATCGGTGAAAGGAAAGCCCACTTCAATGACGTCCGCACCGACGCTGGGGAGCGCGTTCAGCAGATCCTCCGAAGCTTCCAGGCTGGGATCACCCGCCATGATGAAGGGAACGAAGGCGCGGCGGCCTTCGGCGCGAAGCCGGTCAAAAGTAGGTTGTAGACGTGTCACGATCACCAAGTGCAACGCCTCACGCCGCGGCGCAAGGCCTTGCATGTCCCTACAGCGTGCAGTGCCAGCAATCTTCGCCAATGGGGCTGCCCGGCGGGATGCGCGGGGCGACCGCTTCGGGTGCACGGGCCGGGGCGTGCCGTTCGTGATGAGCGCGAAGCTGGGCCGCGAGGACGAGGCGGTGGCCGTCCTCTGCCTCGCCATAAGCCCGCTCTACGGCTAGGAGCACATCGCTGAGCGCAGCGCGAACGGGCAGCGATGCTGACGGGTCGTCGGCTTTGATGAGATGGGCAATCAACCGTTCCTCAGCGACCATCGCGAGCGCCTTGGTGCGCGGGGTTTTGGCATTCGCACCGACGACGGCGGTCACGGTCTCTTCCAGAACGGTCTTCAGGCTTGGGCCCTCGCCGCGGGCTTCAAACTGGGCCAGCCGTTCGAGGCGGGCAGGGTGGAGGATCGCTCCAAAGGTGAGGTCGGCAGCGTTCTCCGCCGCGCTCATCAAGTCGAAGATAGGCGAGGTGGCTTCGGCGAAGCTTTCACGACGTGCTGTGTACTGAAAACCGTCCGCGCGTGGTGTGAGCATCGTCAGCACACTATCGGGAATATCGAGCGCCTCAGGCGTCACGGTGGCGAGGAGCGCACGGAGCGCCTCCATCTGCTCGTCTTTTGCGATGGGCGTCACCGAAGGATCATCGACACTGCGCTTGGCATACTGATAATCCGTGCCGCCCAGGACTTTTGCTGCTGCCGCTGTTTGGTAGCGATGGTAGAGGTAGATGGGCACGAGAACTTGGCGCAGCTCGCCCATGGGGCGGCCCTTCGCAAGGCGTTTCTCGGTGAAGGTCTCCAGCGCGATCTTCCGCACACGCATGACATTGTTGAGCTCTTCGACGGGATCGTCGCCATTGTCCCAGACCGCGCCGTTGCGATGGGAAGAACCGACGCTGCGGCCTTCGGGATCTTCGATGAAGAGGAGGCCCTCTTCGCGCGCTTCTGCGAGCACGGCGTCGCCATTCTCTTTGCCGTAGAGCCAGCGTGCGGTGGCTATGTCCCATGCGCCGAGCCCTGTGTCATAGGCTTTTGAGAAATCGAGTTTATTGCCCCTCGCGATGACCCACGGAGCGGGGTAATCCATCACAGATGCGCGGCCATTGGCGCTGGCGGCGAAGTTGTGGCCGAAGCCGAGGGCGTGCCCCACTTCGTGTGCGGACAATTGGCGAATGCGGGCGAGGGCCAGCTCCACCGGATCATCGTCGCTGCCGGTCCCTGTTTTGTCTGTTCCGGCGAGGCCTTCAAAGATCATCCGATCCTGGCGCACGCGTTGGGAGCCGAGGATCACGGCGCCTTTCAGCATTTCCCCCGTGCGCGGGTCCGTGATCGCGCCGCCATAGGACCAGCCGCGGGTTTGTCTGTGGACCCACTGAATGATGTTGTAGCGAATATCGAGCGGATGGGCTCCATCAGGCAGTACCTCAACGCGGTATCCATCAGGGTACCCCGCAGCCGCGAATCCCTCTGCCCACCAGGACGCGCCATCGATGAGCGCCTGACGGATCGGTTCCGGTGCGCCTGAGTCGACGTAGAAGATCAGGGGATCGTCTTTGGACATGCGGTGGCGCATGGCGAACGACTGGGTGATCGGTTTGTCCAGCGGCGCGGAGAAATCATAGACGTCGATCGCGAACGTGCCGGCGCGCGGATCATGTTCACGCATCTCAAACCCATCCTCAGGCAGGGCCACGAAGCTGTGGTGCACCGTCAGGGTGACAGCGCCGGGATAGGGCGCGGTCGAACGAACCTCCGAACCCGGATCATTCGAGGCGAACGTCATCTCGACGTCGACTTCGCTGTTGAGCGGAAACGTCAGTATACCTCCTGGCGTGATGCGCGAGCGGTTTTTGTCGAGGCTGAAACCGCCCGAGCCTTGCTCCTTCAGCCGTCCAGCGAGGCCCAAAAGGTCCGTCATGAGGAGCGGTTTGATGTCGAATGTGACGGCATCGGCCGTCTCTTCAATGACCGGCGCGGAGAAGATGATCGACCGGCCAAAGGACTGGGCCACGGCCTTGCGTTCGAGCGGATTGTCCGACGTGGCGCGGTAGGTCTGGTTCTCAACCTCCGCCGTCACCCTGCCGTCGGCCACGCGGAACCGGACCACATCGCCTGAGCTGCCCCAGCCGCGGTCGAGGCCCAAGGGGTTCGAGCCAAGGCCCGCCGTCAGCCGCATGGCATGGATCACGCGGAGGCTCGTCCCGTCGTCGTGAGGCGCAGGAATGGTAGCGATGAGCGCGCCCTCTTCGCCGCGCTCAAGCGGTAGCGTCAGGGCTTCGGAGGAGCCATCGTGCGGGTGCACCATCGCGAATGCTGGCGCGACGGCGGCCGCCAAAAGACATAAAAACCAAGTGATCACGCGCATGACGCACCCCCAGACCCGAAGTCGGTGAGAACGTAGCGCGTGACGACTGATTGTCTATGAAGAGCCGGAGCGGCTCAACCGCAGGTGATCTTTTCGACCACGGGCGCGTCCTCGCTGATGACAAAGTTCACCCGCGTCGGATCGTAGTCCATCGTGACCACGTCACCTGCGCGGAAGACCCGATAAGGCTGCCCTGTCGGCCGTTTCATTGCCGAGAATGGTGCGCCAAGCACGCCCACATACTTCTCTGCGCCGCACGTGGTTTTCGCCAGCTCCGCTCGCTGGACGGGTTCGGTGCTGGTGCACGCGGCCAAGGCTGCAGCAGCCGTTAAGGTCATGATCAAACGCATCGTCGGTTCTCCTATGCGCCCCGCGACACCGTAGGCGGAGATCCGCTAGACCTCAACGCCCAGCGCGGCGGCGACGGTGAAGACGTCTTTGTCGCCGCGGCCGCACATGTTGAGGAGGAGGATTTGGTCCTCGTCCATCTCCGCTGCCACTTCGAGGGCGCGAGCGAGGGCGTGGCTTGGCTCCAGCGCGGGGATAATGCCTTCCTTCCGTGCACAGAGTTGGAAGGCTTCGAGCGCTTCGTCGTCGGTGGCGGAGATGTATTCGACGCGGCCTTCCTCGTGCAGGAACGCATGCTCTGGCCCGATGCCGGGATAGTCCAGACCCGCTGAGATCGAGTGGGCGTCGTCAATTTGGCCGTCTTCGTCCTGCAGGAGGTAGGTTTTGTTCCCGTGCAGAACACCTGGCTTGCCGCCGGTCAGGCTGGCCGCATGTTCGTCCGTATCAAGACCTTTGCCCGCTGCCTCCACGCCGATCAGGCGGACTTCGGGGTCGTCAAGGAAGGGGTGGAAGAGGCCGATGGCGTTGGATCCGCCGCCGATGCAGGCCATGGCCACGTCGGGCAGACGGCCTTCTTTCTCCAGCATCTGAGCCTTCGCCTCGCGCCCGATGACGGATTGGAAGTTGCGGACCATCATCGGGTAGGGGTGCGGGCCCGCCGCGGTGCCGATGACGTAGAAGGTGTCGTGCACGTTGGTCACCCAATCGCGCAACGCATCGTTCATGGCGTCCTTCAGTGTCCCCTTGCCGGACGTTACGGGCACGATTTCCGCACCGAGGAGCTTCATCCGGAAAACATTGGGCTTCTGCCGCTCGACATCAGCGGCGCCCATGTAGACGACACAAGGGAGGCCCATGAGTGCACAGACGGTTGCTGTTGCAACGCCGTGCTGTCCCGCGCCGGTCTCAGCAATAATCCGTGTGCGGCCCATGCGTTTGGCAAGGAGGACTTGGCCCACGCAATTGTTGATCTTGTGCGCGCCCGTGTGGTTCAGCTCGTCCCGCTTCAGGTAGATCTTCGCTCCTTTGCCCTTGGGCGCGGTCTCGCGGACGTGGTCGGTCAGGCGCCCTGCATAGGTGAGGGGTGAGGGCCGACCGACATACTCTTTGAGCAGACGATCAAGCTCTTCCTGAAACGCGGGGTCGGCGGATGCCTCATCGTACTCGCGGGCGAGATCGAGGATGAGGGGCATCAAGGTCTCCGCGACGTAGCGGCCACCGAAAGTGCCAAACTTGCCCTGGTCATCAGGACCAAGGGCAAAGCTGTTCAGGTTGCTGCGTGCGTCGTCGGCCATAGTACGGAACTCCTCTGGCGCGTCCGGTAGCAAGACGTTGAACGAGAATCCACTTCGACAAAGTCCCGCAGCCTAGCTAGCGGCGACTCTCTGACACGCTGCCTGCACCAAGCTCTCGTAGTTTCGATCGAACGGTTCAACGAGAACGCTCTCGAGATCACACAAGATGTCGTCGTGCACGCGCTCTACTGCGGCAGCTAACTCTGGCGAAATCGGTTCATCGTTCTCGCGTCTGCTTAGCCAGTCGAAAAGTACCAGCGCGTGGTCCTTCGATAAGGAAAGTCTAATCGGTTCTTCAGCGTTCACAGAAGACTCCAAAATGATGCCGCAGGCGGTTGGCTGCGCAATCCGCCCTATAACCCAGCGCGGGCGTTTTTCGCGAAGCTGAGCATGAGGTCGCGGTCTTTGACGCCTTTTTCGCGTTCGATGCCTGAGGAGACGTCGATGCCGACGAAGGCTTCGTTGTCTTTCATCACGGCGATCGCGTCCGTGACATTGTCCGGGTGCAGACCACCGGCCAGCAGGAACTTGCGCTCGCCTTTGTAGGCGCTGAGGACGGACCAGTCGAAGGCTTGGCCGTGGCCGCCTTTCTGGGCATCGCCGGGGGGCGGTTTGGCGTCGAAGAGGAACGCGCTTCCGTACCGGCTGTCGGCGGCGGCAGCGTCTTCTTCCGTCGCGATAGGCAGTGCGCGGAGGACGGGGAGGCCGACCTCTTTCTCCACCCGCTCGGCAAAAGCGTCATCTTCGTCACCGTGCAGTTGGATGCGGTCGAGGCCCACCGCGCTGTGCGTCGCGGCGATTTCTTCGAACAGGTTGTTCGCAAACAGGCCGACCACCTCGGCATTACCGAACAGGATGTCCCGGACCTTGTGCGCCTCGCGCAGGTTCACCCGCCGGGGGCTATGCTGCGCGAAGACAAGGCCTCCGAGCTGGACCTTCGCGTCCACGGCAGCCTTCGCGTCGTCCTCTGTCCGCAGCCCGCAATACTTAAGGAGAAGTGGGCGGCCTTCACTCACGACCGGATGGCGGGGAGATTGATACCGCCAGGCTCCACTGGTCCCCGCGCGCGTGCCAGCTTCAGCTCATGCTCCAGCTCGCGGACACGGCGCTTCGTGTCGCCGACGCGTTGACGCAGCCGGGTGGTCGAGATCCACATCCCAATCGCCCCGAGGATGAAGCCAATGAACACAGCTCCCGCGAGGGTCCAGAACAGCGGCCCCTCCCAGAACAGGGCAGGCTGCTCCATATTCACGGGGTCAAAGCTGATAAGAACGTCACCCCTGTTCGCGAACATGAAGGCCGCGAGCAGAGTCGTGAGAGTGATCAGGAGGAGAGTGGTGAATATCCGGTGCATCCTGCCTATTTGGCGTGATGCCTCGGCGAAGAAAAGCGCTGTCGCAGGGATTTCATCTTCGCCAGCGGATCAGCCCGCCTAGCCGTTTATGCGCTCGCGGATTTCCTTGCCTGCCTTAAAGAAAGGCGCCCACTTTTCTTCAACGTCGACCGCATCCCCAGTGCGCGGGTTTCGACCGGTGCGCGCTTCGCGATGGCGAACCGAAAACGCACCGAAACCCCGAAGCTCGACGCGATCCCCGGACGCAAGCGCTTCGACGATTTCGTCGAAAACGACATTCACGATGCGTTCGACGTCTTTCGCAAAAAGGTGCGGGTTCTCTTCCGCGAGAAGTTGAATCAGCTCGGATTTTATCATTTTTGTGCTCCCGAAACTCTGAAACGCGCTCGGCCCGTGCAAAACCGTACGCTTGTGGGTGATGTGACCCACTGACGCACTACGCAAACACGTGCCGGTTGAGCGGGTCAATGGCGTGTAACAGGCTTCTCACGCCGATTTGATTAGAAATTCCACTAATTGGTGAAACATATGCGTCCGCGGGTACAATGTAGCGCAAATTTCATGGGACTCCGGGTGGTTAGCAGCGCCTCGTGACCGTGTATGGGGCGGATGATGAGACCAGTTATCACTTTCGCCGCTGTGGCGGCATCCGGCGGCATCGCGTGGGCAGAACCTGACCGATTGATCGTCACCGCGGAACCGCGTGCGGATCGTCTCGACGCTCCGGTCAGTTTGACGATCCTTGATGATGATGTTGTGGGATTCATCTCGCCGCGCGCACCAGCAGAGCTTTTGAACCGTGCCCCGAGCGTGTTCGTGCAGTCTGGCTCGGGCCGCGAGCATCTGACGGCGATCCGTTCCCCGGTTCTGACAGGCGGCGCTGGAGCCGGATCGTTCCTCTTCCTCCAGGACGGCGTACCCCTGCGTGCAGCCGGGTTTGCGAACGTGAACGGCTTGTTCCACGCAGCCTTCCCGTTTGCTGAGAGCGTCTCCGTCCTGCGCGGGCCGGGCGATGTTGCCTACGGCTCGAACGCGCTGCATGGTGCGATTGATGTGGTGACGCCTGATCCAGGTGAGGCGGGCTCGTCAGCCACGCTGTCCTACGGTTCGTTCGACCGCATCCGCGCCATTGGGACGGTGGACCAACAGAGCTGGACGGCGGGTCTCTCCGTCTTGAGTGACGGCGGATACCGAGCAGACTCAGGGGCTTTGGAAATCAAAGGCCGTTTCGCTAGCGAAATTGGCCCTGGCATCCTCCGCGTCTTCATCCACCAGTTGGAGCAGGAGACCGCGGGCTTCGTCCTCGGTGATGATGCCTTCCGCGATGATGACCTCCGCCGCTCCAACCCGAACCCCGAGGCGTTCCGCGATGTCCGCCACACCCTGGCGAGCTACGAGATGCCGTTCAGCGCTGGCGGCTGGACCGGGACCGTCACGCCGTTCGCCCGCTGGACCGACATGGAGTTCCTGCAGCACTTCCTGCCGGGCGACGCGCTAGAGGAGAACGAGCACACCAGCGTTGGCGTGCAGAGCATCGCGTTCCGGGACCTCTCAAGCCGCACCACCCTCGCCATCGGAGCGGATGTGGACCTGACAGAGGGCAGCTTGCGTGAGTTCCAGGAGGCGCCAACGGTCTTCAGCTTCGTCCAGGGGCTCCACTACGACTACACGGTGAAAGCGATGGAGGCCGCGCCATTCGCCAAGGTCAGTCATCAAGCGACCGAAGCTCTCACGCTTGAGGCAGGCCTCCGCGGGACCTTCACCCGCTACGATTACGAGAACGATGCGCCGTCCGACACGGTGGGTCGTTTCCAGCGACCTGCCAACCGCGAGGACAGCTTCAGCGTCCTCACCGGGAAACTGTCAGCGCAGTATGCGCTAGCAGAGCGGCAGAGCGTCTATGCTTCCATTGCCCGGGGCGCGCGGCCGCCTCAGACGACGGAGCTCTACCGAATTCAGATCAACCAAGACGTCTCCGACATTGATCCCGAGACTCTCGATAGCTTTGAGCTCGGTTGGCGCGGACAGCTGGCGGATCGCGGAACCCTTGCGGTGACAGCGTTCGCGATGCGGAAGGAGAACGTCTTCTTCCGCGATGCCGACGGCTTCAACGTCACCGATGGCGAGACGAGCCATGTGGGGATTGAGTTTGAGGGCAACGTCGCGCTTACCAAGTCCCTGTCGCTGCGCGCGGGCGGGACGTGGGCCGAGCACCGCTACGAGTTCGATCGCCAGGTGGGCAACGCTTCGGAGGTGATTGAAAGCGGTGACCTTGTCGACACAGCCCCGCGGACCTTGGCCAATGCCCAGCTGAATTGGCAGCCGACGCCGACCCTCCGCGCTGAGGCCGCATGGACCCATGTGGGCCGCTATGCCACCAATGCTGCGAACACCGCGTTCTATGAGGGGCATGACCTCCTCGACCTGCGGCTTCAGAAAGACCTCGGTTCCGTCGCGGTCACGGGGATCGTTCGGAACGTACTCGATGCACGTTATGCCCGCCGCGCTGACTTTGCGTTTGGGAATGAGCGCTACTTTCCTGGGGAAGAGCGGGCCTTTGAGGTGGTCGTTTCCGCGCAATTTTGACGCCTGGGACCAGACGCCTAAAGACCTGCGCTAACAGGGCGCCTATAGCGGGGCCCGAGACCGACGAGTGCTGCCCGATGCGTGAAGAGACCACTGTTCCGTTTGGACGCCGCGATGTGAAACCCGAGGAGAAAGCGCCCCTGGTGGGTGAAGTCTTCCGCTCGGTCGCGTCGCGCTACGACGTCATGAATGACTTGATGTCCGGCGGCGTGCACCGGGTGTGGAAGTCGGTGACGATTGACCGAATGAACCCGCAACCCGGCGACTATCTGATCGACGTAGCAGGCGGCACGGGCGACGTGGCGGCGAGCTTCCTCACCCGCGCGGCTGAACGCGAGGAGCGCGGGCGGCCCGCTGCTGATGCGGTGGTCTGCGACATCAACCACGCGATGCTGCACGCTGGCAACGGGCGTGATCATGCAGCGCGGATTTGCGGTGATGCCGAGGCACTGCCGTTTCAGGACCGTCAGTTTACGCACTATTCGATTTCTTTCGGCATCCGCAACGTGACCAACCGGGCCAAGGCCTTGCGTGAAGCGTTCCGTGTGCTGCGTTTCGGCGGTCGCCTCTTTATTCTTGAGTTCTCTCAGCCGCCTTCGGAGGCCTTCCGTACGGTCTATGATCGGTACTCTGATCTTGTGATCCCGCGCCTTGGCGAGGCGGTGGCCGGTGACCGCGAGAGCTATGAGTATCTTGTGGAGTCGATCCGGCGGTTTCCTGGACCAGAGGCTTTGGTGCAGGAGATCCGCGAGGCGGGTTTCTCGCGCGTTGGGTTCGAGCGTTTCACCGGCGGCGTTGCTGTGCTCCACACGGCGGCGAAAGTCTGAATGCTGCGCACTGTTTTTGATTTCCTCCGCCTTCTGAGGATCGGCTGGGTGCTGGCGCGCCATGATGCTCTGATCCCGCGGGAGTTTGCGCCGATGGTCCCCTGGTGGGTCCGGCCACTGGGAGCGATCACGCGCCTGGGTACCAGTAGCAAAGGCCGCCCTGGGGAACGTCTTGCGCAGGCGCTGGCGGGGCAGGGTCCAGCTTACGTGAAGTTTGGTCAGCTCCTCGCAACAAGGCCTGATATCGTCGGTATGCAGATGGCTGAAGACCTGTGCAAACTGCAAGACGCCATGCCACCGTTCAGCCAGCACGTTGCACGTGCTGAAGTCGAGCGCGGTCTTGGGCGACCCGTCGATGATCTGTTCTCGGAGTTTTCAGAGCCGATTGCTGCAGCATCCGTCGCTCAGGTTCATCGAGCGAAAACGAGCGATGGTCGCGATGTCGCTGTCAAAATCCTCCGTCCAGGGATTGAAAAGAAGGCGCAGAAGGAATTTCGTGTTCTTTTCCTTGGCGCGCGCCTCGTCGAATGGTTCGTTCCTGCGAGCCGACGGCTTGAGCCCAAGAAATTTATCCTGACACTGAAAGAGTCGTCGGAGTTTGAGCTCGACCTGCGCATTGAGGCAGGCTCTGCCTCGGAAATGCGCGAAAATCTTGCCGATTTCAAAGATATCCGCGTTCCTGAGGTCGACTGGCAGCGCTCCTCCCGCCGGGTTTTGACGCTGGAGTGGATGGACGGCACGCGGCTGTCGGATCGGGCAGCGCTTGATGCGCGTACGGATATTGACCGATCAAAACTCGCCGTTCTGACGATGCAATGCTTCATGAGCCAAGCGCTGCAGCACGGCCTGTTCCACGCTGATATGCACCAAGGCAATCTGTTCGTCGATGCAGACGGCAAGCTGATCCTGATCGACTTCGGCATCATGGGTCGCCTCGACGAAGGCGCGCGGCGGGCGTTCGCTGAGATCATCTACGGCTTCGTGAAGCGCGATTATCCGCGTGCGGCGCAAGCGCATTTTGATGCGGGTTATGTGCCTGAGCATTTCAATGCTGATGCCTTCGCGACGGCGCTGCGGTCGGTGGTGGAGCCCATCTTCAACAAGACGGCCAGCGAGCTGGATATGTCGAAGGTGATGCAGCAGCTGTTCGATGTCACAGATGTCTTCGACATGCACCTCCGCCCCGAACTCGTCCTTCTGCAAAGGACCATGGTGGTGGTGGAGGGTGTGGCACGGATCCTCGATCCCAACATTGATCTGTGGACGACAGCTGAGCCCATCGTGCGGGCCTACATCCAAAAGGAAGTCGGCCTCGCAGCGTTTGCGAAGCAGGCGCGGGACAACGCCGATGCAGCGCGTTCGTTGTTCGAGAACTTCCCTGAATTTGCTCAGGCTGCGGAGAAAGTGGCGGGTCAGCTGGCCAATGGTGGGCTGAAGCTGTCTGATGACACAGTGATCAGGCTCGCGCGGGCGATGAAGGGCAAGCCCCTCGACCCGAATGCACCCAAATCCTAATCTGTGTACGGTCTAGAATCGGTAGCGCCAGCCTAACTCGACCAGGAACTGCCGCACATCGACGTCCAGCTCGGACTCAAGGAATGCTGACGTGTCCACCTCGACCGTTTGCATTCCGAGATAGCGCGAGCCCACTTGGATCGTGTGCTGATTGTTCAGCTCCCACGCGACACCGGCCATCGCTTGCCAGCTGAAGACAATGCTGTCGTCATCGACAAAGCCGGTACCCGATGGGTCATAGGAAACGTTGACCCAGGTCGGGCCGATGCCTGCGCCCCAGTAGGGGTAGATCGCGCCAGCCGCGCGCAGGTCGTGGTAGAAATTGATCATGATCGACACGGTCTCGACGCTGCCGCGGGCGTCCGCCAGCGCGGTGCCGATGGTCGTGCCTGTTGGTGTATCTTGACCGAGCAGGACAGCGAGATCGGCGTTGTCGAGGTCCTGGCCCAGGGTCTCAAACCCGCCGTGGCGAGCGACATCTGTTGTGGTGCCAAGCAGTTCCAGCTCGCTGCGGAAGGGGCCGTAGGGTGTGGTCTTCCCGATCGCGATGCCTGCGAAGCCGCCGGTCTCAAAATCCGTCTCGAACCGGTAGGCCCCACCTTCGACCAGCACCGCATCGACCAGGCCGGGCTCAAACGGCGCTTCGGCGCGGCCAGAATTGGTGCTGTCGCCGGTGTAAAGCGCGCCGCCTGAAAGCTTCAAATAGTAAGGCGTCTCCTGCGCGTGGGCGGCTGTCGTGAGGGCGGTCGCCGCGGCCAGGGCGGTGAGAATGCGGTGCGTCATGCCTCCTAAATCGGCAAACGCGCGGTCGGATGCAAGGCCCTTCGCACCCGGCGGCCTTGCACCGGCGTCAGGTGTGTATAAGGGGTCACGCTTCTGTGACGAGAAAGGGTCAATCCGTGAGTGGATCCGCAAGCCGTTCTGTCCTCCTGATCATCGGGGGCGGTATCGCAGCCTACAAATCGCTTGAGCTCGCGCGCGACCTGTCGAAGCGCGGCGTACGGGTTGTTTCTGTGCTGACGAAAGGCGGGGCGGAGTTCATCACGCCGCTCTCCGTCTCCGGACTGACCGGTGAGAAATGCTATACGGACCTCTTTAGCCTGACTGATGAAGTCGAGATGGGGCATATTGAGCTGAGCCGCGCGGCGGACCTTGTTGTTGTCTCCCCAGCCACGGCAGACCTGATGGCGAAGGCCTCACAGGGGCATGCTGATGATTTAGCGAGCACGCTTCTCCTCGCGACGGATAAGCCTGTTCTTTATGCACCTGCTATGAACGTCAAGATGTGGGAGCATCCTGCGACCCAGCGGAACGTCCGTCAGCTGAAGGAAGACGGCGCGCATATCGTTGGCCCTGGTGAAGGTGCCATGGCGTGCGGTGAGTATGGCTATGGCCGGTTGGCTGAGCCAGAGGAAATTGCCAACGCCGCTGACCTGCTATTGCCTGCACCGCAAGGGCCACTCAGTGGACGGAAGATTGTGATCACAGCTGGCCCGACTTACGAGCCGATGGATCCGGTGCGCTTTGTCGGCAACCGCTCGTCTGGGAAGCAGGGTTTTGCGATTGCTTCGGCTTGCCGCCGCGCCGGTGCCGACGTGCACGTCATATCTGGGCCTGTGAGTCTGCCGAACCCGCCGGGCTGTACTGTGGCCGATGTGCGGACGGCGCGGGAGATGCTCGCGGCAGCGGAAGATGCTCTGCCTGCTGACGTTTTCATCGCCTGCGCAGCGGTGGCGGACTATCGTCCAGCGCTCGAGACCGTGCACAAGGTCAAGAAAGAGCGCGGCGGCCTAACGGCTATCGATCTTGTTGAAAATCCTGACATTCTCGCGACGGTTTCGCAGTTGGATCAGGGGCGCCCCGCGCTTGTGATCGGCTTTGCGGCGGAGACGGACGACGTCATCGCCCATGCGGAGAGCAAGCGCCTCAGGAAGCAATGCGACTGGATCATCGCCAATGACGTGTCTATTGGGACAGATGTGATGGGCGGCGACAAAAACACCGCGACCATCATCACTGGTTCGGGTGATGAAACCTTGCCTGAGATGAGCAAGGAAACCCTTGGTGATCAGCTGGCGCAGCGCATTGCGGATGCGCTGAACGCTTAGTTCACCCGTTCGGTTTCGTAGCCGCGACCTTCGAGTTGATCTTGCACGGAGCCTTCTCCGACGAGGTGACCAACGCCGACTGCGACCAAATAGGTCCCGGGTTCGTCCGTCATCAGACGATCAATCTGTTGGGCCCAATCCTGGTTTCGGTCGATCAGGATACGCTGGCGCAACTCGGGATACTCAGCAAGCGAACCATTCACGAGATAATCAATACGGTCGATATCGCCATCGAACCAGGCGCCGATGAGGTCGGAGAAATAGACTTCGCCCATCGCCATGTCATCAAGTGAATCGTAGAGATACCCAGCGTCTTTAACGTCGTCGCCAGAGCTCAGCATCTTGATCTGTCCCGCGGCGGTTTCGAGGTAGCGGATCGGGGTATCACGCAGCATCATCTGGCGTGAGATGAACACGTCAGCACCAGCCGCAGGATCGCCGCCCGCTTCGACGAGGGCGAAGACACTCATCTGCATGTTGGCAAACCAGGGACGATAGAGCTCAATGTCGGTGAGGTTCATGCCGAGGCCGGTCACGGTTTCTTCGAGTTTCTCCTTCTGCTTCTTTTCGAAGAACGAGGAGAGCGTTTGGCCCGGAGGATTCTCCGCGGTCTGCGTAACGACCACGCCCATGGCGCGCTGGGCCTCGCGCGAGAAAACATCGGCCTCAAGGTAAGCGGCGTCGGCCTGGTTTAAGGCGGCGCGGATGGCGTCGGTTTCCCAGCTTGTGCCCTGCTTCATCAGATGCACGGTGCCGAGAAGGTAGACGAGCGTGTCTTCGTCACCGACTTGCCACATGGCGACTTGGCTGGTGCCTGAGGTGGCCTCTTCAAGGGTGCGCGGGCGACCTTCACCGCCGACAGGGACAGCGATCCCTTCAGGCAGGACCTCTTGTTCTGCAACATCAGCGTCTTTCTGGCCGCACGCAGCGATGATCAGGGTCATCGCGGCCGCGCCAATCAGGTGTCTCGTGATCACGTCGTGGAACTCCCTCAAGAACCAGTTTTCCCGTTAATTCAGAAGCATGAACAGGTGGTCTTCAAAATATACAAGCAGTGAGTTCAGAAGTTGAAACGAAATCGACCTAACTCTTCATATCTTCATTAAGTGTTAGGCAGCGTAACCGGAGCATTTACCGTATGTTACAGCGACTTTAACGCAATCGGTACTTCTCCGGGCTATCACCGCGGCTGAGGAAGGGCACCCGCCATGGTTTTCACCAATGCTTCGGCACAGACAGCACTGCGTACGTTGCGTACTGCGACTGAGAACCTTGACCGCACCCAGAACCGTATTTCTACGGGGCTGAAGGTGTCGCGCCCTGACGACAATCCAGCGTTTTTCCTCGTCGCTGCCACGCAGAAGTCCGACATCGTCAAGCTGCAGGGCGCGCGGGATAACTTGACCTATGCGCTCGGCGCGGTTCGGACGGCCCTTTCGGCTCAGTCGTTCATCGACAACGCTATCCAGAACATCCGCTCGGCGGTGATCGCGACCGAAACCGGTACGGCGCAGGATGAGCTGAGCGCCGTGATTGAGGCGCAGATCGATACGGTCCGCCAAGTTCTCTCGGGCACGAGCTTTAACGGTGCGAACCTTCTGGAAGAGCGCGATCGCTTCATCTTCGATGCTGGCGTCCAGCGGACGGCCAACGGCGGGCTGCGGTTCGATCAGTTCGTGGTGGACGGTAAAGGTCTCGGTGTGCGCGGTGTTCCGATCGACACAACAGCTCCGCCGTTCCCTGGCGCTGTTCAGGACCTGAACTCGCAGAACCTCTTCGGCGCGCCAGGCCAGCTCGCTGGCCTAACACCTGCCAACTCCGCAGGTATCAACGTGGGTAGCGGCGGTGCAGGGTTTGCCAAGAAGACCTTCGCGATCTCCTTTGAGACCGGCGCTGACATCAACTCTCGCCAAATCATCTACGAACAAGGCGGAAACGTTCGCGGCCTCAACATCTTCGTTGAGAACGGCAATCTCGCGTTCGGTGCCTACAACCTCGTGACCTCGGACCCGACACCGGCCTGGCCCTACGTGGAAGTCCAGGCGTCGCTCGAGCCCAACACTCGCTACACGGCGCAGCTGGTCATCGACGGCAACGGCGCCAACAATGGCTTTATGCGCGCTTACCTCAATGGTGAGCTCGTTGACGAACGCGGCGGCGTCGGCATCCTCTATGATCACCCGGGCGGCATTGGCGTCGGCCGGATCAATGGCAACGCTGTGCTCAACGGCACGGTGGCCAACTACTCTGCAGCCACGGAATTCCAAGGCAACATCGACAAGGTCGTTCAGTACAACGAAGTGTTCTTCGGGCCTGATTTCGACCAGATCCAGACCTACCTTGCTGAGGGCTGGCTGCCTGAGCGGGGCATCCAGTACTACATCGGCAGTGAGACGCGGCAGAGCGCGGCGACGTTGGTCGATTTGCTTGAGGCGATCGTTCCGCTGGACCAAGACGGATTCTCGGTCCCCGGCGCCCTCGAAGTGCTTGATGCTGCTCAAGAAAAGTCGAACCTCGCTTTCACTGAGCTTGGTATTGTTGAGAGCAGGATCATCCGCCAGCGCGGTTACCTCAGCGACCTGACCGAGTCGATGCAGCAAGGGGTTGCTGCGCTCATCGAGGCGGACCTCGCCGAGGAAAGCGCGAAGGTACAGGCCTTCCAGGTGCAGACCCAGCTGGCGCAGCAGAGCCTGGTGATCGCTAACCGACGGCCTGAGACGGTGCTCCGCCTTTTCAGCTAAGACCTTAAGGTCTTATTCACCTTGATCAAAAAGGCCTCCTGTGGTCATGTCCGCCGGTGGTGGGCCGGGTGTCATATATCGTACGCATGCTTTTGCTTGCGTGGCTGGTCGTTGGACCAGCCCATGCGGCTGCGCATGAGCTTGAACACCTTGATGAAATTCCCCACGGCGACGAAGAATGCTGTGTTCTGGTTATGGGTGAGCGGGCCGATGGCAGTCCTCTTCCCGAGCCAACCCATGTTGACCGACCTGACCCTGATGCCCTGCCGCTTGTGCAGGAAACACCGCGGATCATCGGCCTCGTTTCGGCTGCGCACGACGCTCGAGGACCTCCGGGAAAGCTCTGACCAACCGAGAGCTTCATTATCAATTCTGACCGACCGCTTAGCTGAGTGCTGGCGAGATTGGTCGTCCGGAGACCAACCATGTTCAAAGTTCTACTGGGCGCGAGTACTGCGCTCGTTCCGTTGTCCGCGCTTGCCTCGACGGACGTTCCTGAGGCTGACCAGATCATCGTCACGGCCTCGCCCCTCAACAAACCGGCGAGTGAGTTGTCTTCGCCCGTTGCCGTGGTGACCGGCGATGAGCTGAAGAAGCAGCTCCGCGCGACGCTTGGCGAGACCCTGGGTCGTGAGGCCGGCATCAGCACGACGTTCTTTGGTCCGGGCGCCAGCCGTCCGGTCATCCGTGGCCTTGGCGGCGACCGCGTGAGGACGCTGACCAACGGCGTTGGCACGATCGACGCCGCGGCTTCGAGCCCCGACCACGCCACGCCGATTGACCCGCTGCTTGCCCAGCGTATTGAGATCGTCCGCGGTCCCCAGATCCTCCGTTACGGCAGCTCGGCTGCTGGCGGCGTGATCAACGTCTTCGACGGCCGTATCCCCTCGGAAGTGCCGGAGGATAGCGTCAACGTGATCGCACGCACGGCATACTCGACCGTCGACGAAGGCTTCGAAAACTCCCTCGCTGGCAGCTTTGTCGTCGGCCAGGTCAAAGGCCTCGACGTCGTTCTGACGGCTGCCGCTGCGACCCGTGATGCCGATGACTATGACATCCCCGGCTTCGCCGAGAGCTCGATCCTTCGTTCGATGGAAGAAGAGGAAGAGCACGACGACGATCATGATGATGATCACGACGAGGACGAGGAAGAAATCCGGGATACCCTGGAGAACTCTTTCGTTGAGCAACAAACCTTCTCGGGCGGCCTCTCGTTCATTGGCGAGAAAGGCTTCCTAGGCTTCTCTGTTCAGCATACGGAGAAAGAGTACGGCCTCGCAGGTGGTCACGACCACGGTCACGGCCATGAGGAAGAAGAGCACGACGACGAGGATCATGACGAAGAGGAAGAAGAAGGCGGCGCCTTCCTCGACCTTGAGCAGACTCGCTACGACCTCAACGGTAGCTTCCAGACCGGCGGCTTCATCGATCGTATCGACGTCTATGCTGGCGTTGCTGACTACGAGCACGTGGAGTTTGAAGCTCCTGGTGAGCAAGGCACCGTGTTCAGCAACGAGGGCTTCGAGGGTCGCTTTGAAGCTGTTCAGGCCACCAACGGCAATTGGAGCGGTGCAACGGGCATCCAAATCCGTTCACGGACATTCTCTGCGATCGGTGAAGAAGCCTATGTTACCGAGACCGAGAAAGATCAGGTCGGTCTCTTCACGTTCCAGGAGGTTGACCTCGGTACGGCGACCATTGGCGCTGCCGCTCGGTTTGAGCAGACGCAGCTCGATAACCCTGAGTCGGGCGTCGATCGACAGTTCGATGGCTTCTCGGCGTCGTTGTCCGGCACCATGCGGCCTTCTGAGGGACTGACGGTGACGGCGAACCTTTTCCGCAACGAACGTGCCCCGACCACGGAAGAACTGTTCTCCAACGGTCCGCACCTTGCGGTCGGCGCATTCGAGATCGGTGATACGAACCTGGACATCGAAACGGCTACGGGTCTTGAACTCGGTGCACGGATCAATGGCGACCGTTTCCGTGCATCGCTGACCGCATTCGTGAACAGCTACGACGACTTCATCTATCAGGAACAAACCGGTCTGACCGGCGCAGACATCCTGATGATGCGCGGCGAGGATGACGAGGAAGAGCTCGAAGAGTTCGGTGAACTGCCGGTTCTTCAGTATATTGCTGCTGATGCAACCTTCGTCGGTTTCGAATTTGAAGCTGATGTCGATCTCGGCGAATTCGGCGCGTTCGAAGTGTCGACGGACCTGGTCGTCGACTATGTCGAAGCCACGCTGAATGAAGCGGACTCGATGGGCAACGATCACTTGCCGCGGATTCCTCCGCTCGGCGTGACCGTTGGCCTCGACGCGCAGGCGCCATTCGGGTCTTTCCGTGCTGAAGTCGAGCACGCGGCTGAAGTTGACGATGTCGCTTCGTTTGAGTTGCCGACGGATGCGTTCACGCTTCTTAATCTGTATGCGGATTGGGAAATCGTGCCGAATCTCTCGTTCGAGGTCGCCGCTCTCAATCTGCTTGATGAAGAGGCGCGTGTGCACACCTCGTTCGTGAAAGACGAAGTGCCGCTTCCGGGCCGGAACCTCCGATTCGCTCTTCGGTACGAGTACTGATCACCGGTTCGTGGGCCGCTTGAAAAGGCGGCCCGCCTGCAGTGTTACGGCGTGAGGGCGCGTTATCCCCGTTATCCCTTGTGCCGCATCTGGCAGGGCGCCCGTGCATTTACATTGCTCTGCCAACGGAAGGCGTGGTGCTTCCCCGTGCCGCGCCTTCTTCCCGAGGTCTCAGTCGCTGCCGTAGGTCATCTCGAGGAACACGTCCTCTAGGTCGGCTTCGACGGTGGAAATATCTTTCACGCTGATCCCCGCAGCGCTCACGCCGCCAAGAATATCGGCCACACGCGTCGTGGACGGACGATAATCGATGTAGAGATTGCCATCGGCCTTCACTTGCGCACCCTCAATCCCTGAAGCTTGATCCGCAGACAGAGCGTCTTCAGGCGTGATCATCAGGGTCTTGCGGTCAAGGCTCGCAATCAGCTCATCCTTCGGCTTCACGGTAACCACGTCGCCGCGGTGGATGATCCCGATCGTATCGCAGAGCTCTTGCGCCTCTTCGAGATAGTGCGTGGTCAGAATAACCGTCACGCCGCGGGCGTGCAGGTCCATGACCTGCTCCCAAAGCTGTTTGCGCAGCTCGATATCCACACCTGCCGTCGGCTCATCCAGGATCAGGACGGGCGGGTCGTGCACCATGGCCTTCGCGACTAGCAGGCGCCGCTTCATCCCGCCGGACAGCGCACGGACATAGGCGTCGGCTTTGTCTTCCAGGCCGAGGGAGCGCAGGATGTCCATCGTGCGCCGGTTCGCCTTCGGCACACCGTAAAGGCCCGCCTGGATCTCCAGCGCTTCCTGCGGCGTGAAGAAGACGTCGGTCGACAGCTCTTGCGGGACCACGCCGATGGAGGCACGGGCCTGACGCGGGTTCTTGTCGATGTCGAAGCCCCAGATCTTCACGTCGCCAGCGGACTTGTTCACCAGGCCCGCAAGAATGTTGATCAGGGTCGATTTGCCGGCGCCGTTCGGGCCGAGGAGACCAAAGATCGAGCCGCGCGGCACATCCAAGTTGATGCCCTTCAGCGCCTCCTTCGGCGCCTGCTTCTTCGATCCAGCGTAGACCTTGCGGACGTCGCGGATTCTGATCGCGGCGTCGGTGACCGTCTGCGATGTCGAAACGGGGCGGCTATCATCAGGCATAGGTGCCCGTGTCGGCCGACCGGAGGCTGGCGTCAACGCCTGAGCATGTCGCGGGAGAGCAAAGGTGCTTGCCAGGGCCCTTCGCCGCGCGGCATATCTCGAAGATGGCCGATCAAACCTCTGCACCGCTGGCGCTTCGTCCGTCTGTTGATGATGTGATCACACAGCTGGCGCACAGCCGTGCGTCGCTGGAGCTTGTGTTCGTCGACAAGCGGCGAGTGTCCTGCGTTGGCCAAGGCGGCGCGCTGGGGCATCCGAAAACGTTCTATGAGATCGGCGAGAAGGGGTACGCAGAGTGCGCTTACTGCGACCGCATTTTCTACTTTGACCCCTCCCGCGCGGGCGAGGTGATCACCGGTTAGCGGGCGCGGAGGATTTCTTCGCGCAAGGAACCGGGCCGGTTCTTGTGAAAGCGGCTGAAGCTGATCCAGAACAGGATGACCCAGAAGATCAGCAGGCTGAAGAACGTAAAAAATCCGCCCCATCCCTGCAGAATGTACTGAAGCGTGGTGAGGTCGGCTCTGGCGATGAGCTGGATTCCGTCATTGGTCAGCTTTAGCTCCTGCGCTTGCTCAGCAGGCTGAGGGATGATGCCCGTCCGCTCCATAAAGCTGATCGTGATGGCCGTGATCGCGAGAACGAACGGCGCACCGGCGAGAAACGCTGCCACTGCGCCGAAGACGTGCATCGGACCGCGAGGGAACTCGACTTGCCGGAAGATCTTCGCAAACGCGGGTTGGTCGAGACCTTTCAGGAGGTCTGCGTCTTTGCGGTTGAGAAGGTCCCACTCCACCTTCGCGCCCTCGGCGATGTCCGCATCCACCCGCCGTCTCCAGGCGAAGAGCACGCCCCACCACACGGCGAGGATGACAGCGACGATGACGTAGTACATGAGCAGCATCGTTATCGTTTAACCTCCCGCGGAACATCCGTCACGGGGGTATGTGCCGCCGCGCTGTTCTGCGCGCTAGGGAGCTGAGCTATGGCCAAACACCGCATTTCGTCAGGGTCACCGTTCGAGAAAACGGCGGGCTATTCTCGCGCTGTGGTCAATGGTGACCGCTGCCATGTGGCCGGAACCACGGGCTACGACTACGCCACGATGCAGATCCCGGACGACGTCGCTGCGCAGACGCGCAATGCCCTGGCAACTGTGGAGGCGACGTTGAAAGAGGCGGGCTTCGCGCTGGGAGATGTCGTCCGTGCACGGTACGTTCTGAAGAATGCTGACGACGTCGATGCCGTCTTCGCTGTTCTGGGCGAGGTGTTTGGTGAGGTCCGTCCCGCGGCGACGATGATCGTGGCTGACCTCATCAAGCCGGAGATCAAATTCGAGGTGGATGTCACGGTGGAGCGCTAGCCTGCCTCGCGCTCCTTGGGCCGATGGACCAAGGTGACCAACACCCAGCTAAGAATCATCAGCAAGAACCAGGCTGGCCACTTTTGCCAGCTGACCGGGCGCCAGCCGCCCTCTTGGTCGGGGTAGATCCATGCCCCCGCCAACGTGCCCGCGTTCTCCGCGATGAAGATGAACAGCGCGACGAGGGCGAAACCGAGGAGGAGGGGCATTTGATGCCG
>JBCCTF010000020.1:0-33098 GCA_039198765.1 Pseudomonadota bacterium
CTCGCCACCAAGCGGGGTGAGCGGGAATTCGTTTCTCTCGGTAGAGCGGGGCTCATCCGGACCAATCGTTCTCACGCTGGGCGGTTTTTATGATCAAGATGCGGATGGCCAGTTTCAACGTTTCCTGTCGGACGCGTCCAAGGCGATCGCGAAAGATCCGGACCGAGCTCTGATCTTGGACCTCCGAGGTAATCCGGGTGGCCTCGACGCTTTCGGTGTCGCCACCATCCAACTCTTGGCGTCGAAGCCTTTCACCGTGTACGAACAGATCACCGCCACTCCCACGTTCGACGTCGACTACGTAGAGACGAAGCGACTTCCCGACGGAACCCAAGTGATCATGGGAGCAGACGGCCAAGGCGTGACACCTGCCCCGGACGTCATACACCGCGGCCCACTCTTCGTGCTGGTGGACCAACGCACCGGGTCGACCGCGACGGATGTCGCAAGCCACCTTGATGCGTTCGAAGGCGCTGTGATCATCGGGCAGGAAACCATTGGGGCTTACAACGCCAACTCAAGTGGTTTCTTGAATTTGCACACCCTCAAACACTCCAAAGCCCAGCTCTATCTGCCGCAACTGCGCTACATCACCAGCGCTGCGTCTTCGACAAGGCGCCATCGCGGCGTGTTGCCTGATGTGCCAATTGATCTGTCTCCTGAAGATCTCTCCTCAGGCCGCGATGCTGTAATGGAAACCGCACGCGCCCTCGCGAACTATTGAGGTTAACACTCAACCTTTTTATCCGGCGCTCACAGGACCTGGTTGGGGTAGCTTCGCGCCGATTGCGCCTACGCTAAGATTTAATGCTGTCGATAGGTGAATTGGTCAGGGCCCAGCCTATAATATTCACTAACCAGATCGGCTGCTTCCTGTTCAGATATTCCGAGGTTTTTACTCAGCTTTTTTGTAAGCGAATATCCAGTCCTGCCGGGCGTGATCTCAAGTAGCATTGTGATATGCCTCAGCCTTGCCTTTTTATACTTGGCCAGAGCGTGACCCATGTCGTCGACGCTGAGCGAGAAGTGGGTTGCGGCCTCCTTTCGGATAGCCATCTCCTAGTAGCCAACCGCCTCAAGACGCCGACAGAATGCATCCAACGACTCACCGGGCAACGGCCGCGGAGTGTTGCTCATCGCCAATACTCCTCAAAGGCCTCATGATCCACTGTAAGATCTGCCTACTGAGGTTCGGCCTCTTCATCAGGCACCCGGAAGATCTGGCCCGGGTAGATCAAATCAGGGTCTCTGATCTGTTCCTGGTTGGCTTCATAAATAACCGTGTACTGAAAGCCTGAGCCGTAGGCTCTGCGGGCGATGACCCAGAGGTTGTTGCCTGGCTGCACGATGACGTTGCCGTCGCGGAAGATGATGTCTTCCTGAGGCGCCTGCTCGAAGGGCACTTCGATGGCGTAGGCCGGGCGGCCGTCGGGGCCAAGCTGGATGATCTGCAGGGTGTAGCGGCCTGGCGCGAGGGTGCCGGTCACGGACCAACGGCCGTCCTCGCCGGTCTGGGTTTCGGCCAGCGGTTGGCTGCCAGCGAAGATCTGCACGACCGAGCCCGGCTCTGCGCGACCGGAGAGGATCACATTGCCCTGGGCGTCGTAGTCGATCGTCTCAATCGTCAGCGGGCCGAGGCCTGGCGCGGTGTCGGAGGGGCGCTGCAGCACCTCGGTCGTACCGCCTGGCGTGGTGCGCAGGACCATCGGACGGTCGCTCGGCTGCTCAGGCACGTAGACGATCACCGTCTCCTCGCCGGTCACTGTCATGCCATCGGCCGTCGTCTGGCGCAGGGTCAGCTCCACCGGACCAGCATCGAGGGCGGTATCCACCGTCATGGCGAAGGTGCCGTCGCCGCCGATGGGCTCTTCCGCAATCACCTCACCGTTGGCGAGTAGGGACATGGTCCCGCCAGGCGCACCGCGGCCAGCGACCGTGGCGAAGCCATCCCGCGTCACCCGAACGATATCGAAGGTGGGCGGCGCGACAGAGGTTTCGACCTCTCCCGTCTCCACCTGCGCAGTGTCTGTCGCCTCCTGATCAGGCCCGCCGCGCTGCGTCATCCCAAACCAGACGCCAAAAGCGACGGCGATCAACAAAATAAAAACGATAACGATGCGCATACTGGAGGCCCTGATGCTGTTGTCCTTGGCGTACGTTCTGCTACGGCGCTCGGCCGCTCGCAAGCGGGGGAGAGGGCCCATGAGAGGCCAGATGAGGAGATATTCATGACCAAAGGCACGCTGGACGCCATCTGCGTTTACTGCGGCAGCCGTTTCGGCACCGACCCCCAATTCAAAACCGCTGCAGAAACAGTGGGTAAGACGATCGCAGAGGCCGGACTCGGCATGGTTTTCGGCGGCGGCACCCAAGGCCTAATGGGCGCATCGGCCTCCGCAGCGCGCGACAGCGGCGCGAAGGTGCTGGGCATCATTCCCCAGTTCCTGATGGAGCAAGAAGGCCTTCTGGACGGGATCGACCACGAAATCGTCGAGACGATGCACGAGCGGAAGATCAAAATGTTCGAGGCCTGTGACGCGTTTTGCGTCCTGCCAGGCGGCATCGGCACCCTTGAGGAGATGGTCGAGGTGATGTCCTGGTCTAGCCTCGCGCTGCACCGCAAGCCGATCGTTCTGGTCAACGTCGATGGCTATTGGGACCCGTTCATCGAACTGATCGACCATGTCTGTGACGGCGGCTTTGCCTATCCGGGCCTGCGCCACAGCCTCACGATCATCACCGATCCCGCAGACATCGTGACCGCGTCCCGCGAAGCGATGGGCCGCAGTATCGAAAAGGTCTAAGCCTACTCCGCCGAGGAGGCAGGCTTGAGGGAAACCACCTCGTCCAGAACCTCTAGCTGCACCGTGGCTTCCTCAACGCCGAAGCGGTCGTGCAGAACCTCTTGGATCTGAACCAGGGCTTTGTCCGTCGCCGTATAGGCTGGCACCACCGCGTGGAGCGACAGCATCGGCTCCGTCGGTGTCAGCTGCCAAGCCCTGACGCGATGCACATCGACCACTGGGGTCGCGGTCACCAAAGCGTCTTTGACAGCCTGCGGGGATAGGTTCTTCGGTGCCGCCTGCAGCAGGATCGAGCCCGTCTCGATCAGCAGCGGAATCGCTGAACGCAGGATCAAGAGGCAAACGAGGACCGTCAGCACAGCATCGATCATCACAAACTGCGTCGCCATGATCACGAACGCAGAGATGATCGCCGCTGCTGAACCAAAGATGTCGGCGGCGACGTGCAGCATGGCTCCGCGAATGTTCACGTCGCCCGCCATCGCGTTCGGATGCAGGATGCGGAACGCCGCGATGTTGGCGATGAGCCCCACCACCGCCACGCCGAGCATCAGGCCAGCGTCAATCTCAGGCGGTTGCCCGAACCGCTGCGCCGCTTCGAACACCAAAAACCCGACTATCGCGAGCAAACCCAGGGCATTGATGAACGCCGCCAGGACCTGCGCGCGCTTGAGGCCAAACTGGTAGCGATCGCATGGCTCCCGAGCCGCCATCCACTGGGCACTGAGCGCCAACGCCAAAGCGCCCGCATCGGTCACCATGTGACCCGCATCGGCGAGAAGGGCGAGGGAGCCAGAAACAACGCCGCCGATGATCTCGACAACGGCGAACGCCGAGATGATCAGAAGAGCGAGGACAAGGGGCCGACGTCCGCCCTCGCCCACATTGTGGTGGCCGTGGTGGTGGCAATGATCGCTGCAGGTGCTGTGGTCGTGGCTCAAAATTATATCGAATTCTCTAGAACGTCAGTGAGACCTGACAGAAATGTTCAAGCCTTGCACCCAGCAATACCAGCGATCGGCACAACACGTTCCCAACCGTCAGCGCCGGTCACCGCGAGCGTACCGCCTTTGATATAGAGGCCACCTTGAAAACGCTCGCCCCAGTCGAGGCGTGCAGCGACGGTCTGGCTTTCGCCGCCATCATCGGGCCTGACGAAGACTTGGTACGATCGCATGCCGAGGTGAAGGGAGCCCGATTGCTCCTTCAGAACGAGGTTCACCTGCTCACCATCCAACTTCATCGTCGCGCTGGTCACGTCAAGCGACTGAAAAATCGGTGCGATCCGTCCGCCCGATGCGCTCCAAAGAGTCATGCCGCAGCGGCCTGCGGGGATGTCGAAACTCGCGAGCGGGTGCGGATCGGGCGCTTCTGTCTCAGCGACCTTGATCGGACGCGGAGCTGGGGTTTCTGCACCTTGATCGTCAGTCGTGGCGCAAGCGGCGAGGCCGAGGGCCGCGAGAAAAGAAAGCTGGCGTCTCACAGGTTGTCCTCCAGGCGGCCACCGCGTTCCACAACATACACATCGCCGTCGCGGGTGAAGCCCATGCTCTGCAGAAAACGTCCGAGGTCGTCGTTCTTTGGTGTCACGGCCAGCCGCGAGCGGTACTGGCCGCGCTGGTTGATCCGCAATTCAGCGTTCAGCGCTGCGTCCTCACCCTCGCCGGAAAGGGGCACAACGAGGTCCTCGCCGTCGCAATAGCCATCGCCCGACATCATAAACCCGCGTCCGGCATAGACACCCAGGCTCCGGCTGATTGTGTCCGTCTCCGCGCTGAGGTCTGCGGTCTTGCAGCCTTCCTCTAGTGAGAACTCGATCTTCCGCACGCTGGCATCGACCGTCCCGCGGAGGGTCTGGCCCATGGCATCGACCATGCCGAACCGCGCGAGGTCAGCGCGGCCAACAGCATCTTCCAGAGTGATCAGTGTACCGTCAAAGCCCGCCGTCCCAGCCCCGTCCAGCCCGCGACCCGAGAAGCTGAGGTCAGCCACTGCTTCGCGGCTGAGCAGCGGCAAAAAGTGAAGCGCGATCGCGGCGTCGCCGACGACCTCGCCGTTCACTTCGATGTCGTCGATCTCGCCATTCCAGATCGTGCCCCGCACTTCGCCGAACTCAGCATACGGACGCAACCGATCCGTCGCGAGCGACATGGGCAGCTGCGAGATGATGCCAGCGGTTAGAACAACGATGACGATCAGTGTGATGAAGAAGGCGCGCATGGATCACTCCGCTCGCTGTAGGGAGACGCGAGCCTCCAATGTGCCTGACGCATCGCCAGCCTCGATAAAGGCTTCACTGACGACAACGTCTTCCTCTTTGCTCAGGCTTTCCAGCCAAGCGTAAAACGGGGCGTAAGGAACATCATCAAGATCAATCTGGATGCCACCCTCCGCCGTCTGGTTGATACGGGTGTAACTCAGCCCACCGCGGTCGGCGAGCTCGGTCACGATGGAACGGAGCGCACGGTCCTCTTGGCTCTCCTCACCGGGGGGCTGCAGCCCTTCCGTCAAGGCAGCAAGACGTCGAGCCTGACGGTAATCCGCCGCCGCATCGTCACGCATCGACAGAATGGGGCCGACAATGCCGTAGACGACTATCAGTACACCAATCAATGCGCCGAGAACTAGGACGAGAAGCCGCTCTCGCTCACTAAGCTGCTGAAACCGTTCCAACATCAGCCTGCCCTCAAGAAGAGTTGCGTCACAAAAGCCCCGTCGCCGTCACTGCGAGCATCGCTGCCCTCCTCCGCGATGACGCCGCGATCAGCCAGCGCCGCCGTCACGCGCTCAAGGTCCGGGAACGAGCCAAAGGTCAGTTCTGCAGTCAGCTGACCATCGGCGTCATAAGACAGACTGGTGATCCGTGTACGATCTTCCTGGGACAGGACATCCGCGAGAATCGCCGCCAGCGGAAGGAAGTCAGAGCGGACAACCGTCCGTGTGCCGCGGCTGCGCAGCTGGCGCTCAATATCAACGACCGGAGTTCCTGGGAACGCACGGGTGAAGCTCGCCTCGGCCTCTGCGCGATAGGCTTTCGCTGCACCAGAATAGCGGAAGCCTTCCGTCAACGTACCGATCAGGAATACGAAGCCTGCAACGGCAGCCAATGACGCTGCCAACGCGAAGGGTTTCAAGTTCGGCAGTGGCCGCCGTTTCGCCAGCGGGCCTTCACGAAAGTTGGGCGCGCCCAGCGGATCCATCAGATCAGCAGCCTCAACTTCGTCACCGGCGCCACCTGCAAGCGCAAGCATCTCGTCAGCAAACGAAATTTCCGCGGTAAACGCACCCTCTGGTGTCCGCACACACGCTCGGCTGCTTAGGCGCAAGATCACCGCACCGCCTTCCTCCGCCTGCGGAAGAAGCGCGTGGTCCACGGTGATGCGGTCAGGGTCGATGCCAGCCTCATGGGCCGTAGCCAGAACCTCTTCGATTAAAGTACGGCTCACCGCCGTGACGAGTCTTGCGCCCTCATTCTCGGGACCAAGAGCCACCAGACGGTCGTCGATCACCGCGGCCTGCGCGTCGTCGAGGGCGAGGTTGGCGGCGCGGGTCAGGTCACGCTTGCGCTTCATCGGCAAGCGCATGGTTCGGCTCAAAACGCTCTCGCCCGGCAGGGCGACGCAGACCCCGCCCTTCGGCTGCGCCGCAGCGCGCTCGGCGAGGCTATCAAGAGGCGTATCCGTCCCATGCTCACCGCTCTCACGGTCGATCCAGAGCGGCACTTGGGCCAGATCATCAGGGTCGAGGATGATCACAAGGCTCATGGCAACCGCTCCCCAACCCGGCGCTCAATCACGCCGATCGAAGCACCATCGCGCTGGAGCAGCATCTCCTGCCGAAGCCGACCGATGGTGCTTTCCAGCACGATATCCATCGACAGAAGGCCAGTCTCCACGCTCAGGAACGTGCTCACGTCCGACGGCAGATCCAAGCCCTGCAGCGCAGGTTGCTGCATGAATTCAGGTACATCGGCATAACCTTGCGGCGGGCGATCCGTGATCAGCCGCTCAGCCTGCGCCAGGGTCAGCGCATCGTCCGTGATCGCCAGCAGAAGCGGCGCCTGTTCAGGGGTGAGGCTGTTCACGTTCAAGACTTGGGTGCTTTCCGTTGGCAACACGCAGAGGAAGGGTGCCAGAGATCGATAAACATCACGCGAAAATCCTGAAATCGTGCGCAGTTCGCTCTCCGCCGCCAACAGCTGACCCGACGTGCGGTAAGGCACGGCGCGGCGGGAATAGTCGTAGTCTTCAGCACCCCCAGGCTCCGCGCGGCGGTTGGTGTCGATGAAGTCGATGATCCGGCCGCCCAACTGCTCGCCGCCGCCTTGGCTCCCGCCGAGCGCGACAATGAGGGAGGCGAACCGCTCCAGCGCCGCCTCGTCTTTGACGTAGCCGCCATCCTCGCCGGAATCGACAAGGTCGTTGACGTTGAAGCAGTTGGACTGGTCCGCGAACGTCAAGGTCGCCGTTGCGTCGCCGAACGCCAGGACCGCTGGTTCCTGAAACAGCGGCGCGCCGGGCAGGTCGATGACTTCGGCCTGGTCTTCCAGGAAACCGATCGCCGCGGACTCTAGGCCGTAGAGGGCCCAGAAGGCCTGGTCTCGCGCTTCGCTCGCTCCTGCCCGGCTCATGGCGCGGGTCAGGATGTCGGTCATACCGACCGCGAGCACCGCGACGGTGGCCGTCAGCAGGAGGACTGTCAGGAGCGCGACGCCGCGCTGGTTCGTCTTCCGTGCGATCATGACGGACCACCGATCAGGAAGATATGCTCCATCTCTCCGTAGGCGGAATGGATGAAACGTAGGCGGACCGCGACGGCCTCACCATCCGTACCCGGACGACCTGCCTCATCACGCCACCGGCCTCGGGCCAGGAAGTCGATCTCCACCTCCTCAACACCTTCGAGGATCACGTCATCCCGTTCCGGTGTTTCAGCGACCGCGTCGAGGAAAGGCCGTTGACGACGGATGAGAGTCTCGTCGCGAAGCAGCCACGTCACCGCTTGCAGCTCACTGCGCGGCTCCACCGCGCCGGGGTTGGACCAGCCGGCACGGACGAGGGTGAGAAGCGCACCCTCTTCCCGGTTCTCAAGAAAATCGTTCAGCACACGGCCGCCCATAAAAGCTGGCCGCGGCTCATCAGCTGTGCGCTCATAAACCCGGCGATCGACAAGCTGATAGAGGTCCGTTCGCAGAAGCCCGCGGAAGCGCTCCATCGAGGCGATCTCAGCGTTCGCGCGCTCAAGCTGGGCCGTCCCGTTGGCGGCCAGCGTGAAGGCGCCCACGCCGATGGCGCTGACCGCTGCAAAAATGCTCAGGGCAATGAGCACTTCTACGAGGGAGAGGCCGCGCTGGTTCATTGTGCATCCACCTGCGCTGGTTGAAGCGTTGAAAGCGTTGCCAAAACCTGGCCGTCACGCCCGAGACGAACGTCAGCGGTCACCGTCTCAAAGCCCTCAATTGGCGCGCTGCCCCGGTCGATCTCAAACTGAAAGGTCCGACCGGAAAGCTCCACTTCCTCCTCAAGATCAGCTTCGCGGTTCGTCTGTTTAGCGGCGATGTAGGACGCCATCGCGTTCTCCGCCACGATGCGCGCGAGCATCCGATCCTCCAGCTTTGCCGCTTGCCGCGTATGCTGAGCAATCAGCATCAGCAGCGAGCCCAGCACAGCGGAAAGGACCGCCAGCGCCACCAGCACTTCGAGGAGAGTAAGACCGCGCTGCTTACCCATCGCCATCCACCATGATCGTCCCGAAAGGTCCCACACGGATCATCTGCCGATCCCGCCCCTCACGCACACGCAGGGCAAAGGGCGTCACACTCCCCTCTGGCGAAAAAATGATCTGAGGACGGAAGGCCTCTTGCGTCCCTTCCTCCGCCTCAGCGCTGATACCGAGGATCAACTCGTCCGTGTGCTCAGGAAGCTGCCAACCCTCATCAAGCACAAGCTCAACCTCAGCACGCCCTGGCATCGGCAGCTCACCGGTCAGAACCCATGCGCCATCCACCCCGCGAAAGCTCGTCAGCGTCCCGCCATCGCTGGACAATCCGAGCACAGCCACTTCGGTCACGGCCTGGTCACGCAGCGCGGCGAGCTCGCGTTCAAGCAGAGCGGAAGCCTGACGCACGTCGCTCTGCCCCCTGGGAATAGACATCGCCGCAAGACCCGCGGTCATGCCGACGATCAACAGCACGACCAGCAGCTCAACGAGCGTCAGCCCGCGCTGCCGGTTCGCGAAGCGTGCGCGCCTAGTCCTGCCAGCTACCAATATCGGCATCGAGGCCCTCCCCGCCGGGTCGGCCGTCCGCTCCGTAGGAGATCAGATCAAAGTCACCGAATTCGCCGGGATAGATATAGACGAAGGGATTGTCCCACGGGTCGCGAGGCAGGTTGTCGATATAGCCGCCAGGCGCATAACGCTCGGGCCGACGCAGGCCGTTGGGCATCTCGACCAAGGCGAAGAGGCCCTGCTGCTGCGACGGGTAGCTTTGGTTGTCCAGGCGATACTGCTGCAGCGCGGTTTCGAGCCGGTCGATCTGCGTCCGCGCCGTTTGCACCCGCGCTCGCTCCAGCTGGCCAAAGACGTTAAACGCCACAATCCCGCCGATGAGGCCGATGATCACGATCACCACCATCAGCTCGATCAGGGTCACACCCCGTTGTTTTTGCTTAGCTTTGCTCATGCCCGCCTCCCTAACTCAACGCCATGTTGTTGATCTGCAGAATGGGTAACATGATCGATAAAACAATGAGCATGACGATCAAGCCAAGAAGGATGATCACCGCAGGTTCCAGCAGCCGCAGCGCCGTGGTCGTCGCCGTTTCAAAGCTCGCCTCCATCTGCGCCGCTGTCCGGCCGAGCATCTCGGCCAGCGTGCCCGACCGCTCCCCAGCCGCGACCATCGATGCGAGGATCGGAGGGAAAACCGCCGCTCGCTTGATGGCTGCCGCGAGGCTTGCGCCCTCACGGACCGCGGTGGTCGCGCCCGCGATCTCTTCCTGAATGTAACTGTTGGTCAGCGTCTTCTTCGCTCCGTCGAGCGCTTCAAGAAGCGGCGCGCCTGCAGCAAACAACGTGGACAGCGTGCGAGCGAAACGCGCAGCGTCCAGCTCGCGCATCAAGCTACCCAAGATGGGAATCCGTAGGCTGAACTTATCGATCATCAGGCGCGATTTTTCCTGTCGTCGCGCCTGCCAGAGCCCGACGGCAGCGCCGACAATCAGGAGAGCGACAAGCCAGCCCCAATTGCTCACAAAATCCGAAACGCCGATAACGATCCGTGTGGGGAGAGGAAGCTGCATGCCCTCCATCCGGGTGAATTGCTCGACCATGCGCGGCACGACAAACGTCATCAGACCCCAGACGACCCCAATCGCGACCACGAAGATCGCAGCGGGATAGATGAGAGCCTGTTGCGCCTTTTGCGCCATCTGCTGGTTCCGCTCCTGCATATCCGCTAGTCGCGTCAGCACGGTCCCAAGATCGCCAGAAGTCTCGCCTGACGCGACGATCCCTCTGTAGAGATTGCTAAAGGCGCGCGGATGCTCACCCAATGCACGGGAAAGCCGCCAACCCTCAATGACCCGTCCGCGTACGGACGTAAGGGTGTCGGAGACACGGGCGCCTTCCATCTGCGCAGCCACCGCGGCGAGCGCTTCTTCCACCGGCATCGCAGCGTCGACAAGGGTCGCCAGCTGCCGCGTCGCAGCAATCACATCGGAGCGCTTTGGCGCAGGTTTTCCGCGACTTAGGGTGAGGAGCGGCTTTTCGACACTTTCGCCGATGGACAGAAGGGTGAGGCCCGAGGCCGTCACCTCACGGCGGGCGCGGCGGATCGTATCCGCCTCCACCGTGCCACGCCGCTTTTTGCCAGCGGCGTCCACTGCCTCATAGCGGAATGCCGTCACCCTTGCTCCGCCTCCTGAACAACTTTGAGCACTTCAGCCAGGGATGTTCGCCCGGCCAGGACATGCTCGTACCCTGATTGAGCGAGCGTTGGCACATCCTTGAACGCTTCGCGCTTCAGCTCTTGCTCCCCAGCGTCATCATGGATCAGCTTACGGAGGTTCTCATTGACGACCACGAGTTCGTAGAGACCAATCCGCCCTTCATAACCCGTGTGGTTACAAGCCGGGCACCCCTTCGGCCGATAGATCTTCGTACCGCGGGGGGCGCCGAGCATCTCACGCTCCGCCGCATCAGGTTCGTATTCCTCCTTACACGAAGGGCAAAGCCGTCGGACAAGCCGCTGGGCCAAAACCCCAGCAATCGTCGGTGAAAGGAGGAATGGCTCCACCCCCATATCCCGAAGACGCGTCACCGCGCCAATTGCTGAGTTGGTATGCACCGTAGACAGAACAAGGTGACCCGTCAGCGAGGCCTGAACCGCAATCTGCGCAGTCTCCACATCACGGATCTCGCCCACCATGACAATGTCCGGATCCTGACGAAGGATCGCCCGCAAACCCGTTGCGAAGGTCATCCCAACCTTTGCATTCACCTGAGTTTGTCCAACGCCATCAAGGGCGTATTCGACCGGATCTTCAACAGTGAGGATGTTCACGCCGGGATCGTTGATCAGCGTCAGCGCCGCATAAAGCGTTGTCGTCTTACCTGAACCCGTCGGGCCGGTGACCAGGATCACGCCGTTCGGCTTCCTCAAAACGTGTTTGAACCGTTCACGGATCGCTTCGGGCATCCCCAGCGCATCAAGATCCAGCTGCGCCTGCTCCTTATCCAGGAGGCGCATCACCAACCGCTCACCAAACCTGCTCGGCAGCGTCGACACGCGGACATCCACAAGTCGGCCACCCATCGCCAAGCTGATCCGCCCATCCTGCGGCACGCGCTTCTCCGCGATATCAAGCCGCGCCATGACCTTGACACGGCTTGTGAGCACCGGAGTCATTTTAGGCGGTAGGCTGAGGACCTCACGGAGAACACCATCAATCCGGAGACGGATGGACAGAGCACCTTCGTAAGGCTCAACGTGAATATCCGACGCCCGCGTCTTCACAGCCTCAGCGATGAGAGCATTAATCAAACGGATGACCGGCGCATCATCCTCCGTATCAAGAAGGTCTGCAGTTTCAGGCAATCCCTCGGCGAGGGTCGAAAGATCCTCAACACCGTCGTCTTCTTCGAAAGTAGCGGCGGATAAGCCTTCTACGGAATAAATCTCCGACAAGCGGCGCTCGAACACCTTTTGGCCCAGCGTTTCCAATCGGATAGGCTTGCCTGCCGCTCGCCGCGCTTCGACCATCGTGAAGAGATCGCGCGCGGAGTCACCACCTTCACGGACGCCGACAATCGCCTCAGCACGCCCGGCGTCGAGGAGGAGCATGCCCTGCTCTTTTGCGAACGCATAGGCGAAACGAGGTGCCTCGCCCACGGACGTTCCGGTTTCATCGGGCGTGTTCTCGCTCATCGCTCAAGAGGCTCCAGCGTATTGTCCTCAGACGTCGGGGGAACCAACGGTTCCGTCACCGTACCATCATTCACGCCCAACAGCTCCGTTTCAAGGCGCTCAAGCCGCGAAGGACCGGACTTCTTACGCTCAGCAGCGAGTTGTCGCTGGCGCGCAAAATCGTACTTCTTCGCCGTGACCGCATTGGCAGCAGCCGGGTTCCGAATGATCGTTGGACGGATGAACACCATCAACGTCGACTCTTCCTCAGAGCGCTCCTGCCCCCGGAATAGCAGGCCCAAAAGCGGAATGTCGCCGAGGATGGGCACTTTCGATTCGGTGTTGCGTTGGTCATTGTCGACCAATCCCCCGATGACGATCGTTTGGCCATTATCAGCAACAAGTGACTGTTCGCTCGATGATTTTTGCAGAATTGGGCTGTCGGAGTTCGCTGTCAAAGCCGTCAGTGAGCTGACTTCTAGCTTCACTTTCAGCGTCACCGCGTTGCCATCGTTGATCTGCGGCGTAACCTCTAGAATTGTGCCGACGTCTTGCCGTTCGATGTTGCGGAACCCGCCCTGAAAGTCCGTACCCACCGCTTCACCAGTCACGACAGGCACTTCCTGACCCACCTGAAGGCGGGCGGGTTCATTGTCCAGCGTGAGCGTGAAGGGCGTAGACAGAACATTCGACCGGCTGTCGGACTGAATGGCTGATAGCAACACTCCGTAGACACCACCGTCGTCAGTAACGTTGCCGAACCCCGCGAGAAAACCATTAAACGAAAGAAGATCCGCAATTGCTGCCTGGACAAGTTGCCCTGAGATGGCCTGAACGTCAGCATCCACATCATCGATTTGGCGGACGACCGTGGTGCCGTTGTCTAGGACTTGGGTTTCCTCGCGCACACCATCTTCTTCGGTGAGGAAGAAGGCTGAACCAGCAGCGCTGATCAGGTTCGGACGCGTGTCCGTGAACTGAGCACCTGTAATCGGAATACCGTCACCGCCGGAGAGATATTGCACGCCCAACTCGCGCGCTGTGTTATTGGCGATTTCGACCACGATGGCCTCAATGAGAACCTGAGGCCGGCGGATGTCGAGCTGCGCGACCAACTGGCGGATCGTCCGCTGCATGTCGGGCGAAGCGTTCATCAGGATGGCGTTGGTCGGCTTGTGGAACGTGACGATCGGTGCGGTTCCCTCGCCGCCAATCCGCGCTCGGGCTCCACCTGCTCCGGCATCGCCAACTTGCTGCGCCTGGCCCGTGATCAGCTGCGTGATGATCGGGACGAGCTCCTCCCCATCAGCGTGGTCCAGGTAGATCGCACCGAAGTTTCCGCGTACCCGGCCTGCCGTGTCGAGCTCGGTAATGACTGGCAACAAGCGGCCAATCTGCTCGGGATCACCCTTCAAAACCAATTGGTTGGTTCCAGGATTGGCAATGACCTCCACTCGGCCAGCGGTGCCGCGCTCGCCGCCGACCTGACCGACGATTTCGGATACCGTCTGTGCAACCTGGGTGGCTTCGGCGTTCTCCAACGTCACGGTACGGATGATTGATTTATCGATGTCGATAGTCCGCACGACCTCCACCACGCGATCAACGTTACGGGCGTTGTCGACCACGATCAGAGCGTTGGACTCCTGCACAGCCTGAATGCTGCCCTGCTGGCCGATAATGCCGCGAAGCGAGCCGGCGGTCAGTCGTGCATCGATGTTCCGTAGGGGAATAATTCGTGTAACGGTTCCGCCTGAGATCGACGAGGAGCCGACTGGGCCAGCGTCTCGCCCGCCTTGATCGATCGGAACGATCTTATAGATCCGATCGCCCGCTGGCACAGCAGTGTAGTTGTTCACCTGGAGTGTCACGAGGAAGACCTCGAAGATTTCGTCAGGGGTCAGACCAACGCCTTGCGGAGAGACAATGTTCACCCGGCCTTGTAGGCGTGGGTCAATGACGAATTGGTACTTCGTTCGGTTAGCAACTTCATTTGCCACTGCACGCAGGTCGGCGTCCTCATAGTTGAGGACCGTTCGGCTTTCTTGTCCGTATGCAGAGGATAGGAGCAAGGCCGAAGACATGGCGGCGGAAAGGAACAGGTGACGCATGATCTACCTCTCGGGCGCGGCGAGCGCCGGGGTGTTGAAACGGATGTTCTTGGATTGGCCGTCGCGGGCCACGGTGATGATCACCGTGCCGCGCCGTTGCACTTGCTCGAAGACGCGGGCGTAGCCGCTGGGATCACTCGAAATGATCTCACCATTGACCGCATACGGAATATCATCACCTCGGAAGCCTTGCGCTTCAAGAATGTCGAGGCGCTCACCCGCCAGATTGCGCAAGGTGGCGGCGGCGCCGCGGCGGTCGATATCGGGAGGCAAAGGGATCTGGAAGGACGTGAGCGCGGGATCACTCTCCTCCTCATCAGGCCGCGGACCAGGGGCCTGCGATGCTGGCTGGCGGATTCCCTCCATCTCGGGAAGCGCATCGCCTTCAGGTTCAGGGCGGTCCTTCAAGGTCAGTGCCTCGCGTCGGCCGTTGCGGGTGATGACCGCACGAAAGGTCTGCACCTCGGTCAGGGTCGCACCGCGGACGATCTGATCGCCCTCGCGGAAGTAAACCTGCTTGCCGTCAGGCGTCTGGATGATCGCACCGCTCTCCCCGCCCTCTGTAGGCGTCGCGCTTTTCAGGATCAGACGGAGGGTCGTTTCAGGGAGCTCTTCAGCGGCGGCAAATACCTCGGCCTCGCTCTCCTGCACAAACAAATCCGCGGTTCGCAGGACGCCCAAATCCGGGCTCAGCCGCTGGACCGTGCGCTCGGCCCGGCGCTCCGGCGCACCGCCCGCATCGAGCGGCGCCACAAACGCCAGGAACAGCTTCACACCCGAAAGCGCCAGCAAAACAGCCGCCAGTGCAGCGGCCACCGTGGCGGCCAGCCGGCTCTGGGTCGTCCCTTGCTGCGCTCCCCTATGCGTCATCCACCGCGCCTTACGTTCGTCTCCAGCTCATGAGGTCTGGCCCCCCGGCCAAGTCGCCCCGCTCTGGCTACCAAGTGCCGTACCCGAAGAACGCTAATCCACAACCATTAGGCTTCAGTAACGGGATGGTAGGGTTGCGAGGGATTCACGAAAAAAGGGGGCGTCAAATCCAGCTGAGTCTGAACGATGTCTTATCCATTATGACAGAGATGAAACGAACCCTTCAACAGTCGGGTCATCCTTTGAAGGACGTTGTGCCTGTCCGCCCATAAAAATCAGGACAGCTCCCCATCCAAACAGCGTGTTGGAGGCGAGCACCTCCACGATATGCACCCCCCGTACGCTCCACGGCATGAAGGCGGTTGGGTAGAAAAGTGACGCCGACGCCAGAATACCGAAGGTGAGGCCGGCGAGCACCCCGCGGCTCCAGGCCGCGCCGCCGAGCATCCTTGCGAGGACATAGGCCAGGCCAGCCCAGACAATCCCGCGGGCATATTGAAACGCCAGAAGCGGCACGAGGGCGATCTCTGAACTCCGATCATCCGCCACGTTGTAGTAGTCGCGCAGCCAAGGTGACGAGAGAGCGATCAGCGTGCCACCGGCGAAGTAGCACAGGACGTAAAGCGCCGCTGCAACCGGAAGCCGGTTCAGGTGCACCTGGGATGACGCCCGCGCCTGCCGTCGTCGCCAGAGGAGCGCTGTAACGCTGCCCGCCAGCGCCGCTTGGAATGCCGTGTGCCCTGCCGCGCGGAGCAGCGCGCCCACGGGTGCCTCGAGATACGCGTTGAACCAAAGCGCTTCGACGAGCAGCAAAAGTGACTGCGCGAACAAGAAGACGACTGCAACCGTGAGCCCGAGGGCAGAACCTTGCCACGCAGCCTGCGAGGCGAGCGCAGTAAGCACGATGGCGTGGAGGAAGTTGACCAGTAGGAATGCCTGTTCCGCCGTGAACGGACCATCGCCTTCACCGGGAATTGAGAATGGGAGGAGGACGCCGCCGAGGACGCCACCCGCGAGGAGCGCAATCCAAACGACGATCAGCTTCAGTGACACGATCATGGGAAAAGTGCCTCAGCCTCGCGCAATGCATGCTCTGCCCACTGAGCTTTCGCCTCGTAGGTTCTGGTGCCAGCATTCAAAGCCGATCGGCTATGGAACGGCATCGCACGCCCCTGCTCGCTTGCAGCGAAGGCCTTCAGCGAAGCAAGGTGCGCCGTCACTTCCGAGAGAAACTGTTTGAGAAACCGAACGGTCAGCTTGCTGTCCCGCGCAAGGCCAAGCAGCGAGTACCGAAGGAGCAACGTGTCGAGATCCCGCTCCACATCTTCTCGCTCAATAGGCAGCGCCAGCCATTCTTCGAGAGCATCCAAGCCAGCCTTAGTCGGCTCGTAAGGCGCGGAAAGATCATCCTCTTTGCTGAGGAAGCCACCATCCGTCAGCTTACGGAGGGCTGGATAAATGCTTCCAGGAGAGCTTGAATACCGGCCAAGCGGTGTCTCAACAAACGCTCGGCGGAGCGCATACCCGGACCGCGGCTCATAAACGGCCAGCGCGATCAAGATGAAGGACAGCTGCGTTAGCTTCATGAGTAGCAGTTAGTACGATTCGTACTAACTGTCAAATCACGCTTGTTTTCGGTGGTCATCTGTATACGGATGACCACCGGGCACCAGAATACCGACCAAACGCTAGAAGTCGCGGCGTAGGGATGCGGTGATCACTCGGCCGCGGTCGAATTGGAGGAAGTCCAGCTCGACGCCCTCGCCGTCTTCGCGGTAGGCGCGGAAGTCGTCGGCGAGGATGTTGTTCACCTTGAGGCCGAACGTGTACTGGCCGCCGCGAACCTCGAACGGTTTGCTCATCACGAGGTCGAGGGTGAGCGGAGGCTCTTCCAGGACCGCGGGGTTGATGATGCCGCCTGCTGAGGTGGGCTCTTCAGCGAACAGGATCCGGTCATCGGCCCAGTTGAGGAGCAGCGTGGCTCGCGCGCCGTTATTTACGTTCTCGAGGCCCAGCTGCAGGTTGACTAGGTGGTCCGACTGACCCTGCAGGGGACGGCCATCGGTGATCGCACCTTCTGCCGGACGGACACGGGGCGTGATGTCCACGGCCGTGACCTGAGCGGTGATGATGTCACCGTCCACACCAACTTCCGACTGGGAGTAGGTGTAGTTCGCACCGACGAAGAGCTCATGGTTCGCGAAGAAATCGTTCTCCGTGCCGAACCAGTCAGCGAGGTCGAAGGTTTGTTGCGCCTCAAGCTCGAGGCCCCAAATCTCCGCAGACGGAGCGTTCAGGAACGATGTGGCGCCGCCTTCACGACCCGTTTGGAACTGCTCGATCGGGTTCTCGATGTCTTTGTAGAAAAGACCGCCAGTGATGAAGCGGCCTGGACCGAAGTACCATTCCGCACGCAGATCAAAGTTGTCGATCTCGGAGTTCACAAGGAACGGGTTACCCGACAGCGTGACGTTGAGGTCTGGGTCGAGGAAGTCCGTCGCAGCTAACTCTCGGAACTGAGGCCGTGTGATTGTTTGCGAGTAACCGCCGCGCACCTGAAGGTTACCCACAAGGTTCCAGGTCAGGGTCACCGCTGGGAGCAGATAATCCGTATCCAGCGCTTCGAAGTTCGGGTTGAACGTGTCGTCACCCGTCAGCGACACCGACGAAAGCTGCTCGCTCTCCTCATAACGCAGGCCGAACGAGGCACGGAGGAACTCCGTGATCTCAAAGTCGGCCATCGCATAGGCAGCGAAGACTTCCAACGACGCATCGGAAGCGTCAGGGAACAAGCTGTTTGCCCTGGCTTCGAGGTTGATGATGTTCGATCCCAAAACGTCTTCGGAGTAGATCAGATCGATCCGCGAAGCCGCCAGCTCATCAGGCACACCGGTCGCCCCGGACGCACGGCCGAGGAAATCGAAGTCCCGGCGCACGTTCTCGCGGGTACGGTCAGAGTACGCCGCACCCCACTTAAGATCGATGCTCCGCTCGGCAAAGTTCAGCGGAAGGACGAAATCCACGTTGGCGTAGAACGTCTCATCCTCGAGGAACGAGAAGTTCAGCGTGTTCTGGTTCGCGTCACCTTCGAAGTACTCAAAGACGCCCGTATCGTCGTTCTGCAAACGGACGATCGACCGCTCGTAGGGAGCATCGCGATCAGCAAGGCCGTACGCGACGTCCCAGCTGACTTCGAGATCACCTGCATCGGGGAACAGGTGGACGCCCTCAAGCTGGGTCTGGAAGACCTGGCGTTCGACATAGTCCAGGAACTCGTTCCGGAAAGTGCCTTCGTTCACGTCCTGGTCGATCGACGTACCAATCCGCGCGCGCTTCAGCGAGCTGCGGAGGAGGAAGGTCGTCAGGTTGAACGTGTGGTCACCGCCCGCAAGCTCAAGCCCGGTCGTGTTGAGCGAGTTGAGCTGCACCTCCTGGCGCGTCTCTTCATACTCGTTCTCCACCCGCACCTGGATCGAGCCGAAGTCCGTATCCTCGGTCCGGTTCTCGAACGCATCGCGCAGCGCCCACTGGTTGGAGTAGCCCACGTAAGTCGTCGTACCGAAACGGACATCAGCGTTGTCGACGAAGACATAGCCAAAGGTCGCCGAGGCCGAGCCGCTCGGCGCGATGCCCTCATCGCCCGTGATCAGCAGAAGCTCGTTTTGGTTGAAGCTGGTGTCCAGCTGCTGCTGTAGCGAACCCGGGCTTCCCTGACGGATGAAGTCCTCCGCCACCGAAGGAAGGTCACGGATGCCATCGTCGATACCAAGCCAGTCGGTGTCGCCGCCATCGTAGAACAGGCCGTCTTCGCCTGTTGTGACGGAGTCGTAGGCAAGGCTGCCGCCGATCGAGAGAAAGTTCTCGTCCGGGATAGAGACCGTACGCAGATCAATCGCGGCGCCACCAAACTCAGCCGACAATTCGGGAGAGTAGGTCTTCTGGGCGAGCGAGCTTTCCAAAATGCTGGTCGGAATGATGTCCAGCGGTGCCGTCCGGCGCAGGGGCTCCGTCGATGGCAGCGGGATGCCGTTGATCGTCGCGTTGGTGTACCGCTCGTTCAAGCCCCGAGCGACGACGAACCGGCCGCCAATGATCGAAAGGCCCGTCACCCGGCGCAGCGCGCCTGCGATGTCGCTGTCGCCCTGGCGAGCGAAGGCTTCGGCGTCGAGCACCTCAGCGATTTCGGACGTGGCGCGCTTTTCGTCAGGAACGAACGCGCCGCGCACGGTAATGGTGTCTTCGATCTCATCGAAGCTCGGTTGTGGGTCTTGGGCGTGGGCGCCCGCGCTGACCATCGCTGCCGCAAGGGCAGCTGATGGCGCGATCCAGTGGAGTTTTTTCATGATGAAACCTCGTGAGCCCGTCAGCGCTTAGTTGAGATCGATAGTCCAACCGGCGATCCATGCGTCCGCAGGATCAACAGTCGGATCTTCAGCACCCAGATAAAGGGCCGCATCGAAGAAGGTCTCACCCATCTCGTTCCAGGTGGTTGGATCAAGCGGCGTGACCGTGTCGAGCTCAGCACCTGGGAAGAGGACGAGGTTGCCGTCACCGTCGCGGCCGACCACCGTGTCGATGTCGACCGTCACGTTACCCGCGGTCGGCAGAGCAGCGGCTGCACTGTCGAGCGCGTCGCTGCCGTTGTCGTCAACGACGATCGCGGCGAAAACCGGACGCAAGGCGTTGTCCTGACCAGCGGAAGGCTCATCGTAGTCGAGGCCATTACCGGCAAACTCGGTGATGATGCCGTTGCCGTAGCGACCGATGGTACCGCGGCGAAGCTTGATGCCGTCGTCTGCACCCTGAGCATCGGCTTGGCCGATGAAGGTGAAGTTGGCGATGTCCGGGCTCGACTGCGGCGTTACGGCGTTGTCGCCGTTGCGGTTGTCGCCTTCGATGCCGCGGTTGGCTTCGCCGCCGCGTTGCAGAACGATCGCATACTGAACGTTACCCTGCCAACCGTCGGTCCAGTCGAGGCTGTCATCGCCCGCGCCTGTCACAACGACGTACTTGGCATTGGTGCTGCCACCGAACCACTCGATGCCATCGTCAGCGTTGTCCACCACCTGGACGAAGTTGACGTCGGTGCCGGAGCCCGTGCCTTGGAAGGCGATGCCGTTCAGCTCGTCATCGGTGGAGAAGAGGAAGCCTGCGTACTGAACGCGGACATAACGGAGCGAGCCGCTGTCATCCGTCGGGACGCCGCCGCCGAAGAGGCCGGAGCCGCCTTCACCCGGCTTCTCACAGTTGAAGCTGTCGCTCGGATCAAGACAGTCAGCACCCGCATCATTGATTGGCGCAGCACCGTTGATCACGACGCCGCCCCACTGGCCGCGGCCAACGTTGAGGCCGAATACATCCTGGCGAGACGTCAGAATGATCGGCGCATCCGCTGTACCTTCGGCGACAAGCTGCGAACCACGGGTCACGACGAGCGGGTCGTCGCCCGTGGAGTAAAGCGTCACGCCAGGCTCAATCGTCAGCGTACCCGCTTCACAATCCGAACCGTCGCACTGAAGCGGGTTGGCTTGCGGGTCTGGGCCTCGGTCGAAGCCAACGAACGTCGCGCCTGCGAGGGTGTAAAGGTTGCCTCGGGTCAGGGTCAGGTTGCCCGTTATCCGGGTCGGAACCTCACAGATGTTGTTTTCCGTCCGGCCGCCTGGGACAGGCTCACCGGTGTTCGTGGTGCCATCGGGGCACGCCACGGCGCCAGCGTTGGGCAGAGGCGCATCGAGGATCCAGCCAGCGAGCCAGCTGTCTTCGATTTGCTGCACCGTCGGGTCGAACGCGCCGATGTAGTTCACAGACTGGATGGTATCGCCCGTCGCTGCAAACGCAGGGACAGCCGCTTCGTTGGTACCAGCAAACACACCGTTCAGGGTGATTGATCCGTTCACGTTGTTGTTGGTGCCAGCCGTGACCAGCGGATCAGCATCGCCATCTGCGCCGCCGCCATTGTTGCTGCCTGCGAAGATCGAGTCGAAGCTAGGACGGAGACCTGAGTCCTGGCCAGCGGAAGGCGCGTCGTAGTCCACGCCCTGGCCAGCGAAGTTCGCGATAATGCCATTCGTGTACGAACCAATCGAACCACGGCGGAGCTTGACACCATCGTCAGCGCCGTCAGCAAGCGGATCACCGATGAACGTGAAGTTGGTCACGGTCGGGTTCGATGCCGGGGTGATGGCGTTGTCGCCGTTCCGGTTGTCGCCTTCGATCCCGCGGTTGCCTTCACCTTCGCCCTGCACGACCACAGCGAACTGCAGCTCGCCTTGCCAGCCGTCGGTCCAGTCGAGGCTGTCATCGCCAGCGTTCGTCACAACGACGTTGGTCGCGTTTGCCGTGCCGCCGAACCACTCGATGCCGTCGTCGGCGTTGTTGTGCACCTGGATGAAACGCGAAAGCGTGCCGTCGCCGGTCGCCTGATACGCGATGCCATTCAGCTCATCGTCGGTGGAGAAGAGGAAGCCCGCATACTGAACACGGACATATTCAAGAAGGCCACTGTCGTCGTTCGGGTTGTCACCGCCGTAGAGGCCCGAGCCGCCCTCGCCGTCTTTGGTGCAAGTGGCGGAGCCTGTCGGCTGGGTGGCGTCATCACAGTCGTTGATCGGCGCGAAGCCGTTGATCACCAAGCCACCCCATTGGCCGCGAGCACTGGACACACCGTTCGATGAGCCATCGTTCGCCGCGAAGACCGCGTCGCGTGCGTCGTCAAAGCGGTTGCCTTCAGGAATGTCCGCCGCGTCAGCGACGTCGAAGGCGGAGGTGAAGATGATCGGCGCCGTGGGCGAGCCGTCGGCGATAATCCGCGAGCCTGGTGAGACGACCAGTGAGTCCTCGCCGTTCAGGCCGAAGATCACCGTGCCTTCATCGATCGTTAGCTGCGCCGTCGCGCCGTTCGGGTTCTGGATGAGGTTGTCACCAATGAACACCGTACCGTCGAGGGCGTAGGCGTTGTCTGAGGTGAGCGTGATGTTGTTGGTGATCGTGCCGCCAGCGATCACACAGGTGGTGATGTCCGCGTTGTTGATCTCAACCGTGCTCTCAAACGTCCCCGTTGGGCAGGAGGCGCCGACGAAATTGAGCTGGACGTCGGTGTTGTCTTGGCCGCCGCCGCCAATCACCGTGACGGGGCCAACATTGCCGGCGTTCTGAACTTCACCGCTGCCTTCACAGGCAACGAGGGCAAGCGCCGTTACGAGCAGAAGGCCAGAACGGGAAACGGATTGGATTCGCATAAGACTGCCCCCAGAAAGGCGTGGACGAAGTGAACGAACAGCGGAGAATCGAAACCGCTTCTGGGAGGGCCCGATAGGGGCAAAGCGCAACAGTCTTGTGACGGTTTGGCGTCACTCTTGTAACGTCGTTTTTAACGCCTCAGAGCGCACTGCAACCCGTCCGCATGCGTCACAGTTTGGCCACAGTACCGCAGATTGTCTGCGCAACTGCACATTGGACTAATGAGTTGTATATGATGGCAATTCGATGTCAGCGCTGATCCTCATAACGGCCGCAATGGTCGGCGCGATCATCGCCAGCTTCCTCAATGTGGTGATCAGCCGAGGCCCCCGCGCATGGGGTCTGGTGGAGCCTGAAGGGAAGCCAAAAGGTCTCGCGTTTCCACCCTCTCAGTGCGAATCATGCGGCGTTCACCTGAAGCCATGGCAGCTGATTCCCATCGTCAGCTATCTGCAGCTGAACGGCCAGTGTGCGAACTGCGGCGCGAAGATCGGTATACGACACTTTTATGTCGAACTTCTCGGCGTATCGGCAGCGCTTCTCGCTGTGTCAACCTATGGCCTCAGCCCAGAGGGAATTGCAGCAGCGGTCTTCCTTTTTTTCCTCATCGCCCTCGCCTGCATTGATTTTGAGAGGGAGTTCCTGCCCGACGCCCTGACACTTCCGCTCACAGCTCTGGGCGTTATCGCCGCCGCCGCGGGCGCTGGCCCATCGCTCATGCAGTCGCTGATCGGCGGTGCGCTGGGCGGGGGCGGCCTCTGGCTCATCGCGACGTCCTACAAAGCTATCCGCGGGAACGAGGGCCTCGGCGGCGGTGATGTGAAGCTCGTCGCTGCCGCAGGCGCGTGGCTCGGCCCCTTCGCCTTGCCCTTCATCCTGCTTGGCGCAAGCGTCTCCGCCCTTCTCCTCTTGAGCGCGCAGGTCCTGCTGGGTCAGCGGGCGAGCCTCGAAGGGACGACTGAGCTGCGTTTCGGTCCTTTCCTCGCGGCCGCAATGGCGGCAGTGATGCTGCTCAAACCCTACGCGCCGCTGTAAGGTACGCCGGGACGCATAAGAAGGAGACGAGCCATGCCGCAGACGCAGAAGATCGAATGGACCACCGAAGGACAGACCTTTGAAGGAATCCTCGCCACGCCCGACGGCCCGGCCAAGGGCGCCGTCCTCATCTGCCACGCATGGGCTGGCCGCTCGCCCCACGAAGACGCATTTGCCGAGATGCTTGCAGGCAAAGGCTACATCGCCCTCGCGGGGGATGTGTACGGCAAAGGCGTGCTCGGCACCTCGAACGAAGAGAACGAAAAGCTCATGACGCCCCTCGCGTCCGACCGGCCGGGGAGCTTGCAGACCCGACTCCGCGCGGCCCTTAGTGCACTGACGGATCAGCCGGGCGTGGACGCATCCAAAGTCGTCGCTGCAGGCTTCTGCTTCGGCGGCCTCTCCGTTTTGGACCTTGCACGGACGAATGCGCCCGTGGCTGGTGTCGCAGCGTTCCACGCCATCGTCGGCGGCATGGAGGGCGGACCGACCGACCCGATCAAGCCCAAGGTCATCGCCTTCCAAGGCTTTGACGACCCGATGGCTGGCCCCGCTGACCTGAAAGCGTTCGGTGAAGAAATGACCGAGCGCACAGCGGACTGGCAGCTCGTCAGCATGGGCGGTGTCACCCACGCCTTCACCAATGCCGAAGCCAACATGCCAGAGATGGGGTTGAAGTTCGACGCCACGGCCCGCGACCGCAGCTACAAACTGTTCGACCTCTTCCTGGAAGAGGTCCTCAGCTAACAATCAGTCTGCTGATTTGTCCTTGGCATCCTTCGCACCGATGCCAAGGGCCTTGAGTTTGCGGTGGAGGGCTGAGCGCTCCATCCCCACAAAACCTGCGGTGCGCGAGATGTTGCCGCCGAACCGGCCAATTTGCGCGACGAGGTATTCCCGCTCAAACCGCTCCCGCGCCTCACGCAGGGGCAGCGCGATGATCTGCTCCATCTCCGGGCCAGCAGGCAGCGCTGGGCCTGCACCGATGACCTCATCTGGCAGGTTTTCCGCAGCGATTTCACGGCCTTCAATCCGGCCCGCCATGATCAGCGTGCTCTCCAGAACGTTGCGCAGCTGCTGCACGTTGCCTGGCCAGTGATAGGCCTGCAGCGCAGCCATGGCTTCGGGACTTAACTTAGGCGCCCTGTCAGCGTTGCCGCCTGAGAGCTTCTCCAGGAAGAACGACGCAAGGTCAGGGATGTCTTCTCGGCGCGATCCGAGCGAAGGAATCTTTACACTGACGACCGACAGGCGGTGATAGAGGTCCTTGCGGAACGTGCCGTCCTCAGAAGCCTCAAGCAGGTCCTCTGACGATGTCGAGATGATCCTGACATCAACGTTCACCGGCATCGTCCCGCCAATCCGGCGGAAACGTTCTTCAATCAGCACACGAAGAATCTTGCCTTGGGTTTCCAGCGGCATATCGCCAACTTCAGAGAAGAGAAGTGTCCCGCCATGGGCCTGCTCTAGAAGGCCAATCGTCCGTGGACGCCCTTCTTCACCCTCGATCCCGAACAGCGCCTCTTCCATCCGGTCAGGCTCAATCGCTGCCGCAGCAACCGTGACGAAAGGCCGGTCAGAACGGTCCGAACGCGCATGGATCGTTCGCGCAACCAACTCACGGCCAGCACCAACCGGGCCTTCGATCAGCACCCGGCTGCGCGCCTGGGCGAGCTTCTCGATGGATCCGCGCAGCTGTGCCATCTGCGGGCTTTTGCCGATCAGCGTCAGCTCCCGCGTTTTCTCTTTCAGGAGCAGGTTCTCGCGTTCCAGCTGCGCATGCTCCAGCGCCCGCCGCGCCGTGTGCATCAGCCGGTCCGCCGAAAGCGGCTTCTCAAGGAAGTCATAGGCACCGCGCTTGATCGCCGAAATCGCTGTCTCAATCGTCCCGTGCCCGGAGATGATCACGATCGGCAGCGTCGGATAGAGGGTCTTCATCTCATCCAAGACGCCGAGTCCATCGATGCGGGAGCCCTGCAGCCAGATGTCGAGGATGACCAGCGCAGGAGGCCGCTGGGCGGCCACCTCGAGCGCTTCATCACTGTTCGCGGCCGTGTGCGGGACGAAACCTTCGTCCTCGAAAATGCCAGCAATCAGCTCCCGGATGTCCGGCTCATCGTCGATAATGAGGACATCAATGCTCATGGAGCGCAGGCTCTCCTTCTGGAGCTGTTGCAGAAATGTCTCTATTTGCCGTCTCGGCGTCCGTTTGCAAGCTCGGAAGGAATAGAGATGCCACAGCGCCCCCGCCTTCACGGTCACTAATCGCAAAACTGCCGTCGTGATCCTCAATCGCCTTGCGCACAATCGCGAGGCCTAGGCCCGTCCCTTTCTCGCGCGTGGTCATATAAGGCTCGGTCAGGCGGTGGCGCAGTTTGTCGGGCAGGCCGCGGCCGTTGTCCCGAACCTCGACCCGCGCGCCGGTGCGCTCGATCATGACTTCTAGCTCAATCTGACCATCAGTCCGGTCGCTTTCTTCGCTGATCGCCTCGACGGCGTTCTTGATCATGTTGGTCAGCGCCTGGACGATGAGCCGACCATCGCAAAGCACCATGACCTCACGATCGGGCAGTGTGCTGACAAATTTGATTTCTGCGTTCGCGACGGGGAATGGGAAGAGCGCTTCCTTAGTGAGCTCACGCAGATCGTTCGCGGCCATGATCGGCTCAGGCATCCGCGCAAAGCTGGAGAACTCAGTCACCATTCGCCCGATATCGCCCACGTGCCGGACAATCGTATCGGTACACTGATCAAAGACTTCGCGGTCACGCCCCTCAAGGTTCTTGGCGTAACGGCGGCGCAGCCGTTCCGCGGAAAGCTGGATCGGTGTCAGCGGGTTCTTGATTTCGTGGGCAATTCGCCGGGCAACATCGGCCCATGCCGCCGTGCGCTGCGCTGTCAAAAGCTCTGTGATATCTTCAATCGTCACCACGAAGCTGACAGCGTCACCATGCTCCATCTCCGGAGAAATCTCGATAATCAGTGAGCGGACACCGTTTCTGCTTGACCATTCCAGACTCTCCCGCGTGCCCGCTCCCGTCTCTGCAGCAGTCTCCAGCATACGCCCCATTGCCGGGATCACATCAGCCATGCGGCGGCCGAGAAGAGCATCAGGCTCTTCGCCCAGAATCGCAGCGGCGGAGGGGTTTGCAAGACCGATCATACCGTCGCGACTGACGCTCACGACACCCGCGGGAATCACGCCGAGCATCGTCTCGATGAACCGGCGGCGATCTTCGGCATCCTCATTCGCTGCAACCAGCTCCTTGCGCTGAGCGGACAGCTGCTTGGTCATATCGTTGAAGGCATTGCCGAGATCGCCCAGCTCGCCATCGTTCTTCCGCACCTCAACGCGGCTCTCAAGATCACCGCCCGACACCCGTTCAGCCGCCGTCGCCAGTCGCCTAATTGGCCCGACAATGGCGTTGGCAACGATCAAGCCGATCCAAGCTGCAGCGAGCAGCAGAACGATCGACAGCAAAAGAAAGCCAAGGTTAGCGACAGAGCCAATCTCACGGACACGGGCTTGCAAGACACGGTTTTCGTTGCGCAAATCCTGGACTGCCACCAGTTCGTTGGCGATGCGAGGGCTCTCGCGGCGATAGCCAATTAGCGAACCGCGAGCCCCGCCTTCAATCGGCAAGGCGACAAAGTAGGTGTCGAGGGTCCCCGCATTCACCGCACCAAACTGGGCGCGCAGCACACCCTCGCCACCCGTCGCTTGAATTTGCCCAGCAGGCGGAAGATCAGGCTGCGGAAGACCACTGGCGCTGACCCGCGCAACGACCCGGCCGTTCTCATCAAGGTGCGTCAGCTCACTGAATTCATAGATTGATGCCAGATCCGTCAGCACACGGCGATAACCAATCGGCGCGCCCTCAGGCGTCAATCCTGTCTGCCGGGCACGGCTAAGGTCCCGCTCCACGAGAAGGAGGTTGAACCCCATCTGGCGACCGACGCTATCGGCATAGGCATTGGCAAGGTTCCGCGCGACTGAAGCATTGGTCTCAATCCGCTCGACAAACACTTCATCCGTGAACGCATTGAGCAGCGCACCAGTCAGACCAAAGGCCACCCCTGCGGGAAGCAGCGCGACGATCGAGAGGATCAGCGCCAGACGCCTGTGCATCTTAGCGCCAGAGAGCCTCTGCGTACGGAGGAGATCGACGAGACGATCGACAACGAGAACTGCGAGGACGAGACCGGCCCCAGCCAACGTACCGAAAATCAATGGCAAACTAACCGGTAGCCCGCCAACACGCTCCATAATTGTGTTGCCCGCGACGAAGAAACCGACCGCTGCAGCACCAACCAGAGCTGCCCCCACCGCGAGCACGACGCCCGCGACCTGTGCCAGACGATTGGGGCGTCCAGGCGGTGAACTCATGCAGCCGCCCTCGCACCATCAAGGCCAAAGAGCGAGGCAAGGTGGTCGCGGACTGTCGCAGGATTCGTCGCTGTACAGATGGCCTTCTTAGCCGGACCCTTGACCTCGTCCGGGAATTCTTCCGTGTGGTCGATCAGCGCCGCGAGGTGCTTCCTTGCCATTCGGACACCGAGATCTTCGCCTGCCTCTGCCGATTGTCCGTGTCCGTCGCGATAATGCGCGACCGTTGCCGCATAGTGCTCAATCGCCCAGCGCCCACGGTCAGCAAACGGGGGAACATCCACCTCGCCACCCTCGCGAAGCGCAGCATCCATCGCCGTCGCCAGCCAAGGCCTGCCCACCGCCGCCCGGCCGAGCATCACGGCATCTGCACCCGATTGCTCAAGCGCCGTGCGCGCGTCGTCCGCTGTCCTGATGTCGCCGTTCACAACGAATGGCAGGTCCGTCGCGTCTTTCACCCGGCGGACAGCTTTCCAGTTGGCCGTACCTTTGTAGAAATCGCAGCGCGTTCGTCCGTGCACGGTGAGCATCGTGACGCCCGCCGTCTGCGCGCGCTGGGCGAGGTCGTCAGCGTTCAGACTGTTCCAATCCCAGCCGAGCCGCATTTTCAGCGTGACAGGTTTCGACGTTCCGCTGATCGTCGCGTGAATCAATTCTTCCGCGTGGTCGAGATCACGCATCAGCGCCGAACCCGACAACAGGCCGGTCACCTTGCGCGCGGGGCAGCCCATGTTGATGTCGATGATATCGGCGCCCATCTCTTCTGCGAGCTTCGCGCCGCGGGCCATCCATTCTGCCTCGCGACCGGCGAGCTGCATCACCTTCAGCCCGTCGTCCTGCATCGCCGCGCGCAGCACCACGTCGGGACGCGCCTGGGCCAGCTCTTGGCTGGCCACCATTTCCGAGACGACATAGCGGCAGCCGAGCGCCTGCGCCTGCCGCCTAAAGGGCAGGTCACTGATCCCCGACATCGGCGCGAGAAGCACGCGCGTGTCCACCTTATGCGGGCCGATTTGCAACATGGCCGCCTCCCCTAGCGCAGATTGAAAGCTGTTGCACGTGATCACAGTGAGAGGGTGAAAGCCGTGGAATTACAAGCGTAAAGGCAGGTTCTCGCGTGCCTCAGGAAGGGTCCGGCCGATGGGATGGAGCAGCCGTTCGGCAAGGAAGTGGCTGGTGAGCTTCAACGCGGCGGTGACGTCGCCCTCGGTAGGCTCGCCCATGCCGATGAGAAACGGCGGAAGCGGAAACAACTTATCCTTGTACGGAAGGCCAGCCTCATAGCTCACCGCACCGCCTGACTTCGGCGAGACGAAACAAAGCTCCGCCCCGTCTTCCAGCAAGGTATCCGTCGCCACACAGCGGTCGAGGGTGAGGCCACCGCCCAGGGCTGCGAGGAGGCCCAGCTCCCACTTCGCCAAAACGATAGGCCAAATCTTCCGTTCACCGAACGTATCGAACAGAACGCAGGTTGCTTCGTAAAGACCGGGCACCGCCTCACCCTCGGGCAAAACATGGAGGAGCAGCTCCGCCGTCGCGATCATCGCGCTGAGGGCTTTGCCGTCACCGAACAGGAGGGAGGCGCGGGGTTCGATCAGATCGATCTCAAAGTTGCCGAGGCTGTCGGGGGTTTTGCCGCGCCAACGGACATCGAGACCGTTCCCGCACTGAAGACGCGGAGCTTTTGCCTTGCCCTGGCCGCCATAGACCAAGGCACTGACCTTGCCGCGCTCTTTCGTGAAGACTGTCAGCAGACTGTGGTTTTCGCCCTGTGCCCGGTTGGCGAGCACAATGGCTTCGTCGCGCCAATCCAAGGGTTAGACCTCGAGGCCCATGTTCCGTAGACGCTCTTTATCATCGGCCCAACCCTCGCGCACCTTCACGTACAGGAACAGATGCACGGTCTCGCCGAACAGCTCCTGCATTTCCTCGCGAGAGGACTTGCCAACGGCCGCGATGGTGCGGCCTTTATAGCCGAGCGCGAGCTTTTTCTGGCTATCGCGATCGACATAGATCGTCTGCTCCAGCCGCAATTCGCCGCGGCCCGTACGCTCCCAACGGTCCGTCTCGACGGTCAGGCTGTAAGGCAGCTCCTCGTGCAGGCGCAGGAACAGTTTTTCACGGGTGATCTCCGCCGCCATCATCCGATCGTTGATATCAGAAAGCTGATCCTCTGGGTACAGATGAGGTCCTTCAGGCATTTGGCTGATCAGCCATTTTTGAAGATCGTCTGTACCCCGCGCTTTTTTCGCAGAGATCATGAACGTCTCTGTAAAGATGTCTTCGTCATTGAGCACTTTGACCAGCCTAAGCAGCGGTGGGCGAGGCATTCGGTCAATTTTATTCAGCACCAGGACGGCTTTCGTTCCGGTCTGTTTCAGCGAGGCGATCACGCGGTCGGTATCTTCAGCAGACCGGAACGCCGCCGGGCTCGCTTCCTCGTTCATCGTGGCGAGATAGGCCGGCGCATCAACGATCAACAGAACCACGTCGGAGCCTGCGAGAGCGTCCCAAGCGGCGGTCACCATCGCCTTGTCGAGATTGCGCTTGGCTTGAAAAATCCCAGGCGTGTCGACGTAGACAATCTGCGTTTCGCCGTGCATCGCCACGCCGCGGGTGCGGGCGCGGGTCGTCTGAACCTTGTGCGTGACGATCGACACTTTCGCGCCGACCATTTTGTTCACGAAGGTCGATTTTCCCGCGTTCGGCGCGCCCAGAACGGCGACGACGCCGCAGCGTTGCGGTTCGTTTTCGGTGCCTTGATCGGCCATCGTTCAACTGCCTGCCCTACCAGGATAAACTAGCAAACTGTCACAGAAGTGCCAGCACTTCGTCCGGACACTTGCAGGATAAATCCGCTCAGTTGGCGTCCCAGACTCTCTCTCGGCGGAGAAGCTTAGAAGCCGCTTCAGCGTGGGCCTCGCGCTTAGATGTGCCCTGCCCACGCTCCGCGCTCAGCTTGCCTGCGCGAACCTCGACGGTGAACACAGGTGCGTGATCGAGGCCCGTCCGGCCGACGTCTTTATAGATCGGCGTGCCGTGGCCCTCGGCCTGCGCCCATTCCTGGAGGGCCGTCTTTGGATCACGGTGCTGGTCCGCGATGTCGTCGAACCGCTCGCCCCAGAAGGCATCGTAGATCCCTTGAGCCGCTGCCAACCCGCCGTCGATATAAAGCGCGCCGAGCAGCGCCTCCATCACATCGCCGAGGATCGCGTTGCGTTCGCGCCCGCCATTCTTCTCTTCGCCCGCGGACAGCCGAAGCGCCGGGCCGAGGTCGAAATGCCGGGCCGCATCCGCGCACGTCTCTTTCCGAACCAACTGGTTGAGCCGGGGTGCGAGGTCACCTTCGCTCATCTCAGGATAACGCCGCCAGAGGGCTTCGGCGGTCATCAGCCCCAAGACGCGGTCGCCCAGGAACTCCAGCCGCTCCAGATCGCGCGTGTTGGCGGAGGAAAGGCTCGAGTGCGTCAACGCGCGCTCGAGCAGCTCTTTGTTTGTAAACGTGTAGCCGATCTTGCCTTCAACGGTGGAGAGCGGCGCCTCGCGTGAGGCCATCACTCCACCTTGTCGCCGATGCGGCTGTAGCGGATGGCAAACGGCCACTTCCACACTTCCCAGAACTTGGCCCGCTTACCGTCGATCGAGAACGCGACGCGGCGGGCGCGGCCCACCAGTTGGTCATGAGGGATAAAACGCACGGTCGCAGAACGGCTGTCGGCTGACCGGTCGCGGTTGTCGCCCATCGCGAAGTAGTAGCCCTCAGGCACCGTCAGCGGCGCGGTGTCATCGTAAGGACCGTCGTCGCCATCGCACTCCTGAACCAGGTAGCGAGGTCCATCGGGCAAGGTCTCATAATACTGCCGAGCGCTGCGCCGGGGGTTGGTGCACGTGAACTCAGGGTCTTCAATCATCTCACGCTCAACAGCTTGGCCGTTCACGTAAACGAGGCCGTCGATCACCTGCACCTTGTCGCCAGGCAGGCCCATGATGCGCTTGATGTAGTCTTTGTTCTTGTCGCGGGCGTTCTTGAAGACCGCCACTTCGCCGCGATCCGGCATGTCCGAGAACATACGACCGCCCACAGGCGCGCGGGTCAGCGGCCAGATGAGCGATGCGCGGGAGTAGCCGTAGTCGATCTTGTCCACGAGGATGAAGTCGCCCGTCATGAGCGTCGGTTCCATCGATGCGGACGGGATGTTGAAGGGCTGGATAAAGAAGAACCGAATGAACAGCGTGATGCCCACGGCGATCGCCACGGTCTTGGCGACATCCAAGGCCTCGTCCACGACGGCGTTGTTCGACTGCTCTTGCCCGTCAATCATAACGTGTATCCCTTACGTCCCACGTCGCACCGCGTAGAGGATGACGAATGCCTGCGCCAGCGGGAAGTCGTCAGTAATGGTCAAGTGGATTTCAATTTCGTGTCCCGGCGGCGTCAGGGCATCGCATTTTTCCTTGGCTCCGCCTGTCAAAGCGAAGGTCGGCTTGCCGGACGGCAGGTTCACGACCCCCATATCGCGCCAGAAGACCCCTTGGCTCAGCCCAGTGCCCAAGGCCTTGGAAAGCGCCTCTTTAGCCGCGAAACGCTTGGCGTAGCTTGCGGCTCGGTTGCGACGGCGGTCGGATTTGGCGCGCTCAATCTCGGTGAAGCAGCGATGGGTGAACCGTTCGCCGTGCTTCTCGAGGGTTTTCTCAATCCGCCTGATGTCGATCAGGTCTGAGCCAATGCCGATGATCATTTGCCACCCCGTTGGATTAAGATGACCCCTGCCGCGAGGCAGACAACCCCTGCTGCCCTCACGAGGTTCACCGGTCGCACCTGCACGCCGAGCCATCCGAAGTGATCAAGCACCAAGGCGCCGATCAACTGCCCCGCGATGATCGCTGCGACCCAGGTGGCGACGCCAATTTGCGGCACGAAGAACGCAGCGCCCGTTACCGCCATCGCGCCGAGCATGCCGCCGATGAGCGCCCACCAGGGCGCCGCCTGCAGGCCCGAAGCGGTGGGCAACGGCTGGCGCAGCAGCACCGTCACCGCGAGGAGCGCGAGGAGGCCGACGGAAAAGCTGACCACGGCCGCGGGCAACGCGCCGCTGACATGGCTGGCTAGCCGGCCGTTGATCGCCCCCTGGCTCGATAACGCGATGCCAATAGCGAGGCCGACGAACAATCCGTACTGCGCCTGCATGCTAGAGCAGCATCCCCGTGCGGGCATCGGCGATCAGCCGCCGCATCTCTTTGATCGC
>JBCCTF010000021.1:0-31813 GCA_039198765.1 Pseudomonadota bacterium
CCGCAATCAGGAACGGCATCAGATAGTGCAGCGCGTAGAAGCGGTTGAGCGTTGGGTTATCCACCGCGAAGCCGCCCCACAGCAGCGTTTTGATCGGATCCCCAATCACCGGAACCGCTGACGCCAGCGAGGTGATCACGGTCGCGCCCCAAAGGCTCATCTGACCCCAAGGCAGAACGTAGCCCATGAACGCCGTGCCCATCATCAGGAAGAAGATGACCACACCGAGGATCCAAAGGATCTCGCGGGGTTCCTTGTAGGAGCCGTAGTAGAGGCCGCGTGCGATGTGCAGATACACGGCGAGGAAGAACATCGACGCGCCGTTGGCGTGTGCGTAGCGCATCATCCAGCCGTAGTTCACGTCGCGCATGATGTGCTCGACCGAGGCGAAGGCGTAATCGACGTGAGCGGTGTAGTGCATCGCCAGGATCACGCCGGTGACGATCTGCACCATCAGCATGACAGCGAGAATGCCACCGAACGTGTACCAGTAGTTCAGGTTCTTCGGCGTCGGGAAGTCGACAAAGCTGTCGTAACCCAAACGGACGATCGGCATCCGATCGTCAATCCATTTCTCAACGCCTGTTTGTGGGTTGTATGTGCTTTCGTGTGCCATGTACGCCTACCCTAACCGAATTTGTGTGTCGCTGAGGAACTCAACTGGAGGAACCGGAAGGTTCTCAGGTGCTGGACCTTTACGAATGCGGCCCAGCGAATCGTAGTGGCTGCCGTGGCAAGGGCAGAACCAGCCGCCATAGTCACCGCGGTTCTCGCCAGCAGCGGTGCCAAGAGGCACACAGCCCAAGTGGGTGCAGACGCCGGTCACAATCACATACTCACCACGCTGCGCACGGTTTTCGAGGGTGGCTTCAGCGGTGCCCGTGTTGTCGTTGCGCGCGTCTTTGTCTTTCAGCTGCGCGAGCGGGGTGTCGGCATCGACCGCCTGCTCTTCCGTCGTCAGGCGACGGATGAATACGGGCTTGCCCTGCCAGAACGTCTTGATCGCCATGCCCGGCTCGATGCCTTCGAGGCTGGCTTCCTTGGTGGCCAAGGCGCGGACAGCTGCGTCAGGGGCCAACTGACCCACAAGCGGGATCAGAACGCCTGCACCGGCCGCCGCGGTCATGCCGCCCGCAAGAAGGTGGATGAAGTCGCGCTTCGTAGGCTCTTCCGAGGTGACCCAGTCGCCCGGAAGCCCGTTGTCGTTGGTTTGGGACGTTGAACTCATGGTGGAGTGAGCTACCTTCCTCATTTTGAACCCGGCGCCTATAGGGAGCGCCGATGGCCACGTCTAGGCTGGAGGTGCCTCCCGGCCCGTTAAAAGTCGATGGGCCCAAGGGTCGCAGCGAATGCCAAGCCTCGCGCTATACCAGCCGGAAATTGCACAGAATTTAGGAGCCGCAACTAGGATCGCCGCATGCTTCGATGCGGAAGTTCACGTCATTGAGCCCTGCGGATTTCCTTGGCGTGAACGCGACATCCGCAAGGTTGCTTTGGATTATCAAGCGGTTCTGACGAGACACCGTGATTGGGATAACTTCACAGGAGCCATCGACGGACGCGTTGTGCTGCTGACCACCAGGGGGGAAACCGCCCACCACGCCTTCGATTTCGACGATAGCGATATCCTATTGCTCGGAATGGAGAGTGCTGGGGTGCCAGCCGAAATCCACGACGCCGCCGACGCGCGGATCCGAATCCCCCTTTCCCCGAAGGCCCGCAGCCTCAACGTGAGCGTCGCCGGGGCCATCGTTCTCGCCGAAGCCTCGCGACAGCTTGATCGCTTCAGTTGATCACGATCAAAGCTTGCCCAGCGGTTCCGGGCACTAACTTGTCCCTATGCGTAGTCTTGATGAGCAAAAAGCCACCGCCCGTGTTTGGTTCCGTACCCTTCAGGAGAAACTGACCTCCGCGTTTGAGCGGTTGGAGGACCGTGCAGAGTCCGATGTCTATCAAGACATGCAGCCTGGACGCTTCGACTTTGAGGAGTGGGAGCGCGGAGAGAAAGAAGGCGGCGGCCGGATGGCTCTGATGCACGGCCGAGTCTTTGAGAAAGCCGGCGTGCACTTCTCGGAGGTTTTCGGCGAATTCTCGCCGGAGTTCCGCAAGCAAATCCCTGGCGCAGAGGAAGACCCCCGATTCTGGGCGTGCGGCGTCAGCCTGATCTGCCACACCCGCAACCCCCACGCGCCGTCAGCGCATATGAACACCCGGATGGTCGTCACGACGAAGCAATGGTTCGGCGGTGGCGGCGACCTCAACCCGATGCTGGACCGTTACCGGACCGACGACCACGACGACACGATCGCCTTCCACCAAGCGATGGAAGAAGCCTGCGGTGCCAGCTCCGCCGGCGACTACCCCGCGTTTAAGAAGTGGTGCGACGAGTATTTCTGGCTGCCCCACCGCGATGAACCGCGGGGCGTGGGCGGCATCTTCTATGACCACCTCAACACCGGCGACTGGGAAGCGGATTTTGCGTTCACCAAGGCCGTCGGTGAGAACTTCCTGGAGAGCTACCCTGCCCTGGTTGGCAAACGGATGGAGCAGGACTGGACGGACGAAGACCGCGAGGAACAGATGTTCCGCCGCGGCCGTTATGCCGAATACAACTTGCTCTACGATCGCGGAACGACGTTCGGCCTCAAGACGGGCGGCAACGTGAAGTCGATCCTCTCAAGTCTCCCGCCCATCGCCACCTGGCGATAGGCGGCAGCTACCCGCGCTGCGGCGGCTACTCGTTGCCGTGGCGCATGCCGTCGAGGCCGGACCACATCGTGATCAGGCCGACCGCGAGGGTAGCGTAAGCGCCCCAGCCAATGTCGGTGAAGCCCAGCGCATTCGGACCTGTCAGCGCGAGGAGCGCCATCACCGACGCCACGACCCCGACCGCTCCAGCACCAATGACGCCGATGCTCGTCAGTCGGCCAATGAACGGCAGCAGACCCACAATCGATAAGACGGCGGCCGCGGCGCCGCCAAGAACGGTGTAGCCAACCAGCTGCTGACCCAAATTGCTGCCAGCGGGTGCGCAGGCTCCGGTGACTGACAATTCAAGATCAAGGAAACAGTCTATCGTCGCATTGGCCGAGTCGGACCCCATGAACGCGCCATCTCCTGACGGCAGCCAAGGCCCCAAAAAGGCCACAACGGCCATGATGAGCGGAAGAAAAATACGAACCATCGGAAGTCCCCAGAACACCTCACTTCCGGTGGTTAACAGAGGTTAACAGCCACTTCTAGCAGCAATCACACCGCAGTAAGCGAAGATGTCAGGCTCCGTTGAGCGTCGCCAGGAAAGCCTGCGCGGCTTCTTCACGCCGCCGCTTCCGTTCGTCCAAACGGCTCTCGAGCGCCTCAGCCTGATCGCGCACGACGATGAGATGGCCTTGCAGGCCTGCGATCTCTGTAGCGACCGCTTCCAGGTCCTTGGCGATCTTCGGTGCCACCTGAGACCGCGGATCGTTGGCTGGGGCGAGCTTCTCCGTGGCAGCCGATCCGACAGCGATCTTCGGATAGCTCCGCGGCCGCCGCGCCTCTTTCTTTGGCGCTGGGTCGGCGTCGCCAGCCTGCGCAAGGACTTGGAGAGCGTCCTCGATGTCCTTCGGTGAAGGGGCGGACGGCTTGGAAACCTCCTCCTTCGCCGGCTCTTCTGTTTCAGCCAGAGCGTCCTTGGCTTCCGCAAACGCCTCATCGATGAGCGGGCCAAGGCTTCCAGGGCGGCCGCCTGAAGCCTCGAAGAGCGCTTCGCAAAACCCCTGCTCCAGCTCGAACTGGTCGACACCCGCGGCCTCGAGAACCGATCGGGTAAACCGCTCGACTTCCGACAGAGACATGGCCGGCAACTGAAACGGCTTCGTGCCGCGCGGAGCCCGCGCCGTCGTCACAACCAGCGGCAGGCCAATACCCCCGCGCATCCGCGGCATGGTGAGCCGTTCCAACTCAGGCCAGAGATCGCCCGAGGCAAGGTGCAGATCACTGATCAGCACAAACCCAGGCCGTCCCGAGAAAAGACAGTCTTCCAGAAAGTCCGCGAGGGCCCCCTCAGTCGATGCACCCGAAGCAGGGCGCTGACCAAACGCTTCGAGCAACGCCGCGCATAGGTCGCGCTGGGACAGCTCCGCGGCTGAAATCCGGGCAGCTTTGATCGACTTTTGGGGCTGATGGCGCAGCCAAGCTGAGACCATCTCTTTTTTGCCGAGACCTTCAGGGCCTTCAAACACCAGAGGAAGCGTGTGCGCCCGCCATGCGCGATGAAGTGCCGTCACCCCGCGCTTCAAAGCGACGGTCTTGAAAAGGAATCCCTGCTCACGCACCGAGGCGAAAGGCGCAGCCAGATCAGAAGACAGCGCCATAAGCATGGTCACTCCCAAATCAGAACACGAACTGTACGCCCCCACGCAGCTGGTTCTCACGGTATTCAAAAAAGCTGCCACCGAACAGGGATTGGACGTCAGCTTCTTCGCGCCCCTGCACATCACGCCGCAAGTGCGTGTATCCAAAGGCTAAACCCCAGTCGCGATTAATCGTGTAGTTGAATTGCAGTGTGTAGAATTGATCCAGGATGCTGTCGAAGTCCTGAGCGAAAGCGCCGCCACCTTGCTGTTCTCCGGCAGCATCGAGGATCAGCGTCTGGCCTGATGCAGAGACTGTGAACCGGCGGCTCATCCGGCGGGTCACTGACGCGAAGGAGCTGTACTGGCCCGCAAACGGGTTGAACCGGCGTGTTTCACCTTCTTCCGGATCATCAAAAAGAACTGCGGCACCGCCGAGGGTCCAGCTTGTGCGCGCATAAGCACCCTGCAGCGAAGCCCGATACTGGCTGAGCCGTTGGACACCAAAAATCGTCCGGCCCGTCGCTGTGAAGCCCTGGTTCGTTGCGTACTGGGTCCGCGCCAGTGAGCGGTCAGAGAGGTTCCGGTTGGTCCGCCGCAGGCTGTCGATGAATTGGACCGACTGCACATTGAACTGCTGCAGCTCATCCTGGATCGCTTGCGATCCCGTAGTGACATTTCGCGTGGCTGATGCCGCGAAGCTCACCCGGGCCGTCAGCGGTAGCCTAACGTTCCCTTGGATCAAACGGCCCTGGAAACGCTGACCGATGCTGAGCGCGATGCGCGCGTTCCGGGTCGGGCTGTAGTCGAAACCGCCGCTGAAGAACGTCCCCGAAAGATCCTCTGAGCGGGCATCAGCAACTGGGAGGCCCATGTCGTCAAGAATGGGAGACGGTTCGGTATCGAGCGTGATATCGTCGTAGCCGAAGACGCCTGTCAGGGCGAAGTCGCCTGTGACCGGGATGCTGGCGCCGAATGAGGCCGAGGCCTGCTCCAGCTCCTGCTCTGGATCAGTCTCCGTTCCCTCTTCGACAAGACGACGGGCGAACGTCTGGAGCTCGAAATCAAGGCCGCCGAACAGATCCCCTGTCGCATAGGTCGCTGAGACCTCGTTGCTCGTGCTGTCAGCGACCTCACGGATCTGCCGCACAGCGGTGTTTTCAAACTGATCGATCACCCGAACGGCGGAGTGCCGCGCCCGAAGCTCGATCGCTTGCTCCTTCGGAAGCTCAAATACCGCAACTGGACTGACGAAGACGCCGCCGAGGATCACTTCGTTGATATCCTGGCCTGGCTGTTGCGCCTGCAGCTGACCGCCGATCAAGCGGTTCTGCTCAATGGCAAAGCCGCCAACTTCGAGGCCTACAATATCGCCGAGAAGGTCGACATCGAAGAGCCCGGAAATGCTGGGGTCCACGAAGAACTGCCGGCCGCCCGGATCGCCGACCGTCGGCGTCGCGCCAGCGTCGATCGCGGATTGCGGCAGGTTGGAGTTGATCTCGTCGGCGAAGACATCGTTGATCGTGTCTTCGTTGAAGTAAGCACCCACACGAAGGCGGCCACGGAGAATACCGCCGTACCGACGACGATCCACGAGGCTCAACCCGTCGAACGTGAGCGTGGTGAAGGCCTTGCTGAATGGTTCGAGTGGAACCGTATCTTCGACCAGCTGCTCACCGATCGTGAAACCGCCTTCGGGCAGCGGAATGATTGCCAGCTCGCTCAGAAAGGAGCCGTCGGGGTTGATGAAGAGGCGCGTGAAATCGCCCTCAACCGTGCGGGCAAAGTTGTCCGTCGTGTTCAGGAAAACCGACGTGGTCCACGAGTTGAGCTCATTCGCACCGTTTAGCGCCGCTGAGTCGATCTGAGGGACCGGACCTGTGTTGCCCAGCTGGGCCAAGGCCGGGGCAAAGCCGAGCGCCAGGGGTGCTGCGGTGGCCGCAAACAGCTTCGATTTCAGGCCCATAGCAGCACACCCCTTGTCATGAAGATCATTCACTTCCCCGCCTAAGCGGTGATTAGAAGATCGATTCTGGGATCAGGATCACGTCGCCGGGCTGGATCGGCACATCCGCAGAGACGTCACCGTTGCGCATCAGATCGCCCAATCGCACGCGGTAGGTTTTCTTGTCCGCACCGCGACCGCGAATGAGCTTCGCACGGTTGCCCGCAGCGAACTCGGTCAGACCGCCAACAGCAATCATCACGTCCAGCGTGGTCATGCCGACTTGGTAAGGGATAGCCGACGGACGAGCCGCTTCGCCAAGCACGCGGACTTGCTGGTCAACGGTGGACGAGAACCCGCCGACGATCACCGTCACTTCAGGGTTGCGAACATAGCTGGTCAGCGAGCGCTCAAGATCTTTCGAGAGCTGGGTCGGCGACTTGCCGGCGGCAATCATGTCTTCCACCAGCGGCGTCGAGATGCGACCATCGGGGCGGACGGAGACCTGCGAAGAGAGCTCAGGTGCACGCCAAACGAAGATCTGCAGATCGTCGTACGGTCCGATCACATAGTCGGGGAAATCGCGCGAGGCGATGCTGCCGCCTTTAACGCCGGTTTTCGGCGCTTCAGGGACCGATGAACAAGCAGCCAATAGCGCGGCTGCACACAGAACGGCCCAGGACCGCACATCAAAAAACTTCACGGCTACTCCTCCATCCAAGCGGAATGGTCGGCCCCAGCGGCCGCCCCCTAATCCCGCGAACCTTTAGTCGTCACGATGAACCTTCTCGCGACGTTCGTGACGCTCCTGCGCTTCAAGCGAGAGGGTTGCCGTCGGCCGCGCTTCGAGACGCTGAAGCGCAATCGGCTCCCCCGTCTCCGCGCAATACCCATACTCCCCCTCATCGATACGGCGCAGGGCCGCGTCGATCTTCGAGATCAATTTGCGCTGGCGATCCCGTGTCCGCAGTTCGAGCGCGTGATCGGTCTCTGAAGAGGCTCGATCGACAGCATCAGGTGCGTGCAAGGTTGCATCCTGCATTTGACCAATTGTCGCCCGGCTCTGCTCCAGAATATCGGCTTTCCAATCGAGCAGTTTCTTTCGAAAATACTCGGTCTGCCGCTCATTCATGAACGGCTCATCTGCCGATGGGCGGTAATTGTCTTGCTCCATGACGGGCATGGCCGCCTCCAACATCACTACTACGCCCCCCGTGCCCCAGGGGTTCCGCGCCCGCATTAACGATGCTGCCCCGTCAGGACAACCGCGCACATTTCCCGAGGGCTTTCTGGAGCAAAGGCCTTCAGACTTCGTTAAGCGGAAAAGCTGGCCCCCCCTCTATCTTGTGTTAAGGTTATACAAAGCCGTGGAGGAACGGCGGGGGTTAGGCATGCGTATCGGTCAACGAGGACTTGATCTGATCAAGGAATTCGAGGGGTTAGAACTCGAAGCCTACCAGGATATCGTGGGTATCTGGACCATCGGCTACGGCCATACGGCGAAGGCTGGTCAGCCTGAGGTGATCCCCGGGATGGAGATCACCGAGCAAGAAGCCGAGCGGATTTTACAGAGCGATTTGAGGCCCTTCGAGGACGCTGTCGAATCGGCCGTGAAGGTCGAGATCAGCCAAAACATGTTCGACGCCCTGGTCTCGATCACGTTCAATATCGGCCCCACGGCGATGCGCAATTCCACGTTCATACGCCGTCTGAACGCTCGCGATTATCCCGGTGCAGCCGACGCCATGCTGATGTGGAACAAGGCGGGCGGGAAAGTGGTCGCCGGACTTGCGCGCAGGCGTGAGGCGGAGCGCGCACTCTTTTTGGACGGCTACAACGAAGATGCTGGCCCCGAGGATGATGTTCGCGGACTGCCCGTCGAGGAGAATTCCAGCCGCCGCGGAAACCTTGGCGAGTCGCGCACTATGGGCGGCGCGGGCGCGGGCGCAGCTGCAGGCACCGCGGCCATTGCGGCGACCGTAGCAGGTGGCGGCGATCAGGCCGAGGACACCACCGCCGACGAAGAGCCAGCAGAGACCACCGAGACTTCGGATCCCGCAGAGACAGAGGCAGAAACCGGCGAAGACAGCGGTGAAGAACCTACCGAAGACGGAGAGACGACCCCCGAAGAAACGTCAGAAACTGAGGGTGAGGAAACGAACGACGTCCCCGTTCCAGACGAAACGCCTGAGACGGAAGAAACGATCGAGCAGCCCTCTGACGACTTATTCGTCAGCCGTTTTGATGGGGACGAGGCCTACGATGCTGTCGTCATCGGCGCCGGCGCCATCGCAATAATGGCCGGGCTCTATGTGGCCATCGCTCGCCTCGATGACTGGCGCAATCACCGCCGCTAGGGCCTGACAGGCTACCTGACGTTCCCGGTGGTGGAGATCCACTCTTCGTCTTCCTGAGTCTCCCGTTCATGGAGCAGGAATTCGTAGTAGCCGCAGCGCTTCCTGTTCGGAAAGTCGCGGCAGATCTCCGGCCGGGCGTGGTAGATCGTGCAGCCCCGCGTCTCTGAGTCGAGGAAACGGCAGACCGTCCCGTAGTGCTCATCCGCCTTGTGGCGCATCACGCGGGGATTTTCCTCGTCACCCTTCTTCGTGAACTTCTTCTTCGCCTCGGCACTCTCCATGCCGAAGTGTTTCGCGAGACGCTTCACGTCATCACCTGTCACCGGGATATGCTGGTATGAGCAGCAATAGGCCGGGCATTTCATGCAATCGTAGTGGGTCTTGATCGTCAGGCTCTTTGGGTTCACGGCGACGCCGTAATTCTGCAAGCGCCCCCCGGCGAAGACAAGGACTGATCCGCTATGATCCCGCGCTATGCCCGCCCTGCGATGATTGACCTGTGGAGCGACGCTTCCAAGTACCGCATCTGGTTTGAGATCGAAGCCTACGCCGCCGAAGCCATGGTGCCGCTCGGCGTGGTGCCTGAAAGCGCGGCGAAGACGATTTGGGAAAAAGGTTCGCAGGCTGAGTTTTCGGTGGAGCGCATCCACGAGATCGAGGCTGAGACAAAGCACGACGTCATCGCCTTCCTCACCCACCTTGCCGAGTTCGTTGGCGAGGATGCGCGGTTCGTGCATCAGGGTCTGACCAGCTCCGACGTGCTCGACACCCAGTTCGCTGTACAACTGACCCGCGCGACGGACATGCTGATCGAAGGCCTGGACCGGGTGCTCAGCGCACTGAAGACTCGCGCGATGGAGCAGAAGCACACCATCACCATCGGGCGCAGCCACGGTATCCATGCGGAGCCGACGACGTTCGGCGTGAAGCTCGCAGGCTTCTATGCTGAGTTCGATCGCTGCATGACGCGCCTCAAGACTGCTCGCGAAGAGATCGCCACCTGCGCCCTCTCCGGCGCGGTGGGCACCTTCGCTAACGTTGATCCTTCGGTCGAGGCGTATGTCGCGGAGAAGCTGGGCCTCAAGCCTGAGCCGGTTTCGACCCAGGTGATCCCGCGCGACCGCCACGCCGCCTACTTCGCCACGCTTGGCGTGATCGCATCGTCGATTGAGCGCCTCGCGACGGAAATTCGGCATCTTCAGCGGACGGAAGTTCTTGAGGCGGAGGAATTTTTCGCCAAGGGCCAAAAGGGCTCGTCAGCAATGCCGCACAAGCGCAACCCGGTGCTGACCGAGAACCTGACGGGCCTTGCCCGCCTTGTTCGCTCCGGCGTTGTGCCTGCGATGGAGAATGTCGCGCTGTGGCATGAGCGGGACATCAGCCATTCGTCGGTGGAGCGGGGCATTGGGCCTGACGCGACCACGCACCTCGACTTCGCGCTGCATCGCCTTGCGGGTGTGGTGGAAAAGCTGGTGGTCAATGAAGACCGTATGCAGAAGAACCTAGACCAGCTCGCCGGTCTCGTCTTCTCCCAGCGGGTCCTCCTCGCCCTCACCCAGGCCGGTGTGAGCCGTGAGAACGCCTACCGCCTCGTTCAGCGCAACGCGATGCGGGTGTGGGACGAAGGCGCGCACTTCCTCGACCTTCTGAAGGCGGACGATGACGTGTGCGGAGCGCTTTCGTATTCTCAACTCGAAGAGCTGTTCGATATGGGTTACCACACCAAGAATGTGGAGACGATTTTCGCCCGCGTGTTCGGAGACTAAGCGATGATGCTGACCCGAGGTCTTGTCCAACGTCGCCTGCGCCAGGTGCACTTTTGGCTGGGCGCCGTGATCGGTGCGCAGGTGCTGCTTTGGATCGGCTCGGGCCTTTTCATGGTGCTGTTCGACATCGAAGAGGTGCGCGGCAACCACCTGCGCGCGCCGGTAGCCGATGCCCCGCTGATCCTGATGGGCGACACCATCCCGCCCGAAGCTGCCCTCTCCCTCGCGCCCTTCCCAGCTTACGAAGCTGAGCTGAAAGTCATCCGTGGAAAGACCGTTTGGCTCATCAGCGGTGAGGACGACCGCCTTCTGATCGACGCAGTTCGCGAAGAGGTTATGCCGCTCCCCAATGCCCAGCGCATTGCCGAAGTGGCCGCAGAACGGTACAGCGGCCGCGGCACTGTTCAGCAGACAGAGTATCTGGAGACTGGCCCGCAAGAGGTGGGGTCCAACGCGCCGGTCTGGGCGGTGACGTTCGGACCGAAGGACAAGGCGACGCTCTACCTCGACCCGGTAACAGCAGAGCTTCAGAAAGTCCGCACACCCCTTTGGCGGGCGTTCGACTTCGCCTGGGGCCTGCACATCATGGACTGGACCACGCGGGAGAACTTCAACTCTTGGTGGATCAAAGCCACCGCGGTCTTCAGTTTCATCTTCGCCTGTGCAGGCGGGCTGCTGGTCGCTACCCGCCTCACGCGGCGCTGAGGTTACTTCGAGCCGAGACCGCAGGCGGTGATGCCGCCGTCAATGCGGAATTCCGAACCCGTCACAAATTTGGCTTCGTCTGAGGCCAAGTACGTGGCCATGGCCGCGACTTCCTCCGGCTCGCCGATCCGCTTCATAGGGATGTTCCGGCTAAGCGAGCGTTCGCCTTCCTCCTGACTGCCTTTCAACGCGATCATCGGGTCGATGATAGCCGTCCGTGTAAAGACAGGGTGAATCGAGTTGCAGTTGATCTTGTAGCCAGAGCGGGCGCAGTGGAGTGCGATGGACTTGCTCATCATCGCCACCGCCGCCTTGGCTGTGTTGTAGGCGAGGAAGTTTCCGTCAGCAATCAATCCGGCAACGGATGAAATGACCACAATCGAACCCGGCTGATTGTCCTTCAGGTACGGCATGGCCGCGTTGGTGCCGATGAACACACTGTCCGTATCGATCGCCATGACCTTGCGGTACATGTCCAACGTTTCGGTCTCGACATTCCCGAAGGACCCGATGCCCGCGTTGTGGACAAGAACGTTGATGCCGTCCATCTGCTCGTTCGCAGCCGCCAGGGCATCGGTCCAGGCCTGCGGGTCAGTCACATCGTGCTCGATCCCTGCCGCGGCGCCGATGCTCTCGGCAGCTTCCGACACCTTGTCGACCTGAATGTCCGTAAGCGTCACATCGGCACCCTCGCTCATGAACATCTTGCCCATGGCAAGGCCAAGCCCCTGCGCACCGCCCGTAATGAGGGCCTTTTTCCCGGCCAGTCTTCCAGTCATATCTTCTCCCTACTGAGTTATTCGTCGCCTATGCGACCTATGATAAGTTTATTGTCGTTATGCTGATGATTGCTATCAACATAAACGGCGTGCCGCAGACAGCGGCAAACCCGACAAAGAGTGTCGATCGTGCGAAGCGTTGAATGGCAGAAGGGAGCAGCCCTATCTTCGCCATTGTCTCCCAGCGTGCTCGATAGACCAGAACCGCACCCACGAAGCTGCCCACCCAGCTCAAAGCCCAGACACCCAACATCAGAATCCACAGCGCAGCGTCGAGTTTTCCCGGGACGTTGTCTAACGCCAAACCAACAAAAAGCGTGATGGCGAGGAAGAACGATACACCAGCGATCAACACAGCAACAACTGTTGCATCACGTGCACGGAGCGTTTTCAGCCGCTCCTTCCAAGCCTCTAGAAATACCGGGTCCTCCCCCCAACCGCTCACCCCTCGCGGATGTCCTGCATGGCTTGTGCGAGGGCGTCGCTCATCGCCGCACGGATGTCCTCGTCGCTGACGTCGCCTTTCGGTAGGTCCTCGCGGAGCTTTTCAAACACGTCCTCATCACCGGGCTCTTTCAAGTCGGCGCGGACCACGGTTTTCGCGTAGTTGTCGGCATCGTCGCCGGTCTTACCGAGCTTCTCGGCGGCCCAGGCGCCCACGATTTTGTTCCGGCGGGCCTCCACCTTGAACTTCATCTCGGCATTGTGCGCGAACTCGGTCTCGAAGCGTTTCTCGCGATCGTCAAAGCTGCTCATTGGTGTCTCCCACGCAAGGTTTCGCCCATCCTTTACGGACCTTCAGCTTGGCGTCAAAGCGCTTTGCGGAGGGGGCCGCGCCGTGGTAGCAGCGCGCCTTCCGGGGCCCCGCGCCGAAGAGCGACACTGGCGCCCCCTCTCGAATTTCAAGGAGCCTGAACGCCATGGCGCGCGGCAAGCAAATCTATGAAGGCAAAGCAAAAATTCTGTACGAGGGCCCCGAGCCGGGCACCCTGGTCCAGTTTTTCAAGGACGACGCGACGGCCTTCAACAACCAGAAACATGCGGTCCTTGAGGGCAAGGGCGTTCTGAACAACCGGATTTCCGAGTTCATCATGCTGGGCCTTGAGCGGATCGGCATCCCCACGCACTTCATCAAGCGCATCAATATGCGCGAGCAGCTGATCCGCCATGTGGAAATCATCCCGCTTGAGGTGGTGGTGCGCAACGTTGCTGCTGGCTCGATCTGCAAGAAGCTGGGCCTGAAAGAGGGCGATCCCCTCCCCCGCTCGGTGGTGGAGTTCTACTTTAAGGACGACAAGCTGGGCGATCCGATGGTCTCAGAAGACCACATCACGGCCTGGGGCTGGGCCAGCCCGCAAGAGATTGACGACATGATGGCCTACGCCCTGCGGGTGAACGACTATCTGTCGGGCCTGTTCGCGGCGGCCCATATCCGCCTGGTGGATTTCAAGCTGGAGTTCGGTCGGCAGTATGAGGGCGACATGGTGCGCCTGATCCTCGCCGATGAGATCAGCCCGGACAGTTGCCGCCTCTGGGACCTCGACTCAGGCGAGATCATGGACAAGGACCGCTTCCGCAAGGACCTGGGCGATGTGGTCGAGGGCTATCGCGAAGTAGCGCGCCGTCTTGGTATTCTGCGCGGCGACGATGAGCCGAAGGACAATGGCAAAGGGCCGAAGCTGGTGAGCTCTAACGGAAAGACGACATCATGAAAGTTCGTGTGCTGATCACCCTCAAGAACGGGGTTCTCGACCCGCAAGGCAAAGCCATCGAAGGCGCCCTCCACGGCATGGGCTTTGAAGGCGCATCAGGCGTGCGCCAGGGCAAGCTGATCGAACTGGACGTCACCGACGCAGCGAACGCTCAGGACGCTGAGGACAAAGCAAAAGCCATGTGCGACAAGCTCCTCGCAAACCCAGTGATGGAAAGCTACACGGTGGAAGTGTTGGACGCGGCTTAGGCTGGGTCAGTCGTTGGCGGTGTTGTCGTTGAGCCAGAGGACGACGTCGTCGAGCACTTCCGACATGTGCGAAATGCCGGCCTCGTCGACCATCTGGTGGTCGTAGCCAGAATATTCTTTGTACGTCAGCCGATCAGCCTGACCTGCGTCTATGAACGCCTGCTGCGCGGCTCGCGCGGCGGCCACGGGGGCTGATCGATCATTTTCTCCGTGCACGATGAAAACAGGCGCGTCCGCAGCAAGTAAGTCGTCGGACAGCCTTCGATCCAAGATATCGGCCCACCATTTCAGCGCGTAGCCGCCCGCCACCTCTGAACTCTGAGGGTTCGCCCTTGCGCGGTCGAACACGTTTTGCATCTGCTCCGCCACTGGTGGCGGGACCACCATTGGGAAGAACTCAGCCATCGTGAGACCGGTGCCCGTGGAGAATACGACGACCGCATCTGTTTCGGGAACTTCAGCCGCGAGGATCGACACCACTGCGCCGCCCTCAGACCCTCCGAACAAAGCAAGGTCGCCCTGCCAAATGTCGTCGTCGGCAAACCCGGCCAAGACGGCTTTCACGTCTTCAACACGCTGGGTAACGGTATGGTTGGCTTGGTGGACGTCCGTACAATCCGTAAACGGATCATTAGGGCGACGATCCCAATCAACGCCGTACTTTTCAACGGTGAGGACAGTGAAGCCCTCAGCCTTCTCAGCAAGCATTTGAACATGGGGGCTTTGGCGTGCGGGCACGCAGCCTGAGCCTTGCGCAATGAGCAAAATCTTGACCGGCCCAGCGGCAGTATCTCCATCGAGCTCCCAATGGATTTCGCTGCCGTCAGCTCTCAGGGTCACACCTCGGGAGGGCTCATCTGCATTCAGAGGTTCCGAGCACGCCGCACCCGCTACAGTCGCGGCGATAAGGGCGAAAGCTCGCCTCATCACGACCTAGATACTCTCAGGCGGTGCACCGGGAAGATCGGGCGTGATATCGTCATCACGCGGAGGCAGGGCTTGGGGTGCATCATCGATGTCGCCGATGTTGCGGCCGGCACGCTCGAGGCGCTCTTCTGGGCTGAGCTCTTCGCGCTCTTCGCGCAACAGCGCGTTGCGCTCCTGCAGCTCGATCAAACCTTGGAAGTTACGACGGAAAATTCGGAAGGTATCGTCATACCATTCCGAGTCCGGATAATTATACCCCAGGATCGCCGCGTGACGCCGCGCCTCGTCCACAAGGCCCAGTTCGAGGTAGGCTTCGACCGAACGGTGCAACGCTTCGGGCACGTGGCCAGTGGTCTGGTATTTCTCGATCACATTGTTGAAGCGGCCGATAGCAGCAACATGCTGGTTCCGGCGCAGGTAATAGCGGCCAATGTCCATCTCTTTGCCCGCAAGGTGATCTCGGGTGAGGTCGAGCTTCAGCTGGGCATCACGGGCATACTCCGTATCCGGATAACGGCGGATCACGTCGATGAGGGCATCCCGCGCCTCCACCGTGATGCCTTGGTCACGCCCTACATCGCGGATGCGTTCATAGAAGCACATCGCACGGAGATAGTACGCATACCCCGCATCTTTGTTACCGGGGTGGATCGCCAGGAACCGTTCAATCGAACCCAGCGAGGCTTCAAAGTCGTTCGTCAGATATTCCGTGTACGCTGTCATCAGCATCGACCGACGCGCCCAGGCGGAGTATGGGTGCTGCCGCTCGACCTCAGCGAAGTAGCCGATTGCGTCATCATAGCGGCGCTTGCTCAGCGCCTCGGCGCCCGCCTGGTAGAGGATCTCCACCGGCTCCTCGACGTAGGCAAAGCGCTCCGTGGCGCGCTTGTTCGTCGAGCCGCACGCAGCCGTCAGCGCCAGCACCGCGCCAAGAAGGAAAATCCGAGAAATGTCAGCCATCAAGAGTCCCGTGAACCCACGTTCTATGCGAACACTCTCCTAACCGCGGCGGGCGCGGATGGCAAAGCCCTTGAGAGGTGAAGAGTTCCTCAGGTCGCGCGGGTTACGCGGAGATCGGAACCGGCGCAGCGTCAACCTCAGCACCGCTGAGCGCCAGGGCCAGAGCGGTGTTGATGGTGTGACCAGGCTTGTAAGCGGTGACTTTGCAGCCAAGCGGCAGACCGAGAAGGTAGAGATCGCCGAGCAGGTCCAGCGCCTTGTGGCGTACGAACTCACGCTCCATCCGCAGACCTTCAGGGTTCATAATCCCGTGCTCGGCCACCACCACCGCATTGTCGAGAGAGCCGCCGCGGGCGAGGCCCATCTCCTGAAGCGCTTCCACATGCTTGAGCTCGGTGAACGTCCGCGCGTCAGCCACTTCGCGCATGATCGTCTCGCGATCGCCCTCGATCAGGATGCGCTGCAGGCCAATGGACGGATGCTCAAAATCGATGGTCACATCGAGGATGATCTCAGCGCCGGAGCCTTTAGGAAGCGGTTCGGCGCGCAGCCATGCATCGCCCAGCTCTACCGAAACGGGCGCGCTCGGGACAATCCGCTCGATGGTGTGCGGGAAGACTCTCGTACCAACGGCTTGAAGCGCTTCGATGAACTCACGCGATGAGCCGTCGAGGATCGGAATTTCCGGACCGTTGCAGTGAACGCGCGCATCCGTGATGCCGAGCATCGCGAAGGCGGCGAGCAGGTGCTCAACCGTCGAGATCGACACGCCAGCGTCGTTGGTCAGAACCGTGCCGAGCTGCGTCTTCGAGACCAGCGCGGGGTCAGCTGCGATGGTACGGCGCTCCACCGAGCCTTCGAGATCCGTCCGCAAGAAGCAGATGCCAGCGCCCGCAGCAGCAGGCTTGATCTCGATGCTGGTGTCTTTGCCGGTGTGGAGCCCAACGCCATCGAGCCGCGCAACAGCGCACAGCGTGGCCGCAGCACTCAGATCATTTGCCGGTTCATCAAACATGCGCGCATTCCTTACCCCACCATCGTTGCGTATGGATTGGTCCGGCGGAATTGCGAAGTGACTGTTTGTTTCCCGCTGTTACATAACAGCGTCGCGATCACTCCACTGTCACTGATTTTGCAAGGTTCCGGGGTTGATCTACATCCGTCCCTTTATGAACCGCCGTGTGGTAGGCGATCAGCTGGATCGGCAGCGCGTAGATCAGCGGCTCCAAAAGCTCTGGAACTTCAGGCATTTCGAAGGTCGTGATGGTCTCGCCTTCGTGCACGGCTTCGGCGATACCCTCCTTGGTCGAGAACAAAATGCACTGTCCGCCGCGGGCGATGACTTCGTGCATATTTGAAACAGTTTTCTCGAAATGCCGGTCTGTTGGGGCCAAAACGATCACCGGAACATGCTCATCGACCAGGGCGATGGGGCCATGTTTCAGCTCCCCGGCGGCGTAACCCTCGGCGTGGATGTAGCTGATCTCTTTCAGCTTGAGCGCGCCTTCCATGGCGAGCGGGAAGCTGACGCCTCGACCGAGATAAAGAACGTCAGACGCCGGAACGAGGCTTTGGCTGAGGTCGGACAGGTCATCGCCGTGGGCCAGGACCTCGCCCATCAGACGCGGGAGCGAGAGGAGCGCGCGGACGAGCTCTGCCTCCCGCTCAGCATCGATGAAGCCGCGGTCGCGGCCGGCAGCGATAGCGATCGCAGCGAGACTGGCGAGCTGGCAGGTGAAGGCTTTGGTGGAGGCGACGCCGATTTCCGGGCCCGCCATGATTGGGAAGACGGCGTCCGCCTCGCGCGCCATGGTGCTTTCGGGGACGTTGACCACGGTGCCCACGCGCTGGCCTGCGGCCTTGGCATCGCGGAGGGCGGCAAGGGTGTCGGCAGTCTCGCCTGACTGGCTGATGAACAGCGCGCCGCCGCCGTCCTCATACGGAACATCACGGTAGCGAAGCTCGGACGCGATATCGATCTCTACGGGGAGGCGTGCCCAGGTTTCGAACCAGTATTTAGAGACGAGGCCTGCGAGGTAGGCCGTACCGCAAGCTGATATCGTCAGCCTACGCATGGATTTGAAGTCGAAGGTGCTGTCGGGCAGGCGCACCTTCTCTGACGCAGGGTCGAGATAGGTGCTGAGCGTGTGGGCGACGACTTCAGGTTGCTCCTCGATCTCCTTTGCCATGAAGTGGCGGTGGCGACCCTTGCCGACCAGGCCTGCGGATGCGTCGGAGAGGGTCTCCTCGCGCTTCACGGCACTGCCTTGCGCGTCGAAGATCTCGGCACCTTTAAGGCCGAGGATCGCCCAGTCGCCGTCGTCGAGATAGGTGATGTGCCGCGTGAACGGCGCGAGCGCGAGAGCGTCGGAGCCGATGAACATCTCCCCTTCCCCGCGGCCAATCGCGAGCGGGCTGCCCCGGCGTGCGCAATAGAGCGTATGCGGCTCATCTGCGAAGACGAGGCCGAGGGCGAAAGCGCCTTCCAGCTGGCCAAGCGCCGTGAAGAAGGCTTCACGAGGCGAGGCGCCACCGTTGAGATGGTGCTCAACCAGACGGACGACAGTCTCCGTATCCGTCTCACTTTCAAACGAGAGACCTTTTTCGGTCAGCATATCCCTCAGCTTACTGAAGTTCTCGATGATGCCGTTATGGACCAGCGCGACACGACTGCCGCCGTGGGGGTGTGCGTTACTCTCTGTGGGTTTTCCGTGGGTTGCCCAGCGCGTGTGGCCGATGCCTGTGGTGCCAGGCAGCGGGCTATCGGTCAGCACCGCCTCAAGCGATGCAAGCTTGCCCACCGCGCGCCGACGCTCGACTTCACCGTTCAGGACGGTCGCAATGCCCGCGGAGTCATAGCCGCGGTACTCAAGACGACGGAGGCCTTCGACCAGGCGGCCCGAAACACCCTGTTCACTGACGATACCGACAATTCCGCACATGATCAGTGGTCTCCTTTGAGCTTCCGAAACGCCGCGGCCCAGCCCGGCTTCTCAATCTGTTTGCCGCGACCGAGCGCGAGAGCGTCGTCGCTGACATCGACAGTGATCACCGAGCCTGAGCCGGTGAACGCGCCGTTGCCAATGGTGACCGGCGCGACAAGCATCGTGGAGGAACCAATGAAGGCGCCCTCGCCGATCACCGTCTTGAACTTTCCGTATCCGTCATAGTTGCAGGTGATCGTCCCCGCACCGACGTTCGTCCGTGCACCGATCTCTGCATCACCGAGGTATGTCAGGTGACCGGCCTTCACACCTTCGCCGAGTTTCGTCTTCTTCGTCTCAACGAAGTTGCCAATAGCGGCCTTCGGACCGACGTGGGTGCCCTCGCGCAAACGCGCAAATGGGCCTGCCGACGAGCCGGTCTCCATCGCTGCGCCCTGCAGATGGCTGAAGGGTTTGACCGTCACGCCGCCGGCCAGCTTTACACCAGGGCCGAACACCACGTGCTGACCCACGACGCAATCTTCGCCGATTTCCGTATCGTAGGAGAAATAGACCGTGTCCGGATCACTCAGCGTCACGCCCTCGATCATGAACCGCTTGCGCATCCGCTGTTGGAAGATCGCTTCTGCAACAGCGAGTTCCTCGCGGTTGTTCACGCCAAAGACCTCGTCCTCGCCGCCGCTCACGTAGGCCAGTTTCTGCCCTGCAGCGCCCGCGAGTCCGACCAGGTCGGTGAGATAGTACTCACCCTTCGCGTTCTCGTTGGTGATCTCAGGCAAATGCGTGCGCAGAACGTCGGTCGAAATCGCCATCACGCCGGAATTGCAGAGGGTGACCTCAAGCTCCTCCGGCGAGGCATCTTTCGCCTCAACAATCCGCGTCAGAGCACCGTTTTCCGTGATCAACCGGCCGTAGGGACCCGGCTCATCGGTCTCAAAGCCAAGAACCGCCAGCCCTGCACCGCCCTCGATTTCACCGATCAAAGCGCGCAGCGTGTCTTCCGTGATCAGCGGCGTGTCGCCGTAGAGAACGAGGACCACACCCTCAAAACCATCAAGAAGCGGCATCGCCGACGTGACCGCATCGCCCGTCCCCTGGGGAGGGTCTTGAACAGCGACACCAGCCTCGCGATCAAGGGTTTCGAGAGCGGCCTGCACCTTCTCACCGCCCGCGCCGATGACCACGCCAATCCGCTCCGCACCCACACGCCGGGCGGTGCGCAGGCAGTGTCCGAGCATCGGCAGGTTGCCCACCTCATGGAGAACCTTGGGCTTTTTGGATCGCATACGGGTGCCATGCCCCGCCGCCAGGACCACACAAGCAATGGATGTCATGCCTTCTCCTGTCCGCGATCATCCGCCCGAGGCGTTCGTTAGTCCCATTTCTAACAGGAAGATCGTCACAAGCTGTAAACGGTTGCTACATACACCCCCGGCGTGCAGGGAGCGCGCTATGGGACAGTTGTCAGGTGCCGTTTGTATCTTCGATCTCGACGGCACGCTGGTGGACAGCGCACCTGACCTCACCGGTGCCCTGAACAGGCAGCTGACGCGTCTCGGAATGGCGACGATGGACCCCGCCGAAGTCCGGCCGTTGGTCGGCGAAGGTGCAAGAGCGCTCCTGATACACAGTTTCGAAGCCCACGGGCGACCCTTTCCGGACGGCAATGAAGCAGACGCCCTGGTTGAAGCCTACGTTGCGGACTACGCGGCGCACATTTGCGATGAGAGCTATGTCTTTGAAGGGGTGAAAGAAACACTGGACGCGCTGGCAAGCGAAAGCGCAACGCTGGCGGTCTGCACGAACAAAAAAGAAGTGCTCGCCGAACCGCTCCTGCGCGCCACAAACCTGTGGGATCGCTTCGAAATCGTCGTGGCTGCGGATACCCTCGCAGAACGAAAGCCATCACCGCTGCCTCTGCAGCACATTATGGAGAAAACTGGCGCTGATCGCGGCACCATGATCGGTGACACGTTCACCGATTACAAAGCGGCGGAGGCCGCCAACATGCCAGCGTTGATCGCCAGCTTTGGATATGGCGCGAACGACGAACGCCTGAGAAACGCAACTTGGTTTGACGCTTACGCAGACTTGCCGACCGCCATCCTCGAAAAACTGGCGACCTAAGCGTTATGTGGCGTGGAACTCTCCGCGCCGCGGCATTCCATTGACCATGTCACTACGAACATCAAAACGCGATGACCGCATCGTCGACACAAAGCCTTCTTGGACCAGCTTCACATCAACGTCGTAGCCCTGTTTTTTCCAGTACTCCTTGATCAAGGACTGCAGCCTACCGGCTCCCTCGTTTGAGCAGAAATCAGACATTGCTCAACCTCCCTTTAGACAAGTTGCGTCATATCCGCTCAAAGCCGTCGTTGTCTATAAGATTCTGTCAATGATTTCGGGTGTTTTGATATAACAAGCCATAGTGCACTTGCGAAATGAGCACGGCGCCCCAAAGGCATACAATATAACATGGTAAGTATCGTCGAAATGCTGTCTCTGTATTGGCGCAACGCGGCTGGGATTGCTGCGCCGCAGCGGCATGACGGATGAGCCTTGACCACACGGCCAACCTGCCCTCCACCGTCTCGCTATGCTTGATCAGCACGCCGCCACACCCCGGACGCGAGGGGACAGTTTCGCTTTCGGAGCGGTCACCCACGAGGGGACCAAGGCGCACTTCGCGTTTGAGTGCTCCCGATACGGATCATTTGTCGAAACGGTCGATTTCGGCGCTCCGGGCGAGGTTTCAAGCGAGCTCCTCACCCTCCTCCACGTCGCCCTCGGCGTTAGCACGTACAAAGCCGCCGCGGCGCATCACATCACCTGGCCCACGCTCTCGCCAGCAGGCCGCGTGATGGCCGAAGCACTGTATACGGATGGCTTGGCAGAGTTTTTTGTCCGCAGCGACTTGCCTTATCCACCGAAGACGACGTTCGCTGGCGATGTGCTTGCGCTCGCGCCGAGTGATCGAGATTTGTCGGTAGGCGGAACACCCCTCGTCGCTTTTGGCGGAGGCAAGGATAGCTATGTCGCTGGCGCCATCGCGGAACGCGCGCTGGGCACCAAGCCGACATACGCGTCGGTGATCCTGTCGGATGCTGTCGGCGATGTTCTGACGAAGACGGCGCCCTATCCACCCCTCCTGATCAAGCGTGCACTGGACCCGAAGCTGCTTGCTTTGAAAGATGGTTTTTCGGGTCACGTGCCGATCACGGCGATCAATATCCTGGTGCTGACGATCGCCGGAATGCTGCGCGGATCAGGGCCTATCCTTTTCGCTAACGAACGGTCGGCTGATGAGCCGACCATGGTTGTGTACGGTGTTCCGGCGAACCATCAGTACTCGAAGTCTTCAGAGTTTGAAGGCCTCGTCCGCGCCGCAGTGGCCGAGGTTGCGCCAGAGGCTCCGCCCACATACTCCGTCCTCAGACCTTTCTCTGAGCTGTGGATTGCCCAGCGATTTTCCGCGCTTAAGGAGCCGTTTGGCCGGTTCACCAGCTGCAACCGTAACTTCCGCCTCGCTGGCGACGCCGCCTCACGATGGTGCGGCGCGTGTGCGAAGTGTGCCTTCACCTCTCTGATCCTGTCGCCTTTCTTGACGAAGAACGAGGCAGTCCAAGCTTTTGGCGGAATCTTCCTGGATCGAGAGCCCTTGCAAGAATTCTATCGCGAGCTTTGCGGGTTATCCGACCAGAAACCGTGGGATTGTGTGGGCACCATCGATGAGTGCCGAGCCGCCCTTTATCTTCTTCATCAGCATGCAGACTGGAAGGATACAGAGGTTGTGCACCGTCTGTACCCTGAGGTTCTCGCGGTCGCATCAGAGGAGCAGCTTCGACAGAAAATTGAGTCGGCGTTAGCGCCCACGGCCCGCGGCGCGTTGCCTGAGAACCTCTACCAAGCGGCGTTGGAGTTACCGTGCGTGTCATCCTCCTAGGCGCTGGCACCGAAGCGCGAGCAGCCGCGACTCACTTCCAAGCCATTGGCGCCAAAGAGGTTTACGTGGTCGATGATCACGGCGGCACTCTTCCTGGTGCTGAACAACGCTCGCTGGATGACGCTGAAGCGCTCCTTCCCGGCTCGCTCTTTCTTCGCTCTCCAGGGGTGATGCCGAGCCATCCTCTCGTCTCCGCAGCGCGGAAAAGCGCTGAGCTGGCGACAACCCCGACAGGCTATTGGCTCGCCAACCATGCGCCCGCTGGGACGATCACGATCACGGGGACGAAAGGCAAGAGCACGGCGGCGAGTTTGATCGCCAGCCTCCTCGACCATGCTGGACTAAGCAGCGCTGTCTACGGGAACATTGGGCAACCGCCACTGAACGAACCGCTTCCGACTGAGGCACATCCGGTGGTGGAGATGTCGTCCTATATGCTCGATGACGTTCCCCCTGCTGAGCATTTTCACGTGATCACCAATCTGTACCAAGATCATGTGGACTGGCACGGCAGCCTGACCGCCTACCACGAGGCCAAACTCCGCCCCTTTAGGATTGGTCCTCAATCCGGCCTCGCGCCGCGCAACGTTATTGATCGCTACGCGCTTGGGACCTACGTTTCCGCAGTTGAGGACCGTGTGGGCGAGACCGACAGTGCGCTAACGATCGGCGAAGCAAAGGTTTCGCTATCGCAGGGTATCGTAAACTTCCAGTCGGTACCTGTGCGCGCCAACCTGCGCGTTGCGATGGCGATTGCCCTTGAGTTCTTAGACGCCTCGCAGGTGGCACAAGCCGCGCGAGGGGTGGTGGCCGAGTATCGGGGCCTACCCTCTCGACAGGAGGTTGTTCCGAGTACGGATGGACGAATATGGATCAACGATCCGCTCGCGACCATTCCCGAGGCTGCGATTGAAGCCTGCCGCGGGTATACGGATCGCTCGCTGGTTCTGCTCATCGGTGGCGCTGATCGGCGGCAGGAGTTCTCAGCTCTTGAAGTCTTTCTCGATAGCCACCCATCCGTATACGTTGTGACGTTTGACCCCGGAGGCCAGCGCCTCAAGGTAAAGAACAGGACGCATGCAGATGGTTTCGACCACGCTCTCCAAGTGGCTGATGAACTCTGCCCAAAAGGCGGCGTGATCCTCTTCTCACCCGCAGCGCCCAGCGCACCGCCCTACCGAAACTTTCAGGAGCGCGGCGAAGCCTTCCGCGCACGCGCCGCAGCAGCTCAAGCGCCTTCCAAATAGGTGAGCGGTAGCTCCGTTGTATCCTTCAGCCGCTCCATCGAGAAATTCACGCTGACATCGGCCATGTCGATTTTGCGGATCAGGCGTTTGTAGATGGCGTCGTAGCCATCCATGCCCGGTGCAACGACTTTGATAAGGTAATCCACATCGCCCGTCATCCGGTGGCACTCCACGATCTCCGGGATGTCTCGCACCGCTTTAGCAAACGCATCGAGCCAAGCCTCGGAGTGCTCTTTCGCGTGGATTCGCACATAGCCGACGATCGGGAGGCCCAGTTTCTCAGGGTTCAGGAGAGCGACCCGGCGTTGGATCACCCCGTCCTCCTGCAGTTTTTTGAGCCGCCGCCAGCACGGCGTTTGAGAGAGACCCGCCTTCTCCGCAATCTCAGCAATCGGGGCATCGGCGTCAGTTTGAACGATCGCAAGAATACGTTTGTCGATGCCATCCATTCTCAAATTCCCTCAATTCATAGAATTTTCTTCTGCTATACTGCCATAGTCGGAGAAGTAGAGGAACGTTTTTCCGCACTTTTCGCGGTACTCTATCCCCTCTAGGATTCGGCGAGAGGGATCAGAATGCGTATCTTCATGGAGCACCCAGAATCGGTTGGCGAGACCTACACCGAACACATGGGCATGGCGCTGTCGTTCAGCGTTGCGATGTTCCGCGCGGCGGGCTGCTGTTTCGTGCACGCTTTTCTACCGTTTTTGTTTAAGACGACAGGACGCGACACGATCACGGAGCTGCACCACAGGATGGTCACGCATCGGGATCGGCGCATCAGCTCGCCGATTCAGGCCCCTGCGGAGTAAGTTTTTCGTCCATGACCCCTGCTCAAGCTGTCGATGCTGCGTTCTCGGCTGTCGATACGGCGCGGGATGGTTTGATGCGGGCAGCGCCCGGGCTTTTTTGCGCAGGCACCATTGCCATGGCGGCGCAGTTTTTGAGCGCCAACCTTGGCGGTCCAGCGATGCTCTTCGCTCTCCTGCTTGGGATGAGCCTCAACTTCCTTGCTGATGATGAACGGTGCGCGACGGGCCTCGCGTGGAGTTCCAAGAACATCTTGAAAATTGGCGTGGCTCTCCTCGGCGCGCAGATCACGCTGACGCAAGTGGCGGCGCTCGGGGTGCCGGTGATCGCGTTGGTGGCGGTGGGCGTGGTGTTCACCATCGTTGCAGGCGCTTGGATTGGGCGAGGCGTTGGCCTTGAGAAAAGCCATGCCGTTCTGACAGCTGGTTCCGTTGCGATTTGCGGCGCCTCAGCGGCTCTTGCGATCTCCAGCGTCCTCCCTCGCGGCGAGAAACTTGATCAGCAGACGAGCCTGACCGTGGTCGGCGTCACGACGCTCAGCACGATCGCAATGATCCTCTACCCCTTGCTTGCCCGCGCGTTTGGGTTCTCCGATGAGCAGGCGGGCATCTTCATTGGCGCTACGATCCATGACGTCGCCCAGGTGGTCGGTGCAGGCTACACGATCTCTGACGAAGCCGGGGAGACGGCGGCAATTGTCAAACTGATGCGCGTCGCCTGCCTCGTTCCGGCCGTGATGGCGATCGCGATCATCTCGCGAAAAGATCGGAGCGCAAACTTGCCGAGCGAGGCCGCGCCGCAACTCGTCCCGTTTTTCTTGATCGGATTTCTCGCCATCATGCTGGCCAACAGCATTGGCCTTGTAACGCCGACGATGACCAGTGTTGCCGCGGAACTCTCTCGGTGGGCACTCTTGATGGCCGTTGCGGCCCTTGGCGTGCGGACGTCGATCAAAGCGATGGGGGGGCTCGGCGCAGCGCCGGTGATGGCTTTGGTCCTGCAAACTGTTGCGCTGGCGACACTCGCAGCCGTTGGCATCGTTGCCATCGCCGTCTTGGCCTGACAACGCAGGCCAAACACTCGACGGAAAGTTCCATCTGCGACATTCTCAAGAGTTAGAATAATGCTCCGCACCGTGGACGGACGATCACGGCTCCGGCGCTGATAAGAACCGAGTGGGAAACGCATGTTTATCGACCCGTCGATCAAGGCCGCCGACGGCCAACGCGTGATCGGGCGCGAATGGTGGCGCGGTGCGGTGATCTATCAGATCTATCCGCGCAGCTTCCGCGACGCGAACGACGACGGTGTGGGCGACCTGCGCGGTATCACCGAGAAACTCGACTATGTCGCGGGCCTTGGCGTGGACGGGGTCTGGCTTTCCCCGTTCTTCACCTCGCCCATGGCTGACTTCGGCTATGATGTTGCTGACTATCGTGACGTTGACGAAGTGTTCGGTACGCTGAAGGACTTTGATGCTTTGGTGGAGCGCGCCCATGGGCTCGGCCTGCGCATCATCATCGACCAGGTCTATTGTCACACATCTGATCAGCACGCGTGGTTTCGCGAGAGCCGTCAGGATCGGACCAACGATAAGCACGACTGGTACGTGTGGACCGACCCGCGACCTGACGGCACACCGCCAAACAACTGGCTCTCCGTGTTCGGAGGACCGGCGTGGAGCTGGGATGGCCGCCGGAAACAGCACTACCTGCACCACTTCCTCAAGCAGCAGCCTTCGCTCAACCTGCACAATGAAGATGTGATCAGTGCTCTGATCGATACCGGCAAGTTCTGGATCGACAAAGGCGTTGATGGCTTCCGCCTCGACGCACTGAACATGGGGATGCAGGATCCTGAGCTGCGCGACAACCCCGCGCGACGGAACAGCTTTGCGATCGATAAGCCTTACGAGATGCAGAGGCACGTGAACTCAATCAACCAGCCCAAGATGGTTGGTGTAGTTCGTCAGTTTGCTGATGCTTTCCGCGCCGCGGGCGGTGAGGACTTTTTCACCGTCGCTGAAATCGGGGGGGCAGACCCGCTTCAGACAATGCTGACGTACACGGAGGGCCACGACATGCTCTCCTCCGCGTACAGCTTCGACTTCATCGGCGCGATGAAGGTGGAGCCGCAGCACATCCGGCAGACCCTTGGCGAATGGTCGAATGACTTGGAGCAGGGCTATCCAGGCTGGGCATTCTCCAACCACGACTGCCACCGCGTCGCATCGCGCTGGTCGCTCGACGGTGCACCGGCAGGTCAAACGGAGAAGCTGTTCGCCCTCATGCAATCCGCGATGCGTGGTGTGCTGTTCATCTATCAAGGTGAAGAGCTTGGTCTTCCGCAGGCGGATATTCCATTCGATCGCCTCGTCGACCCTGAAGGCATTGCCAACTGGCCAGCTGACCAGGGTCGCGACGGCGCCCGCACGCCGCTCCCCTGGGAGAAGGATGCGCCCTATGCCGGGTTCGGCACGGCGGAGCCTTGGCTCCCCATGGACGAGGCCCACCCCGCGCTAAGCGTTGCTGCGCAGACGGATGATCCGCAATCCACACTCGCGTTCTTCCGTGAGGTGATCAAATTACGCCGAGAGAGCGGCACCTTGCGCTTTGGCGACTTTGAAATCCTGGAGACGGGGAGCGATCTCATTGCCTGGGCACGGTACGACAGTGATGAGCAACTGACCTGCGTGGTGAACCTGACCGGCGAAGCGTTGCCAGCGCCTCAGAGAGTCGACCAGAATGGGAAAATCCTCGCAGCCGTGGGGATTTCTTCTGACGGTCCTCTGCCTACGGACATTCCCGCGTTTTCCGGGGCAATGGTGCTGCAGGCGCGCTAGGGAGAACACGCCTGCAGCTGGGTGCGTTAGAAGCCGTATTTGGCTGAGAACTGGATTTTGTTCATCGCACCGTCGTCGCCGTTCTCGAGCTCACGATCAGCACGGATCAGCTCGACACCGACGTCGATTTTCGACGTGAGGGAGTAGATGAGGTTGGCGTGGATCGACGTGACCGTATCTGTCACCGCGCCGCTGGTTAGCTGCACAGGGTTGTCAGCTTCGAAGTAACCGAGAGTCAGGTTCGAGCGCCATTGGTTGTTCCAGAAGTGACGGTACGAGATGAAACCTGACGTCGTCGGAATAGTCTCAAGCGAACCGTCAGCCTGCAGAGCAGCATCGTTGACGATGTTGACACCAACGTACCGGCCAATGCCCTCACCATAGGTGGCCATGAAGCGGAAATCGTCTTTCGAACCCATCTTCAGCTTGCCTGAGGCACTCACGCCCCAACCATAGGCGACCTCATCATCCATACCGGTCACGTCGCTGCCAGCCTTCAGTTGGCGGAGGATCCCCGCCACCGTCACATGTCCATAGTCACCCTTCGCGTTGTAGCGAAGCGCAAGGTCAGGCAGCAGATCGTCGCCAGGCATCATGCGCCCGCCGGTGGCCGTGGTGATCTCGGTTTCAGGCTGCTCGATCGCAATCTGGATTGGACCCTTCGTGTATCGGATCATCGGCTGGCGGTCGAAGACCGTACCTTCCGTTGGGCCGATGAAGTCGAGATTGTCCGGCAGAGCCGCCACGTCTTGGAACGTGGACCAGGTCTGACCGAGGAGCCAATTGTCGATGGTCACAAACGCCTGGCGCATCCGCGGGGTGAAGCTGTTCGACACACGCTCGTTGCCGTCGCTGGTGACCTGGAAGTCGAACTCCAGCTTGCCGCCGATCTTGTGGCCGTTGTTCTGGGTGTTAAAGCCGAAGAAGAAGCGCGACTCACGCGGGTTGAAATCAATGACCGGGTCACTGCCTTCACCGCCGACCGGGACGAGCCCCGGAATATAGAAGTCGCGGCCCAGGCTGCTCGTTGGGAGTTCACCGCCAGTGAACTCGGTCACCGATGCATCAAGCTTAATGTACCCGCCCAGGACGACCTCGGTATCGCCCGACATAAACCCTTGCGGACGATCTTCGAGGAGCTGTTCGGGCGGAGTTTCACCAAAGTCTTTAGGCTGAACAGTCACGGTGCTGGTGCGGATGAGCTTGACCGCGTCGCGCACGTCCTGGCGTTCAGAAGGGGTAAGCATCGCGTCCTGATTGTCGAGCCTGTCGAGGATCTGATCGAGCTTGCTCTCCAGCGCATCGACGCGCTCCTCAAGGTCAGTCGTATCCTGTGCAGCCGCAACACCGAGCGCGACCGATGACGCCGCGAGTGCCAAGAATCCTTTGAAAACCCTAGTGTTCATGCCGTGTCCTTCCCTGAACTTTTGGGGGACCATGCGGCGGAAAGGCGCGCCTCGCCTATTAGCGGTTGGTCGTACCGACCTAGGTCTAATTGTGAAAACGAGCCCGAAAAGGGAGATTTCAGCCATCAATTCATGACGGGAGAAACAAGTCATGGCCCACGATGGTGAGAGCAGGAACAATCGCACGGACGGACCTTTTGTCCGCACACAGCCGATCAACGCTGATGCTTTTTGGCTCGAGCAGGCACAGCGCCTGGATTGGGTCCAGGAACCGACAATCGCATCGAACGTTTCCTTTTTCGAGAAAGACTTCCGTATACGCTGGTTTGAAGATGGCAAGCTGAATGCATCGGTTCAGTGCCTCGACCGGCACCTTGAAACGCGCGCTGATAAGATCGCGATCATTTGGGAGGCCGACGACCCGAACGTCAGCAAGCGGATCACCTTCCGCGAGGCATATGACGAAGTGAACCTGATGGCCAACGCGCTGAAAGCTGGTGGTGTTGGCAAAGGCGACCGCGTCGTCCTCTACATGCCGATGGTGCCCGAGGCGATGTATGCCATGCTCGCCTGTGCACGGATTGGCGCAATCCATTCGGTCGTGTTCGGAGGGTTCTCTCCAGACGCCCTGGCCAGCAGGATCGAAGATTGCGGCGCAACGGCCGTGGTCACCGCTGACGAAGGTCGCCGCGGCGGCAAGGCTGTACCGCTGAAAGCCAATGTCGATGCGGCTCTGGACAGCAAAGAGAACGCCGTCGGCCTCGTCCTCACGGTGCAGGTCACCGGAGCAGATATCCCGATGAAAGAGGGACGCGACACGTTTTGGTCTGACGCTCGCGCTGCCGCAGAACCCTACTGCGCGCCAGAACCCATGGACGCCGAAGACCCGCTCTTCATTCTGTATACGTCAGGTTCGACTGGCAAGCCAAAGGGCGTCGTGCACAGCACTGGCGGCTACATGGTTTATGCATCGTATACGCACCAAACCGTGTTCGATCTCCAGGAAGACGATGTCTTCTGGTGCACGGCCGATGTCGGCTGGATCACCGGTCACAGCTACATCACCTACGGCCCTCTCGCCAATGGCGCGACCCAGGTCGTCTTCGAAGGCGTGCCCACCTACCCTGGCCCCTCGCGCCTTTGGGAAGTCGTCGAAAAGCACGGTGTCACCATTCTGTACACGGCACCAACGGCCATCCGCGCACTGATGCGTGAAGGTGATGACCATGTGACAAAGCACGACCGGTCCTCACTCCGCCTCCTCGGCTCAGTGGGTGAGCCCATCAACCCTGAAGCCTGGCGCTGGTACCACGAGGTGGTCGGCGAAGGCCGCTGCCCCATCGTCGACACCTGGTGGCAGACGGAAACCGGCGGTGTGCTGATCAGTCCGCTGCCCTCCGACCCGATGACCAAACCGGGCGCGGCGACCAAGCCCATGCCCGGCGTGACCCCGGTCCTCCTCGACCAGGAAGGCAACGTGTTGGAAGGCGCCACCGAGGGCAACCTCGCCATCAACACCAGCTGGCCATCCCAAGCGCGGACGGTTTGGGGCGACGACGAACGGTTCTTCCAGACCTACTTCTCGACCTACGACGGCTACTATTTCACCGGAGACGGTGCGCGCCGTGACGAGGACGGAGACTTCTGGATCACTGGCCGTGTGGACGACGTCCTTAACGTCTCAGGTCACCGCATGGGCACGGCAGAAATCGAAAGCGCGCTGGTCGCTCACGATTCCGTCGCTGAGGCTGCTGTCGTCGGATATCCCCACGATATCAAAGGCCAAGGTGTCCACTGCTACGTCCTCCTGAAGCAAGGCATTGAGGCGACGGACGATCTCGCCAAGACCCTCCGGGCGCATGTGCGTCACGAGATCGGACCCGTGGCCACGCCGGACCGGGTGCAGCTCGCCCCTGGCCTGCCGAAGACTCGGTCCGGTAAGATCATGCGGCGCATCCTCCGCAAGATCGCTGAGGGTGAAGCCGGCGCGCTGGGCGATACGTCAACACTCGCCGAGCCAGAAGTGGTGGATAAGCTCATTGCAGGAGCGGAGGCTTTTGCGCCACAATAGGCGGTATGCTGACACCAGTTCTGACCGCCGACGATCACCCCCTCTTCCGCGCCGCTTTAGTGCAGGCGGTGCGCCAGGCAGCCCCTGATCGGGAGGTGATCGAGCGAGATACACTAGGCGGGGCTCTCAGCGCACTGGCTGAGGGCCCTATCGGCCTTTTGACCCTCGACTTGCACATGCCCGATAGCGAAGGTCTCGCAGGTCTTTTGCAGGTGCGTAGTCAGTACCCTGCCGTTCCAGTCGTCGTTGTATCAGGCGACACCGGTGCTGGCCTTGCTGCCCGCGCTGCGAGCCTCGGTGCCTCAGGCTTTGTGCCGAAGTCGAGTGAGCTTAGCACCATTCGCGAGGCCATCGAGGCGGTCCTCGATGGGGAAGTCTGGCTTCCCGAAGAAAGTGATCCGTCTGAGGAAGATCGCGCGCTACAGTCGCTCACACCAGCGCAGCTGAAGGTGCTCCTCTACGTCCGCGATGGCCTTCTCAACAAACAAATCGCTTACGAGATGCAGATTTCAGAGGCGACGGTGAAGGCGCATATGACGGCGGTCATGCAAAAACTCAGTGTCCAGACGAGAACGCAAGCAGCGATGGTCGCCCGCACCCTGGACGTTAATCCAAGCGAGCGCTCAACAGACTGATCGTTGCCGCTCGTAGGGCGGCAGGCTCAACAGGTTTCTCCAGCATCGTCAGGCCTTTAGCGGCAATGGCTGCGTCAGTCTCGGCTGATCGGCTGGCCGTCACCACGATGGCTGGGAACTGGCGTTTGTGCGTCGCCTCGAGATAGTCGACAACATCAAGACCGGTATCACCACCGTC
>JBCCTF010000022.1:0-30946 GCA_039198765.1 Pseudomonadota bacterium
AAAACCGTAAAAGCGTTAAGTGGTGTCGAAGGCATCAAAGCTTTTAAGAAACAACCCGTGCAGTTGATCCTCATGGACCTCCATATGCCCTTTATGGATGGCTTTGAAACCACTCAAAAGCTGAAGGCCGTTGAAGAATTCGGCAGCAGACCCGCCCCTATTCTCGCTTATACTACCTATGCTTTCGAAGATGTAAAAGATCAGATAGAGGCATATGGCTTGGATGGCTACATCGGCAAGCCATTTACGCAACATCAGGTTTTGTCTGACACGGGGGCGGTCACCGTCACCATCAATGGTGTCAACGATGCTCCGGTCGCGGATGATGATACGGCGTCCACGGATGAAGATACTGCGGTCGCTTCGATCGATGTGCTGGACGGCGACACGGATGTAGATGTCGAGCCGCTGTCGGTCACGGAAGTGGATGGCCAGGCCATCTCACTTGGCAACCCGGTCACGCTGGCTTCCGGCGCGATCGTCTCGCTGAACGCAGACGGCACCCTCGGCTATGATCCGAACGGCTCGTTCGAGGGCCTCGACGATGGCGAAAGCACCACGGACACCTTCGACTACACGGTCTCCGATGGCACAGCTTCCGATACCGGCGCCGTCACGGTCACCATCAACGGCGTCAACGACACGCCGATTGCGGTGGACGATGCCGCGGGCACGGTGAAGGATTCGACCACCGACGTGGATGTTGTGAACAACGACATCGACGTGGACGGCGACACGCTGACCGTGACCGAAGTCGAAGGTCAGGCGATCTCCGTTGGCAACCCGATCACTCTGACATCGGGCGCGATTGTCTCGCTCAATGGCGACGGCACACTGAACTATGACCCGAACGGTCAGTTCGATGGCCTGCCAAGCCAATCCACGGCGACGGATACGTTCGAGTACACCGTCAGCGATGGCGACGTGACGGACATCGGCGAAGTAACCGTGACCATCACCGGCTCCAACGTGCCGCCGGTCGCAAACGACGATACGTCGTCTACGGACGAAGACACGGCCGCTGCGTCAATCGATGTTGTCGCCAACGACACGGACGCGGACCTGGATCCGCTGAGCGTCACCCAGGTGAACGGCCAGGCCATCTCAATTGGCAACCCAGTCACCCTGGCCTCCGGCGCCGTGGTCTCGCTCAACGCAGACGGCACCCTCGCCTACGATCCGAACGGTCAGTTCGAGAGCCTCGACGACACGGAAAGCACGACGGAGACGTTCAGCTACACCGTGTCCGACGGCACCACGTCCGACTCAGCGAATGTGACGGTCACCATCGACGGTGTGAACGATGCACCGATCGCCACGGACGATACGGGGGGCACGGACAAAGACAGCGACACCGATGTCGATGTGCTGGCCAACGACAATGACGTCGATGACGAACCGCTGTCCGTGACGGAAGTGGACGGTCAGTCGATCTCCATCGGCAACCCGGTCACCCTCGCTTCGGGCGCGATTGTTTCGCTCAACGCTGATGGCACGGTGAACTATGACCCGAATGGTCAGTTCGCTGGCCTTGGCACGGGTCAGACGGCGGACGATACGTTCACCTACACGGTGAGCGATGGCGACGAGACCGATACGGGCGCTGTCACCATCACCGTCAGCGGCTCCAACGTCGCGCCGGTGGCGAACGACGATGTGGCGTCTACGGACGAAGACACCGCCGCAGGCTCCATCGATGTGGTGTTCAACGACACCGACGCCGACGGCAATGCACTCAACGTCACGCAGGTTGAGGGCCAGGCTATCTCGATCGGCAACCCCGTCACCCTGGTGTCCGGCGCGGTGGTCTCGCTCAACGCCGAAGGCACCCTCGCCTATGATCCGAACGGTCAGTTCGAAGATCTTGACGACACCGAGAGCACGACAGACACGTTCAGCTACACCGTCTCGGACGGTGTGGAGACGGACACAGCGGACGTTGTGGTCACCGTGAACGGCGTCAACGACGCGCCGATCGCCACGGACGATACGGGCAGTACGGACAAAGACACCGACACGGATGTCGACGTCCTGGCGAACGACACGGATGTGGACGTTGAGCCGCTGTCCGTGACGGAGGTGAATGGCCAAGCCATCTCGCTGGGCAACCCGGTCACGATCGCGTCCGGCGCTATCGTCTCGCTGAATGCCGACGGCACACTGAACTATGACCCGAACGGCCAGTTCGCTGGCCTGGGCTCAGGTCAGTCGGCGAACGACACGTTCACCTACACGGTCAGCGATGGCACCGAGACCGACACGGGCGATGTCACCATCACCGTCAGCGGCTCGAACGTACCGCCTGTCGCCGCAGATGATACGGCGTCTACGGACGAAGACAGCGCAGTCTCGCCCATCGATGTTCTGGACAATGATACGGATGCGGACGGCAACCAGCTGACCGTTACCCAAATCAATGGTCAGGCCATCTCTGTTGGCAACCCCGTCACGCTGGCGTCTGGTGCTGTCGTGGCGCTCAATGGCGACGGCACCCTCGCTTACGATCCGAATGGCTCGTTCGAGGGGCTGGACGATGGCGAGAGCACCACGGACGTGTTCGCATACACAGTCTCCGACGGTGTCGCGACGGATACGGCGGATGTCACGGTCACCATCGACGGCGTCAACGATGCTCCGGTGGCGGACGATGATACAGCGTCCACGGACGAAAACACAGCGATCACCTCGATCGACGTCCTGGACGGCGACACCGACGTGGACGGCGATGTCCTCACAGTGACCGAGGTCGACGGCCAGTCGATTTCCATCGGCAATCCGGTCACTCTGGCATCCGGCGCGATCGTCTCGCTCAATGGCGACGGCACCCTCGCCTACGACCCTAACGGCCAGTTCGAGGGCCTCGATGACGGTGAAAGCACGACGGATACGTTCAGCTACACCGTCTCCGATGGCACAACGACCGACAGCGGTGATGTCACCGTCACGATCGACGGCGCCAACGATGCTCCGATCGCTGACGATGACACGGCGTCCACAGACGAAGACACGGCCATCGGCTCCATCGACGTTCTGGACAACGACACTGATTTGGATGGCGACACGCTGTTCGTGACGGAGGTTGACGGACAGGCGATCTCCGTCGGTAACCCGGTCACGCTCGCATCCGGCGCGGTTGTCTCGCTCAACGGCGACGGCACGCTGTCCTACGATCCGAACGGCGCGTTCGAGGCGCTCGACGATGGCCAGCAGACCACCGACACGTTCACCTACACCGTCTCTGACGGCACGGTGACGGATACCGGCTCTGTCACGGTCACCATCGACGGTGTTACAGACGGCAACACCGGCATCACCGTCGTGGGTACGCCGGGATCTGACCTCCTCATGGGCGGCGACGGCGACGACACGATCATCACCGATGGCCTCGGCTTCGACCTGATGATCGGCGGCGGCGGAGCGGACACGTTCCAGTACACACCAGCCAGTGGAAATGGTCGCCAGATCACAACCATCGCGGATTATGAGGTCGGCCAAGACGTCATTGATCTCGGCGGAAACGGTGTTCTTGCCTCAGTTTCGTTCGGTGGATCACTTTATCTGTTCCTAGATAACGGTGATTTTGATACTCTGGTCGTGAACGGCATCGACGACTTGGGCGATCTCACGATCGTCTAGCGTTGTGGGTGTCTCGTGCGTCGCCTATACTCGGGAACGGTGTGGCGGCGCACAGAATGGGAAACCCTGGGGGAATGATATGAGAACTCTTTTCACAGCGGTCGCATCAGCGATCATCGGTCTGGCAGGCGCTGCCTCGGCCGCCACTTTGGACGATGTGTTCGTGCCGATGGGCGCCGCGCAAATCGACTTCGGCACCAACGATGTCGGTCTGGGTGCTGCCTTCCTTGGCACGGGCAGCTCCACGCCGCTCGATGGCGACCTGACGGTGTTCGTTAATACGCCCAGCACCGCGCCGGCAGGCACGTTCCTGCTGAGCGAACTCGTGTTCATCCCGGTTCCCACGGTGGAAACCCGCCTCGCTGGCACCCTGATGGACATCGACGATGGCGCAGGCTTCATCGATCTTCTGTTCGGTGTCGATGCGGGCAGCCGTGCTGGTGAGTTCGGTGATCTCGTCGTGATCCGCCTTATGGCGTCAGCGTTCTTCGATGGCTACCTCGACACCCTCGGCGCACAGACGAATGTGAATGCCAACGTGCTCCTCACCGAAGTCGATATGATGGCGCCGATCCCGGTTCCGGCAGCGGCCCTGGTCTTCCTGTCAGGCGCAGGTGTGTTCGCAGCGGTTCGGAAGAAAGCCGCCGCCTAAGGCATCGTAGCAGAGCGGCTGGAAAAGCCCTCCGTTCACGGAGGGCTTTTTTATTGGTCGTCACATTGTCCGAAGGGTGGTTTTGAGAACTTTGCCCGATGGGTTCCTTGGCAGGGCATCGAGGAACGTGACAGCGCGGGGGAGTTTAAACTTCGCAATTTTGTCTTCGAGGAAGGCGATCACACCCGCCTCATCAAGATCAGCATCCGGACGTTTGACAACGAACATCTTGACCACCTCACCCCACTGCTCATCAGCCATGCCGATGGCGGCGCATTCGACGACGCCCGGATGCTTGGCCACGGCCACCTCGATCTCCGCCGGATAGATATTCTCTCCGCCGGAGATGATCATGTCTTTGATCCGGTCGACGATATAGAGAAACCCGTTCTCATCCAGCCGTCCCGCGTCGCCCGAGCGGTACCAACCGTTCTGCAACACCTCGGCCGTGGCATCGGGACGGTTCCAATAGCCTTCCATCAGGAACGCTGATTGCGCCCAGACCTCACCGACCTGGCCCACGGGAACTTCAGCACCCGTCTCAGGATCGCAGATCTTGATGGCGCAGGTGGGCAGCGCCTTTCCAGCAGAGACCCTCTGCGGCAGCCCTGGCGCATGGTCTTCGTGGGAGAGCGTGGTCACACCGCCCGTCGCCTCAGTCATTCCATAAAGCTGCGTGAACTGAGCTTTCGGCATCGCCGCCATCGCCGCGTCGAGCAGCGGCTCAGGCATCGGCGCTGCACCGTAGGAGACACCGACAAAGTTATGCAGCGGTTTGCTCGCCGCCGCCGCGGCCTGCATGATGAACATGATCATGGCGGGTACGAAGAATGAGTTGAGGGGCACTGAACCTTGTGCCGCTTCCACGATCGCTGCGGGATCGAATTGCCGGTGCTGGATAATCGGCATTGACCGCTGGATCCCCATCAGCCCAAAGTTGAGACCCGCGATGTGGAAGTGCGGGAGGGCGTGGAGGATCGTTTCATCATCCGTCTGCGGATCAATCACGCGCGCTTCTCGTCCTGCGTCCCCAACAGCGTTGTAGGACGCGTTCGTGAGAACCACCCCTTTGGGCAAGCCCGTCGTCCCACTGGTGTAGAGCTGCACAACGGGATCTTCAGGACGCGGATCATGGCTCGGCGCGATGTCCTCTTGCGCATCGATCAGCGTGTCGAAACAGTCGGCACCGCCTGTCTCTAGCACCAACGTGGGGGGCGGCGCGTAGCCCTCAACACCTTTCAGTGCATCGAGGAACATCGTCTCGGCGACGAACAGCTGGGCCTGGGCATCGTTCAGGATGCCGACAATCTCAGGCGGGGCGAGCCGCCAGTTGATGGGGGTCAGGACCGCGCCAATCTTCGCGGCACCAAAGAAGGCCTCCCAAAACGTTGCGACATTGCGGGCCAGCCACGCCACGCGGTCACCGCGGCCAATGCCGAGACCGAGCAAAGCTTGGGCTGCTCTGTTCGAGCGGGCGTTCATGTCCGCGTAGGTTCTCGACGTGCCTTCAAAGTGCAGCGCAACCGAATCGGGGCGCGCCGCAGCCTGCTCGGTTATCAAATCAGCGATGAATGTCGGATTCAGTATCTCGCGTTGCGCCATCGTTCTGTACGCTCCTCTCCAGTCGAGCCCCGAGCATAGGTTCGATCTGGGGCGCAAACAAAGCCCTGATGCAGTTTTCCAAACCGCTATCCCCACCCGATCAAAGTTTCCTCTGAATACGGATGATCAAAAGCCGTCTTCCTACTGACAAACAGTCAACCCTGCCAAGAATTGTTGCACGCGCGAAGTATCGCTGTGCATACCCCCCATCCTTTCGCAATCGGGGTGAGGCTGTGATTGCTTTCAACGAGCTCACAGCGTCTCCTGGGAAAGGACCCGCAATGGAGCTGGCCGTGGGCCTGACCATTGCGACGGCCGTCCCCCTGAGGGTCGCAGGCATGAACGCGATGCAGCGCAAAGCTGAAGAGCGGCCGGCGGAAGAAGCCCCACAGCAGAGCCCTCAGAAGACATCAAACCTTTGACGGAAATCCGCGACGCCTTGAAAGCGCGCTAAGTCGGGTCAGTCAGAGCCAAGAAAGAGGACCCTGCCGAAGCGGGGCCCTCTTTTGCGTTTAGTACGGATTACCGAGTTCTGTGCCGAACTGGCCGGTCTGCTGGACTGGGTTAAAGAACGGATCATTGGTTCCAACGTACACGTCGTTCGGCAGCTGATAGACCCGCTGGTACTCCTGCGGCATGTAGACAGTGTTGCCATCGGTGTTCGTCCATGGCGTCCGCTCGGCCATCGCATCAGCAACGCGCGAGGCGGACCGGTCGGTCATGTCGTTCCGACGCCGCCAGCTGTCCATGCTGCTGTCCAGGATATCGTTGTTCGTCGCCTGCGTTTGCGCGCGGGACGCCTGCATGGAACGTAGATAGGCGCGGCGTGCAGCGTTCTTGCGGGCATAGCGCTGGGCCGTCGCCTGCATCGCATTGTTGAAGTATTGCGCCATCCGTTGCTCGTAGGCGGGGACAATCTCGACTGTCTCCATCACACTCTCCAGCTTTCCGACATTTGGTTTTCCGCTTACGGAGGAAACCGAGCCGGTTATCGGCGCGACGGCCAACGTCATCCAGTGCTGTCCTGGCACCATGGTCTGGACCGGTTGGTCGATAAAGAGGATCGAGCCGATCAAGACCTCATTCACCTGCTGGCCTTCCTTCGTGTACTGAAGGTCAACCTGCGCCACTTCGAGGCGCGGCCGCTGACCAGGCTGCAACATGCCGGGTTTGATTTCCGCCATCCCCTTTTGCGCAAGATCAGGGCGCGGCTTCGTGCTCAGAATCTTCGCACCCGGACGAATGGCTGGCACATACTCGCGCATAAACGTCTGCACGTCGAGAATGCGTATCGGACGGCAATCCGCTTCCTGCATCAGCTGGGGCATAACATCATAAAGCGAACCCCAGACCCAAGCGCCGCCGGGAATGCCTTCGATCCGTTCTCCAGTCTGCGGGTTGCTGGTCACAAAATGGACCTTCTGATTGTCGAGGGCACAGCGCGGGTTGTTGCCCCACTGCACACTGCCCTGCATCTGCCATCCGTCAGGGATGGTGAGGGTGTAGGCGTCCAGCGCCCGCTCGAAACCAAATGGGTCCTGGATCACCTGTTTCTGGCCAGCGTCAGCGGCGCTGAAAGCAGGCAAGGCTAAGCTGAGGGCTGCGAGGAGCCCTCTCGTCGTGCGTTTCATCGTGTTCCCCTTTTTGAACGCCTTAATGACTTAGGGGACGTTGCCCGCGCTGACAAAGGCGCCAGGCACCTGCTGGCCCCTTGCGTTTGGGCGCGAGCGGACCGAAGGCGTGGTCGCGATGGCGGAATCCCCAACCAAGCTTTCTGAACGGCGGTCACGTCTTTTGACCCAGCCGGTCACCAAGGTCTTGTTCGACCTGTCTTGGCCTATGACCCTCGGCTTGTTCTCGGTTATCGCGATCAACGTCACGGACACGTTCTATATAGGCCGGCTGGGCGGTGATGAGCTGGCAGCGATCGGCTTCTGCTTCCCCGTGATCTTCGGGATGAGCGCGATCGCCATCGGAATGAGCAACGGCGGCGCAGCCGTCGTGTCACGCGCGATCGGCGCAGGGCATGAGAAACGCGCCCAGGCGCTCATCACCTCAACCCTCGTTTTCACGTCAGCCTTCGCCCTCGTCCTCGCTGTGATCATGCTGCAAATCTCTGACGCTGTGTTCCTTGCGCTCGGCGCGCCAGAGCGGCTTTTGTTCTACATCAACCAGTTCATGACCGTCTGGTATTGGGGCCTGCCCCTTCTCGTTACGCCCATCGTCATGAATGGTCTGATGCGCTCCACCGGCGAGGCGAACGTGCCGAGCGTGCTCATGGTCCTCGCCGCGGTGATCAATGCGGTGATCTCGCCGTTCATCATCTTCGGCCTTCTGGGGTTCCCGGCCCTCGGCATGTCAGGCGCGGCCATCGCCACACTGATCGCCCGCGCTGTAATTATCGCGCTAGGGATCGGCTGGCTGATCCGTGGGCGACTGATGACGATCAGCATGGAGACGATCAACACGTTCCTCCCCTGCATCGTCCAAGTCCTGCGCTACGGCGCACCGGCCTTCTTGGCCCAGCTCGCCTCGCCAATCGGCGGCGCGGTGGTCACCCGCCTCCTCGCCAATTCAGGACCCGAAGCCGTCGCAGGGTTCGCCGTCGGCGCGCGGATCGAAGCGCTTGCGCTCATCCCCTTCTTCGCCCTTCAGACCGGCATCACCCCTTTCATCGGCCAAAACGTCGGAGCGAGAGCGGACAAGCGCCTCCGCCTCGCCGAGCGCGATGTCTGGCGGTTCTCCCTCCTCTGGGGAGGCTTCGGGGCGCTGATCCTCTATGCGTTCGGCGGAACCCTCGCGAGCGCGTTCACAAGCAATCCGGACATCATCGCAACCAGCGACGCCTACCTTGAAGCGATCGCGCTCAGCCTTTGGGGCGCAGGCCTCCTCATCGCCGCGGTCGGCATCTTCAACCCGCTGGGCTATCCGAACCTCGCCTTCGGCGCCAACGCGCTCAGGTTCGTGGGCATCTACGCCGGGTTCGCGCTGTTCGGCGTCGGCGTCCTGGGCTGGCCAGCAGAGCGCGCGGTTTTCACCGCAGCCGCCCTCTCCTTCATCCTTTCAGGCCTGATCGCCGCGGTCCTCGTGAACCGATTGATGGAGCGTCCAAACCGTAAAGACTTGGAAGATCAGCCAAAAACGCAACCCCAGGCTGCCGACTAGTCAATCAAGAGCTGCGACTCTGGAAAACTCGATCTTGCTTTGTTCTCATGTTCGTTTAATGTTCTCCCATGGTGGAGTCAGCGAAGCAGGAGTTCAAAGCAGCATCCCGAACGGGCGGTAGGGGTGCACGCACCAACGCGAGCGGCCGCTACGAAGCCTATTCCCGGCAAAGGTCCGACGATGGCTGGTCCCCGGTTGAGCCACCGCCCCTGCGCACCGAGGTGACGCCCGAGGCGGCAAAAACCATCGTCACCTTCAATGACAGCCCGTTCGTCGGCTTTGACCGCTCCATCAATCCCTACCGGGGATGCGAGCATGGCTGCGTCTATTGCTTCGCCAGGCCCACGCACACCTATCTCGGCCTCTCCGCCGGGCTCGATTTTGAAAGCAAGCTATTCGTCAAACCGGGCGCCGCAGCGCTTTTGCGCAAAGAGCTCTCAGCGAAGCGCTACAAACCGAAGACGATCGCCATTGGCACGAACACAGACCCCTACCAGCCGATTGAAAAACGCTACGGGTTGATGCGCGAGATTCTTGAGGTCCTTCTCGAATTCAAGCACCCCGTCAGTCTGCTGACGAAATCTGACCTCATTCTCAGAGACCTCGATCTGCTTAAGGCTCTCCAAGAGTATAACCTTGTCCGTGCACTGATCTCCATCACAACCCTCGACCGCAAACTGGCGAATGCGATGGAGCCAAGGGCCACCACGCCGCACAAACGCATCGAAGCGGTGCGCGCACTAGCCGATGCGGGCATCCCGACGGGCACGGTTCATGGGCCCATGATTCCTGGCCTCAATGACGAAGAACTCGAGGCGCTGATGGAGGCGTCGCGCGAGGCAGGCGCGACCTTCACCGCAATGACCATCCTTCGCCTCCCTCAAGAGGTGGGACCTGTGTTCGAAGAATGGCTGGCTGAGATCGCGCCGACAAAGAAATCCAAAGTCCTGAACAAAATTCGCGAGATCAATGGCGGCCGCCTCTACGACGTCGGCCGAAGCCGTGGTTCCGGACCTAAGGGCGCCTATGCCGACCTTTTGAGTGTGCGGTTCAAGCTTGCCAAAAAACGGTTCGGCTTCACTGATATGCCCATCCCAACCACCGATGACTTCTCCGTGCCATCGACTGAAAAGTCTCAGTTCGAGCTTTTCTGAATTTTGTGTCCTTGGGTTGGGGATAAAAACCCGGCAACGAAGCGCGATGAAGGACGCTTGCCCCGACTTTGAAGCAGAACGCGCTGGCGGCCGCCCCGTCATTGGCGTTGATGAGGTGGGGCGCGGACCCCTCGCAGGTCCAGTGGTCGCCGCTGCTGCGTACCTGCCAGACCCGCGCGGGTTCCGAGGACTCCGCGACTCCAAAAAGCTGAGTGAGAAACGGCGCGAGGCCTTCACCCACGCCCTCCTCAGCCAAGCGAGAGTCAGCGTCGCAGGTGTGCCAGCCGCGATGATCGACGAACTCGGTATCGAAAAGGCGACCCAGGCCGCCATGCTTGCTGCCATCGCTGGCATCGACGCGCCGGACGATGCGCTGGTCATCGTCGACGGTAACCGCGTGCCCAAGTCGCTCGCGCGCGACGCCATCGCCGTGGTGAAAGCCGACGCCACCTGCCCCTCTGTTTCTGCCGCAGCCATTGTCGCCAAAGTGCTGCGCGACCGAGGTATGGTGGCTCTCGCCAAGCAGCACCCAACATACAGTTGGCACACGAACAAAGGCTATGGCAGCGCCCAGCATCGCGAGGCCATTTTGCGCGATGGGGTGACCCCGCACCACCGGATGAGCTTCCTGACGAAGATCCTCAGTTAAGACTTCGGTCACCAAAGTTAACCGTCTACGGATTAATCTGTCCTTTACCCTGAGGACTCACGCAAGCATCTCTGGATGTATCCGAGGAGGCGTGAGAATGACGAAGTTGCCGCTGAACCAAGTGCTGGAAGGCGACTGCAACGAGGTTCTCAAATCTCTCCCCGACGGCTACGTCGACCTTGTGTTCGCCGACCCGCCCTACAATCTTCAGCTTAAGGACGGTTTGACCCGCCCCGACCAATCCGCTGTTGATGGCGTGGATGCGGCATGGGACCAATTCGCGAGCTTCGAAGCTTACGATAAGTTCTGTAAAGAATGGCTGACCGAAGTCCAACGTGTGCTGAGCAAAAATGGTGCGCTATGGGTCATCGGCTCGTACCACAACATCTATCGCCTCGGCGCATTGCTTCAAGACATTGGCTTCTGGATCCAGAACGATATCATCTGGGTGAAGAGCAATCCGATGCCCAACTTTCGCGGCACCCGCTTCACCAACGCCCACGAGACCCTGATCTGGGCTGGCCGCGATAAGAACGCACGGCCAACGTTCAACTACCAGTCGCTCAAAGCATCGAACGAGGATGTTCAGATGCGATCGGACTGGACGCTCCCGCTGTGCACAGGCGGCGAACGGCTGAAGCAAGACGGGGCAAAGCTGCACCCAACGCAGAAGCCTGAAGCGCTCCTCCACCGTATACTGATGGCCACAACCGAACCAGGCGATGTGGTCCTCGACCCCTTCTTCGGGACAGGCACGACAGGCGCAGTCGCCAAGCGCCTTGGCCGCAACTTTATCGGTATTGAACGGGACCCATCCTACATCATGGCCGCCGCTCAGCGCGTCGCCGAGGTTAACACACTGAAGAATCCGGAAGACGCCGCCCCCCTGCCCGCACCGCGGAAGGCACCGCGGGTTGGCTTTGGCCAAGTGGTCGAGGCTGGCCTCCTGCCCCCCGGAACGAAGCTTTACTGCCCGAAACGCAAGCATTCAGCGCGGGTGAAGGCCGACGGCTCTCTGTCAGCTCCGTCCGTACAGGGATCAATCCATAAAGTCGGGGCAACACTACAAAACGCGCCAAGCTGCAACGGCTGGACGTTCTGGCATTATGAAGAGGCTAAGGGCAAGCTCCAGCCTATCGACACTCTGCGCCAAGCGATCAGGAACTGGCCGAGCTAAGACCTCGTTCTAGGGCTTTTCGAAAGAGCGTTGGCATCGCTGCCGCTGCGTCCGCAGCTGGCAGCCAACGCCCCTCTACATCCGACTGCGGATGATCTGTCTTATAAACATCAATCTCCAACCGGCGATGTGTGAGGATATGGGTCACTGTTCCGCTCAGCTCTGGTTCACCAGCAACTGTCGGAACAGACCTGCCGTCCCAACCTCCGCCAGGCAGGCCAAGCATCCCAGCGAACAAACCATCCGTAGGCCGATCTTCACACAACACGTCCCCGTCGTCATTGATGATGACATAGATCGTGCCGCGAACCTCTTTCTTCTCTTTCTTCGGCGCTTTGACAGGTAAGACTGTCGGGTCACCCGACTTTTGGCTGATACAAAAACTCCGTACAGGGCACAATAAGCAGTCGGCCGATTTAGGCCGGCAAATGCGCGCGCCCAAGTCCATCATCGCTTGGGCGAAATCCCCGCAGTGCGCTGCGGGTGTGACCCCTGCTACAGCCTCTTTGATCGCTTTCTTGCCCTTGGGGAGCGGTTCATCGATGGCGGCAACGCGCGCCATTACCCGCTCGATGTTACCATCGACAACCACCGCATGCTGATCAAATGCGATCGCAGCGATGGCTGCAGCTGTGTAATCGCCAATGCCTGGTAGGCTTTTCAGCGTCGCTTCGTCCTGAGGGAATACGCCGTCATGTTCAGCCACAACGGCCTTGGCGCAAGCGTGCAGCGACCGTGCGCGGCGGTAGTAACCAAGCCCTGCCCAGGCGGCAAGGACGTCGGCCTCGTCCGCCATAGCCAGTGCGAAAACGTCAGGGAACTGATTAAGGAAGGCTTGAAACCGCGTGGTCACAACCGCCACCGTGGTCTGCTGCAGCATCACCTCAGACACCAGCACGTGATAGGGATCAGTCGTCCCCTGCCCCGGCGGCGTCCGCCACGGCAGCACGCGCGCCTCGCGATCGTACCAAGTCAGAAGCGCGTCAGCGAATGTGGAAGTCTTCCCCATACGGCCCTTTGCCTGTTGTCCCAGCGCCGATGTTGGCGCATTTTCTCGCTATGAGCGATCACAGGCCAGCCCCGCAAGACGCGAGCGTCCGCACGAAGCCTGCGCGCAGACCTGCGCCGCGGCTGGGTCGTTCGATCACGCCGCACCTCCGGCGCCTCGCGCAACAGTCTGGCGCAATGGACCCGCGGCTGGTCGAGCACTGGGCTGAGATCGCGGGCGCTGACCTCGCGAAACTGTGTCGTCCCATCAGGATCATCAAGCGCGGCAAAATCCAAGCGTTAGAGGTCTCTGTCGAGAGCGGCGCCGCAGCGATGCGGGTGCAGTATGCCCAGACCACCCTTCTCAGCCGCATTCGCGATCAGCTGGGCCTGCCGCACCTGACAAAAATCACGTTCCGCGAGGGCAAAGCGCCTCGAGGCTGGGAGCAACGGCGGATGCAGCGCCCTGCTGAGGGGCCAGCGGAAAAGCGGGAAAACAAGGCGCCCGCTGGCTCCCTCGCCGAAGCGCTCACGCGGATGCGACAAACAATTCATCAATCGGAAAGCTAGGCGACGCCCCAGGTTCAGGCTAAAGGGCGGCTATGACGTATCGCATCGCAACCGCCGCCGCCCTGAGCCTCTCCGTCTTCGCCCTCGCCGCATGCGGCGGGAATACTGAAAGCGAAGCCGAGGAAGCCGCCGAAGTTGCCGCCGAGGCGAGCGAAGCACCAGAGGCCGGCGCGCCGGAAGCCCCCGCAGAACCTGAGCTTCTGCCAGCGCCGGAAGGCAGCATGGCGGGCGACGTGATGAGCCTCGGCAGCCCGGATGCGCCCCTCACGATCACCGAGTTCGCGTCGGTCACCTGCCCGGGCTGCGCCGCGTTCCACGCCTCGGCGTTCCCCGCGATCAAAGAGCAGTTCATCGACACCGGCGACGTTCGCTTTGTGTACAAAGAATTCCCAACACCGCCGGTGCGTTACGCTCAGGCCGGCTTCATCCTCGCCCGCTGCGCAGCAACCGAGGCAGGGCCAGACGCCTACTTCGCGATGGTCGACGCGCTCTACAAAACCCAGCGCACCTGGCTCTACGGCGATGACACACCGGGCGCCCTTCGCAACATTGCGGCCCAGGCCGGCCTTGCTGGTGAGGAGTTCGACAATTGCTTCCGCCGCGATGACATCCGCACCGCGCTGATCAGCTCGATCGAAGAAGGCCGCGACCTCGACATCACGGGCACACCGACCTTCGTCGTCGACGGCCAAGTCCTCACGCTCCGCGGAACGCCGGACGAGATCATCGCGATCATCCAAGCTGAGGTCGACAAGCGCCGCTAACCTGCTCGAACGGGAGGGAAGCCATGACCACCCCTCCTCCCGTCGGCGCTTTCGCCATTGTTCCGTGCAACGACCTTGAAGCCGCCATCCCTTTCTGGGAGCAGATGGGGTTTGAGCGGGTTGGCGGTGACGGACACTATCTGCTCATGCGCGGTTGGGACTGTGAAGTGCACCTCACCCAAGCAGGTGACGGACCCTGGCGCGTGCCAGAAGAGAACAACCCCTTCGGCGTTTTCATCCGCACACCCCACGTCGCTGAGATCGCCGCTCGGGTTGAAGATCGCGTCATCCGGCCCGGCGGGGTGCTCAGACACCGCGAATGGGGCCTCTACGAAGTCGGGATCAATGCGCCCGATGGCCTGCTGGTTCGCGTCGGCTGGCCGTCTGAGCTCATCACCAAGGGCTAACCGCTGCGCCTGTCGGATAAGCAACTGGAACCCGCCGCACGCCCCAGCCACGAATCGCGTACGTTAACGCTTTGGTCACGGATTCGCCGTGGCCCGGGAAACAGTCATGCGCTTTGATCGTCTCCGCCTGTGCGGTTTTAAGTCCTTCGTTGAACCCGTTGATATTGAGATCAAACCCGGCCTGACCGGCATTGTCGGACCAAACGGCTGCGGCAAGTCGAACTTGGTCGAAGGCCTGCGCTGGTTGATGGGCGCCAACTCGGCGAAAGCCATGCGGGCCTCAGGCATGGACGAAGTCATTTTTGCGGGGACGGCAGGGGGTCGTGCCGCACGTAGCTGGGCTGAAGTCAGCCTCGAGATCGACAATTCTGAGCGACGCGCACCTGCTCAGTTCAATGACACTGACCAGTTGGTGGTTGCTCGCAGGGTTGTTCGGCGCGCCGACGGCTCGGTCTCTCAATACACGATCAACGGCAAGGAAGTCCGTGCACGGGACGTTCAAATGCTGTTCGCTGATGCATCCACCGGGGCGACGTCGCCGTCGCTGGTCCGGCAAGGACAGATCAGTGAACTGATCAACGCCAAACCGACAGAGCGCCGCCGTTTCCTCGAAGAAGCGGCAGGCGTGACCGGCCTCGCAGCTCGCAGGCATGAAGCGCAGCTTCGCCTAAAAGCCGCTGGCGACAACCTTGAACGCCTCGACGATGTGATCGGTGAACTCGATGTGCAGTCGGAGCAACTGCAACGCCAGGCCCGCAAAGCCGCCAAGTTTAAGACGCTAACAGAGGACATCAAAGACGCTGAGCGCGAGCTAACGGCAGCGAAAATCGGCGCAGCGCACAAACGCTACACCAGGCTCGACAGCGAACTCGGCGCACGGAGGACAGACGTCGCTGATGCCGTCGGCGCTGCCGCCGCGGCCGACCGTGAGGCGTCAGCCCTTAGCAACGTGGTGGACGAAGCGCGCGCAAAAGAGCGCGACAAAGCGACTTCGATGACCGAAGCCTCAGCCGCGTACAAGAGCTACGAGAGCGAACGCGCCCTCCGCGAACAGGCCGCAGCCGAACGCGAACGGTCCCTCGAGAAACTCAAAGGCGACGCATCGCGGGAGCAGTCCCTCCTGGAAGAGGCTTCCACCGCGACCGCATCTGCAACCCAGCGGATCACCGAGCTCCGTGCTGAAATTGAAGGCGAAGGCGACGCACGTGCACGCCTTGAGGAAGCTGCTCAGTCTGCGGATGAAAATGCGCAAGATGCAGAAGATACCTTCGAGCAGGCCCAGGCCCGGACCGCGGAACTTCGCGCTGAGGCACGCGCCGCTGCCGAAGCACGGCGGAATGCCGAAAGCCGGCTGGCCTCTGCCGAACGCGAGAAGGTGCAACTGACTGAAAAGCTGTCGAAACTTCCAGCCATTGATGCCATGCGCGCCGCCGAGGTCGAAGCGAGCGCGCGTGAAGCCACACGGACGCTGACTGAGGCCGAGACGCGTTTGAACGCCGCAGAAGAAACCTTAGAAGAGGCACACTTCCGCGCCGCCGAAACCCAGCAAGCTGCACGCGAAGCACAAGAGCTTTCGGCCCTTCTGAAAAAAGAAGAAGCGGTCCTCCTCCCTCTCATTCCCAAGACTTCGTCCGAGGACGGAGGAACAACACTCCTCACCTCGTTGGCAGCGCCAGAAAACGTGCGCGCAGCATTGGCAGCTGCCCTTGGCGACGCCCTCAACGCAGCACTGGGCGATGGCGACCACGCATGGACATCTCGCGGCGCGAGTACAGGGGATGTATCAAGTCTCCCAGCCGGGGCCGTACCGCTCAGTTCTCTGATTGAGGCGCCGGCGGAACTCACGCTCTGTCTGAGTGGCATCGGTGTGATGAGCGAGGATCCGTCAGCTGCTCAGCTTACGGAACTTCGTCCCGGGCAGATGCTGATCAACCGCACCGGCGATCTCTGGCGTTGGGACGGCTATCAACGCCGCGGCGAGGCACGCGGCCACCTCGAAGAACTGCTCAGCGCTGCCGCACGCCTCAGCGACATTCAAAGCGAGATCGAGCTGGCTGAAAACGCCCAGACCAAGACACTTAGCATTGCCGAAGCGGCACGCGCCGACAGCATTCGCGCTGGCGAAGAACGGTCAGCTGCGCGCAACGCCCACCGCGATGCCATCACGGCTGAGCGCCAAACGCGTGAAGCCAGTGAGGCGGTCCTCCGTGAACAGACGACAGCCCAACTCCAACGCGATGCCCTCAGCGATCGACTCGCATCAGCCAATGAGGCCTTGACGAAAGCATCGGAAGCTCTTGCCGAATTCGACGCCCAAAAGGTTGAGCAACCCCTTGATGAACAGGCGCTCAACGCACTCCGCGGGGAGCGTGATGAAGCCCGCAGGCGTTCGGGCCAAGCGAGAGGGCAAGCCGCAGAGCACCGTCGTCTCGCAAGCCAACGGCGTGAGAACCTGCGCCAGCAAGAAGCCCAAGCCCGCGCTTGGAACGAACGACGTTTGGCCACAGAACGGCGTATTGAGGAGCTGACCCGTCAGCGTACAGAGCTTGAAGCGCAAATCGCAGCCGACACCCCCGCAGAAGGCGACGAAGGTCAAGGTGCCACGCTAGAGGCAGCAGCCGATGAAGCAAAACGGATTTGGGAGCGCGCAAGAGACGAGCTCGCTGAGGCTGAACAGAGCGCGAGCCTAGCAGAAAGGAAGCGGCGCGAGGCTGAAGCCAGCGCATCGTCCGTACGGGAAGCGCTCGCTGAGATCACTGCCGAGTTGCGCGCGGCCAAGAACAACCTCGAGGAGACGTTGGCGGAAGCTGGAGTGTCTGAAGACGCTGCAGAAGCACTGCTCGCAGAAGGTGACAACACCCTCCGCGTCGACGAGGCCCAGGCAAAGTTGAGCCGGTTGGAACGTGAGCGAGAGCGCCTTGGTGCGGTCAACCTTCTGGCTGCTGACGAGCAGGTTCAGGTCGAAGAGCGCCTCTCAACATTGCGCCGTGAACGGACGGATTGCGAGGACGCTTCGTCCCAGCTTCAGTCGGCGGTGAACGCCATCAACCGCGAGGGTCGGCAGCGTCTATTGGCTGCCTTTGAGGCCGTGAACGGACATTTCCGTGAACTCTTCACCAGTCTGTTCGGCGGCGGTGAGGCGCATCTAAAGTTTGTCGACAATGATGATCCGCTCGCGGCAGGTCTCGAAATTTTTGCCTGCCCACCGGGCAAGAAACTGCAATCGTTGAGCCTCATGTCCGGCGGTGAGCAAGCCCTCACTGCGACCGCGCTAATTTTCGCGGCGTTCAAGACGAATCCTGCGCCTGTCTGCGTTCTCGACGAAGTCGACGCGCCGCTCGACGATGCGAATGTGGAGCGGTTCTGTAACCTCCTGTCTTTGATGGCAAAATCAGCGACGACACGGTTCATCGTGGTGACCCACCACCCGCTGACCATGTCCCGCGTGGACCGTTTGTTCGGTGTGACGATGATGGAGCGCGGTGTCAGCCGCCTCTTTGGCCTTGACCTTGACTCAGCTCGACGGCTAGCCGCCTAGGGCTTCAGCAAGAAGCCTTTCGACCGTAGGCAGATCATCTGGTACGCCGGCGTCGAGCCACAGGCGTTCAAAAGCCGCAAGCGCTTTGCTGATCTCAGGCCCAGGGTTGATACCTCGGTCTACGATATCCTGGCCTCGAATGGGAAGCTGCGGCGATTTACTGGTTCTCAGCTCAGTGATTAATTCAGTATGTACATCTTCGCCACAAGCGAGCGCCACTTGGCTTGCCAGGTATGGCACCCGTTCTTGGAAGCGATAGAGAAGTTCGTGCACAGACATACCGCTGCGAAGAGCTTCCTGAGCGGCTTCGATGCTCTGATAAGTATCGATGACGTCGTTGGACGGACGAAGGCGGTCACGGAGCACGCTCTTACTCAGACCTGGCCATAGAGCCACCAGATTTGCCGCCAGGTCAGTGATCTCAGTAAGGCGAAAGCGCTTAAACACCTCCAGTCTTGGCTCTCCCGGCAGCAGCTTCTGGAGGACGCCTGCTTTAGCAGCTTCTTCCATCGCTTCTGGGGAACGACTTGCGCTGAACGTACGGCTCAGTTCTGACCACACCCGCTCGCGGGAAAGCTTGTCCAAGAGATCCGTGTGCTGTTTGATGGAAGCCAGGCCTGCGGCGTCAAATGTGTCGGCGAACCGAGCTGAAAACCGGAAAAACCTTAATATTCGAAGCGCATCTTCTTTGATGCGCTCGGAGGGCTCGCCAATAAACTCAACAACGCCACCCTCTAGATCACCCAACCCTCCTGCGGGGTCCCAGATTTCTCCTGATCGGTCCGTATAAAGTGCATTGATCGTGAAATCGCGGCGGCGCCAGTCTTGTTCCCAGTCGCGGGTGAACTGAACGTCTGCGTGCCGACCATCCGTATCGACATCACGTCGAAGCGTTGTGCATTCTGCGACCAGGCAATCGACCACAGCTGTCATCGTGCCATGGCTCTCGCCAGTTGCGATGGCTTTGATGCCTGCAGCTCCAAACAGCGCGCGCATCTCGTCAGGCGTCCGATCGGTCGCGATGTCGATATCGATAGCATCGCTTTCGAGTGGGGACTGACCCAGCAGGCTGTCCCGGACGCAGCCGCCGACGAACTTCGCTGAACCCTCTGCACCAAGAGCATCAAGAATTTTGCCAAGCCTCGGATCGCTTAGCCAATCGAAGCGTGGCTGAAGCTTAGGCATGGTAAGCCTTTGCCATCGTGTGCAAAATGCCAGCAGTGAGGCCCCAAATGTTGCGGTGAGCGCCCGTGCTGTCAGCGACCGGGACAGCGAACATGTTGTAGGTCACTTCATTGAAGACACGCTCTTCGATGATGTGATTTTCCGGGTCGGCGAGACTTCGCAACGGCACTTCAAAGGCTTCGGAGACTTCGCGGGGGCACGCGATAACCTCCGTATCAGGATCAACGATACCCAGGACAGGCGTGACCACATAGCCGAGACCACCGTGGTGCGGGCCAAAGTGGCCGAGCACGTCGACCGCATCGGGAGGAACGCCAACCTCTTCATCCATTTCGCGTAATGCCGTTCCGATGAGGCCGTCATCATCTTCCTTAGGTGTGCCACCAGGAAGAGAGATTTGCCCCGCATGGCTAGGCATTGTCGGTGCACGGAGGGTCATGATGACGGTTGGGTCGTCTGTTGCTCTGATACCGATAAGAACCGCCGCCTCGCGCGGTTTTCGCGGCGGCTCTTTGAGAATGGGCGACTGGACAAGATCGGGGTTCAACTCATTGAACAGGTAGCGTTCTTGGGCAGCGATTGGGGCGGCGAGGCTTGCTCGCAGGCGTTCTTTCCAGCGATCCATCAGCTGTCCTCAGTAATCGGAAGAACGAAGGATGCGCCGCCGCTTTCGACAGTCAGCGTGTCCGTTTCATCGTCGGCCTCCAACGCATCGACCATCCGGTAGTACACTGGACGATCGAGGCGTGCATCCAGGCCACCGCGCACGCGGATATAGGGAGCACGCTGACCAATCGATGGGCTGGAGCGGAGCTCAAGCGGATGATCCGTATCAAGACGAACCACGTCGCCAACATTCGTGCGGAAGATCCAATCGTCACCTTCGATATCGAAGTCCACGGCGAGGAACGGCACGTCCTCCACCGTGATGCTGATCTTCTCTGCCGGGGTGACGAGGACGTATCCGTCGTCGTCTTTACGCAGGACGCGGGAGAAGAGGCGGATCAGCGGTGCGCGCGTCATCGGCGTGCCTTCGTGCCACCAGGAGCCGTCAGCTTTGATGACGAGATCCATGGAACCACAATGCGCGGGGTGCCAGCGTTCGACCGGCAGAGGCGCATCGCCGCCCGCGTCGCTTAAGCTGGCTGCCAATTGAAAGAGATCGGTCACCTGCCGAAAATGGAAGAGACCCCCGCCAGGGTCAAGAACTGGCAGGGGGCTCTTCTCAAATCGCGTTCAAGTGCCGCCTAGAACGGGCCGCACTCGAGGCAGCGGACGTACATGCTGTTCGGATCGTTGAAGCTCGCTTCAAAGCGGGTTTCTTCTTCGATGATCTTCGCTGCACGGCCGAGGGTCGTTTTGTCGAAGCCGGTTTTGCCGATGCCGAAGAGGGCTTTGTCCTCGCGGATCAGGCCCTTGGCTTTGGCTTCGCCGGACAGGCTTTCGATGAACTGCTCGAACCGGGTTTTCTCCCGTTTCGTGCCGACGACGTCCCAGTCTTCCAGTTCAGCGCGTGCCGCTGCGTCAGCGATGGCGTCTTGCAGTGTGCCGAACTCGTCAACGAGGCCAAGTTCCTTGGCGTCGGTGCCGATCCAGACCCGGCCTTCAGCCAGCTCTGCCACTTCTTCCATCGGAAGATCGCGGCCTTCCGAGACAATCGTCAGGAACTGGCGGTAGCCGTGGTTGATCGACTGCTGGAACAGCTCTTGCGCTTGCTCAGGCAGGCCGCCGATCGGAACCGAGTTGATGGCTGCGAGCGGCGTGGTGCCGACACCGTCGGTGAAGACGCCGTACTTCGCGGCGAGCTTCTCGAAGGTCGGGATGTACGCGAAGATGCCGATCGAGCCGGTCACCGTGGTTTCGCGCGCCCAGATTGCGTCGGCAGGCGACGAGATCCAGTAGCCGCCCGAAGCAGCGATCGAACTCATCGACACGACGACGGGCTTGCCAGCCGCTTTCAGCTCCTGAACTTCGTTCCGGATCAGCTCCGAAGCGAAGACCGAGCCGCCAGGGCTGTCCACGCGGAGAACGACAGCTTTCACGTCGTCGTCTTTGCGGGCCTCGCGGAGCTGTTTCGAGACGAACTCGCCCGAAGCGACGCCAGGCTCTTGAGGGCCATCGATGATCGCACCTTCGACGGTGACAACAGCGATGTTGCCGACATCTTCGCGATCTTCCTTGGGTTCGATCGTCTTCTTGTACTCGCCTAGGCTGACCGTGTTCAGGTCGCCGTCTTCATCTTCACCGACGAGCTCAACGAGGAACTCACGGCGCTCTGCGCGGGTGAGGACCTCATCCACGTAGCCGCTGTCGGCCACGGCTTGGGCGATATCACCGCCAGCAGCGCGGAGGATTTCCGGCATGTTGTTGGCGAAGAAGTCGGTCGCACCGGCGCCAAGATCGCGGTTTTCGTCAATCCGTTGGGTGAACGTCTCCCACAAGACGCTGATATACGCCTCGTTGGCTTGCTTGGCTTCTGGCGACATGTCGTCGCGCAAAACCGGCTCAAGTGCAGACTTGAACGTGCCGACGCGGAAGATGTTCTTCGTGATTTCGAGCTTGTCGAGCAGCGACGAATAGTACGTCCGGTAGCGACCATAACCCTGCATGAAGAGCGCACCTTCGGTGTGCATCACGATCGTGTCCGCTTCCGAAGCGATGAAGTACTGGTTCTGACCGTAGCCATCACCAATCGCCACAACGCGCTTGCCGCTCTCACGGAAGTCTTCGATTGCGTCCGCCAGAAGCAGCGCTTTCGAGAGATAAATGTCAGGAATTGCAAGACCTTGGAGGTCGAGGATCATCGTGTCGATGTTCTCGTCATCCTTGGCTGCGTTGACGATTTTGACCAGCTTATGGACGCTGACCTGACCGATGGAGCCGCCGCCGAAGGCTTCGTTGATGGCTTCCTCGAACGGATCCTCTTCAGGAGTGGTCTCGCCGAGCAGACCCGATGGATTGAAGTAGAGGGCTGAGCCCGCTTCGATTTCCAGCTCGTCTTTGTCGCCGCTGGAATTCATCTCGGTCGAAACAGCGCCGAGGATTGACAGGAGCAGTGCAAGAACTGCAATGAAAAGAAAGGCTTGGAGGAGCAGCGCGCCCCCAATGACCACTTTGGCCAGCCCGCGGAAAAATTGCCAAGCGCTGATGCGCGAGCGCGCCTGCCCGCTACGTAGTTCGGTCAAAATGGCCTCCCAAGGTTACCGTTCAACACCCACGAAGGGTCACGTTAAGCGTCTTATCGATAAATAATCAATGACACCCTGACGACCAGCGTTAATCCGGCAGAAAATCAGGGTTTCCAATTCGCCATTTGCCCGAGGACCCCGGGCACGATTACGCACAAGACTGACAAAGAAGAGGGATCAGGCATGAACGGTTCATCAGGCGACGTGCTGGCGCGGTTCGATGCGGTGAGTGTCCGCCTGGAAAAGGTGCAGGACGCCCTGAAGCGCGTGGTTTTCGGTCAGGATCGTGTGATTGAAGAGGTGCTGATCACCCTGCTCTGCGGCGGTCACGGGTTGCTCGTCGGCACGCCAGGTCTCGCGAAGACGCGCCTTGTGCACGCTGCGGGTACGGTGCTCGGCCTCGCCGACAAGCGGGTGCAGTTCACCCCTGACCTGATGCCGTCGGACATTCTCGGCACTGAGGTGCTCGAAGATCTCCCCTCAGGCGCGCGCACGTTCCGTTTCATCGAAGGCCCGATCTTCGCGCAGCTCTTGATGGCTGACGAAATCAACCGGGCCAGCCCGCGGACACAATCGGCGTTGCTCGAAGCGATGCAGGAACGTCAGGTGACCACCGGCGGCAAGGTCCGTCCGCTGCCGCGGCCGTTCCACGTGCTCGCGACCCAGAACCCGATTGAGCAAGAGGGCACCTATCCCCTGCCTGAGGCGCAGCTCGATCGCTTCCTTCTCCAGATCAACGTCGATCAACCGAGCTTTGATGCGGAACGTGAGATGCTTCGCGCGACAACGTTCAGTCAGGGCGTGGAAGCCGACACTGTTCTGGGTGCTGAGGAACTGGAAGAGGCGCAAGACCTCGTTCGCGCGATGCCAGTGGGCGACAACCTGATCGATGCTGTCCTTAAGCTGGTCCGTACTGCGCGACCTGGTGGTCAGTTTGCTGAGCATCTGCGCTGGGGCCCTGGCCCGCGCGCCAGCCAGGCCTTCTCCCTCGCCCTGCGCGCCCGCGCCCTCCTGCGCGGTGTGCCTGCGCCGGAGACGGAGGACCTCATCGCTCTAGCGCCGCCGATCCTCCGTCATCGGATGGCTTTGAGCTTCGCCGCGCGCGCCGAAGGTCAAACCATCGACGGTCTGATCGTCCGCATGACCGAGGCTGCGCTGTGAGTGGAGGCGCCGCGCGTCTTGAGTTAGAGCGGCGTGCCTCCCAAGCCGCCGCGCGTCTGCCTGACCTGTTGGCCGCTGCGCACCACGCGGCGGAAGTGGTCACCGCAGGTCGCCACCCGCGGCGTAAGCCAGGGCGCAGCGACACGTTCTGGCAGTTCCGCGACTACGTTGTTGGCGATCCTCTGAACACGATCGATTGGCGGCAATCCGCACGCCTCGATAACCGGCTTCTCGTGCGTCAGACCGAGTGGGAGCAGCCTCAGACGATGCTCCTCTGGTGCGGCGGCGGCGAAGACTTCGACTTCGCCGGAGAAGGCCGTGAGCCCAAGCGTTTCCGCGGCCAAGTGCTGTCCCTTGCCCTGGCGATCCTCGCCCTGCGCGGCGGAGAGCGGGTTGGCCTTTGGGGCAGCGTGGAGCCCCCTCGCGCCGGAGTTCAGAACGTCCACGGATTGGCTGAGCAGCTCCTCGGCAAAGACATCCCCCTCTCCCTGGCCACTCCGCGGGAAGGCGCGACCGTGATCCTCGTCAGCGACTTTCATGCGCCCACGGACGAAGTGGCCGTCGCCTTCGAGAAAGTGCGCCACGCCCGCGGCCGGGCCATCGCCGTGGTCATCGAAGACCCCGCCGAGACCGACTTCCCCTTCCAAGGCTCCACCCAATTCGAAGGTGCCAAGCGCCAGACCCGCAAGTTCTTTGGCGAGGCCGGTGCTGTCCGCAGCGCTTATCTCAGCGAGCGCGAGGCGCATTTCGAAGCACTCCGCGCCGTTGCTCAGGGTGCTGACGAGACCATCGTCTTTCATCGCACCGATCAGCCTGTGACTCCGCTCCTCCTCTCGCTCGCCCAACGGATTGACGGAGGGCTGCTATGAGTTTTGCGAGCCCCGCCATCCTCGCAGGCCTGTTGATCCTACCGCTGATCGTGTGGCTTCTGCGCGCTGTGCCCCCCGCGCCTGTGCGCCGGGCCTTTGGCGGGATGTTCTTTCTGGAGAAGCTCAACACACCGAAGCAACAGCCCGTTCGTACACCGCCGATTATCCTGATCATCCGCCTCCTGGCGTTCGCAGCGCTGATTATAGGCCTCGCAGGCCCTCGGCTCGGCGAACCCGTCGAGCAGCAAAGCGGCGATGTGACCATCGTCCTCGGCAACGGCTGGGACGCGGCGCAGCATTGGGAGGAGAGCCTCGATGCTGCACGACAGGCCATCGCAAAGTCGAACGGAACCGTCCGCCTGCTGACGACCACCGATGGCGTCTTGTCCGCCCCCTATTCACCGCGCGCTGCGGAAGCTGCGCTGCGGAATATCAACGTCCAGGCAGCCTTGTCCGATTGGGACAAGGTTGCCGCGACCCTCGAAGGTACCGAGGCGCGCACCGTCCTCATCCCCGGCGGCACGGCGCAGACCGATGGGCTTTCGGCTCTCCGTGGTCCGCTCAGCGCGTATGTTTCTGAAGCGAATGTTGTGGCTCTTGGCATCCCACGTGTCACCGGCGACGCGGTCACCGTCACGCTCCACCGCACACGGAGCGATGCCGCAGGTAACTACACCGTCCGCGCTCTGAGCAAAGACGGGCGCACGATCACCAGCGAGACAGCGGCCCTGGGCGTCGGCGAGGCGATGACGGAGGTCACCTACCGCCTCCCCCTCGCCCTCCGCAACGAAGTGGCGCGACTGAGCATCGACGGTGTGCGCAGCGCTGGCGCGGTGGCCCTCCTCGGCTCCTCCGCCCGCCGCACGCTTGCGGGCATCGTGTCCAACGGCAGCGAGACCCTGCGCGAAGGCGGCTTCTACATCTCCCGAGCGCTCGCCCCCTCCGCAGCGGTTCTCGAAGGGGATGTCCGTTCACTGATGGGTGAAGAACCCGGCCTGATCATCCTCGACGATGTCGGCAACCTGCGCGGCGATGAGCGGGTGATGCTGGAGACGTTCGTGAAGCAGGGCGGCGTCCTCCTCCGCTTCTCGGGGCCGAACATGCTCTCGGCACGGAACAATCCGAATGACCCCTTGCTGACCGCGCCTCTGCTCGGCGGCGAACGTGCCCTCGGCGGCGCTCTTACCTGGGCTGAGCCGCAGCGCGTGGCATCGGTGGCGCAGGATAGCCCTCTGGGCGGGATCGCCTTGCGCGAAGAGATCGCCGTGCGTCGCCAGGTGCTGACCGAGCCGGGCGCTGCTGTCGATGTCTGGGCCAGCCTCGCCGACGGCACGCCCCTCATCACCGCCGCCCGCCGCGACCGCGGTCTCGTGGTCCTGGTCCATGTGAGCGCGGTGCCGACCTGGTCCGACCTGCCGGTCTCTGGCCTCTTCGCGGCGATCATGCAGCGCCTCGCGACCCTCGCCGAGACCGACCTCCGCCTCGACACCACCGAAGCTGGTGAGCCTCTGGCTGCGCAACGCCTCCTCGATGGACGAGGCCGCCTGATTGATCCGCCTGCGGACGCTCAGCCCCTCACCCCGGGCGAAGCTCTCCCTGGCCCGGGCCTCTACGGCGAGGGCGCGTCGGAGATCGCGGTCAACGCCTTCCAAGAGGAAACGCTTCGTGGCCTCACAGGCAGCGCACTGCCTCGGGGCACCCGCCTCATCACGCTCGAAGGGACGGGCGAGCGGGACCTGTCGGGCCTGTTCGTCGCCATCGCACTCACCCTCCTCGCTCTTGATGCATTGATCAGTATGGGAAGCATTCCTTTCTTCCGCGCCGCAGCCACTGCGTGCTTCGTCGCTGTGTTCATGACGGCGACCGACGCCAACGCGCAGCTGCGCCCGCCGCTGCCAAGCCAGGCACAAGATGCCGCCCTCGCCCTGAGGTTCGCCTACGTAAAGACCGGCGACCGCGGCATCGACAGGATGAGCCAAGCGGGCCTCGCTGGCCTTACGCGGGAAGCGACCCGCCGAAGTGCGCTGGAACCATCAGCGCCCCAAGGCGTGGATCCTGACCGCGATGAATTGTCCGTCTACGCCCTGATCTACTGGCCCATCCGCGCTGGCCAACAGCCTCCGTCCGATGCAGCCCTGCAACGCCTCGAGGCGTTCATGGATGGTGGCGGCATGCTGATCATCGATACAGCAGATGGCACCTCACCGGGGCGCTCAGAAACCCTCCGCGATGTCCTCGGCCGGTTGGATGCGCCGCCGTTGGAGCCTCTCCCCGGTGACCACGTCGTTCTCTTCTCCTTCTACGCACTTGATGACCTTCCGGGCCGCAACTCTGGCGGTGAGGTTTGGGTGGAAACGCGCGGGGCGCTTGACGGGCGCCGTGACGGTGTGCCTTCGCTGATCGTCTCTGGCCGTGACTGGATCAGCGCTTGGGCTCTCGACGGCAACGGCATCCCCCTCCGCCCCGCTGGCCCTGGCGGCGAGGTGCGCCGTGAGTATGCCTTCCGTGCAGGGATCAACATGGCGATGGTGGCCATCACCGGGAACTACAAAGCGGACCAAGCCGACGTGCAGACGATGCTCGACAATCTGGGGGCAGACAAATGATGGGCTACGGCTTTGACCCCCTACTCCCCTACAGCGTCATTGCGGTGCTGGTCGGACTTGGTCTGATCACTGCTTTCCTCCGGGTGCGGATGGCACCTCTCGGGGCGTTTGTTCGTGTTCTTGCAACGCTCGTGGCAGGATTGTTCCTGCTTGGCCCTGAGAGCATTCAGCAAACCTACAACAGCTTGCGTGACCAGGCGCTGATCCTGCTTGATGATAGCGGGAGCATGAAGCTCGCGGGCCGCGATACGCTTCGGGATGAGGCCGCTGAACGGTTGAAGGCTCAGCTTGAAGAGCAGGGTACGGAGGTTGTCACCGCGCGCTTTGGTGATGAGGTAACCAGCGACCTCGCCCAGGGCCTTGCCGAAGGTCTGGCGGGTACGGAGCGTAGCCAGCTTTCCGGCGTCTTCGTTCTCACTGACGGGCGGATCAGCAGCGTTGAGGAAGCCGCGAGCACCCCGCTCCCGGCTCCGCTGCACGCGATGATCGTTGGCGATCCTTCGCGGGAAAAAGACCGCCATTTAAGTTGGGTCTCTGCCCCACGCTTCGGCCTTGTGGGCGAGCCGATGCGGCTACAGCTTCGGATCGACGATACAGAGAACACCGCCCTTCTTCCGCTGACGCTGCGGATCGATGGCGAAATCCTCCTCACACAGAACGTGCCGACCGGCGAAGTGGTGACGATTGACGTGCCGATTGACCGGCCTGGTGAGCGGGTGGTGGATGTCTCGATCCCCGCTGCCCCCGATGAACTTAGTACCCGGAACAATGGCGTGACCGCAGAGGTGAACATCATCCGCGACCGGCTCCGCGTGCTGCTGATCTCAGGCGAGCCCCATGCGGGCGAGCGCGTATGGCGCAACGTTCTGAAATCGGACCCGGCCGTAGACCTCGTCCACTTCACTATTCTGAAGCCTGCGGACAAATATGCCGCCGCAAGCGATGATGAGCTGAACCTGATCCCCTTCCCCAGCCGTGAGTTGTTTCTTGAGAAGCTCAAGCACTTCAACGTCGTTATTTTTGATCGGTACACGTACCGCGGTGTCATCACGTCCTTCGAACTGGCCGAGGTCGCCCGCTACGTTGAGCAAGGTGGTGCGGTGTTGATCGCTGCTGGGCCAGAGCTCGCTATGGAGGGCAGCCTCGCGGCGCAACCGAACCTTAGCTACATCCTACCCGCAACGCCCACCGGCGCGGCGGTGGAGACACCCTACGTCCCCACACTGACGGATGTCGGACTGCGCCATCCGATCACCGCACCGCTTGAAGGGCGTGATGAATGGGGCCGCTGGCTCCGCCGCATTCCTGCCGAGGCACGCCGTGGTCAGGTGCTGATGGAAGCGGGAGAAGATGCGCCGCTCCTCGTCACCCAACGCCTCGGTGATGGCCGCATCGCGATGATGTTGTCCGATCACCTCTGGCTGTGGGCGCGGGGCTTTGACGGCGGTGGTCCGCATAGGGAGTTTCTCCGTCGCCTTGTCCACTGGCTCATGGCTGAACCTGAGCTTGAGGAAGAATCGCTCAGCGCCGCCCTCGCGGAAGATGGCACACTGACGATCACGCGGCGCAGCCTGTCCGAGGACGTCGGCCCGGTGACCATTCGCCGTGAAGGAGCGCCTACGGAGCAAATCGCCCTCGAAGAGCAGGGCAGCGGTTCTTACAGCGCCTCCATGCCCGAGGTCGACGCCGACCTCGTGCGGCTTGAGACAACCCTGGCGGATGGCCGCGTCCTCAACGCAGCTGCTGTCCGCGCGCGTGGACAGAGCCCTGAATTCGCCGCCGTCACCTCCTCATCCGAGGCTGCGGCGCAGGTTGTGGCGACAAGTGGCGGGGGCATTTTCGCGATCACGAGACCAGGAGACGCCAACATAGGCCTCCGCACCGTTCGGGCAGACCGAGGCACGAAGGCCGGCCGCGGCTGGGCAGGTTTGACACCTCGGCGTGCCCGCGCCGTCCTCTCTGAAGCCCGGGATGCGGCACTCCCGCGCTGGGTTTTCGCCCTGGCAGCGGGCGGATTCACCTTCTTCGCGTGGCTTCTCGAGAGCGGCAGACTGACGCTACGCATTGGCTCTTCACAAGGGCGTGAGGATGGTTACCGCGCCAGTGGGGTGACAAACCCTGCGTCTTGATGCAGCATCTCCTTAAGTTTGGCTGGGGAGCGAAACGATGAAGCGCGTGTTGAGCATCAGTGTTTTGGCAGGTTGCGCCCTCGCAGTTGAGGGATGCGCCTCCGTTGCTGGCGGGGCGAAAGCCACCGGCAGAGCCGCTCTCCGCGCCGCTGGCGTCCAGACGGCAAGCCCCCAAGAGACCGAAACCGCCCAGAACGCCGACAAAGCGCACTGGTCGGAAGAATGGGTTTGGGAAGGCGATAAGCGTTAACGCCGCCTTTAGAGCCGCACCTCTTTCTTGAGGCCTGTGACCACCCCGTTTGATCAGCTGATGGCCCGGTTTCTCGACGCGATGCGCGGGGAACGACGCTGCTCACCTTATACCCTGCGAAACTACGAGGCAGCGCTGCGTGAGTTCGGCAGCTTCATGACAGGACACCTGGGCGAAGCGCCAACGGCGCAGCATCTCAATACCCTGAAAACACGGGACTATCGCGCGTTTCTCGCCAGCCGCCATCGCGAGGGGTTGGACCCCGCGACCGTGCGCCTGGAGCTTTCGGCGATCCGCAGCTTCTTTCGCTATTGGGACCGGCTCGACGTGCTTTCATCGGCGGCGCTGATGGCCCTCAAGTCGCCCAAACGCCGCGCGGTTCTCCCGCGACCCGTGAGCGCAGCGTCAGCCGACGCCCTCATCGAAGCAGCATCCCAAGGCACCGAAGGTCCTGCATGGACAGCCAGCCGGGACGCTGCGCTTTTTGCGCTGCTTTACGGCGCAGGCCTGCGGATCAGCGAAGCTCTCGGGCTGCCTTGGCGCGCGGACGGATCTGTCCTTCGCATTCACGGCAAAGGCAGCAAGATGCGCGATGTGCCGCTGCTGCCAGCCGTCTCCAGCGCGTTGGACAGCTACAAAGCCGCCCTTCTCGCAGAAGACCCGCTCGCCGGCGAAGACCCAAACGCACCGCTGTTTCGCGGAGTCCGTGGGGGTCGACTGTCCCCGAGTGTAGCCCAGAAGCGCATGCGCGATTTGCGCAGCCTCGTTGGGCTCCCTGACAGCGCGACGCCCCACGCCCTACGGCACGCCTTTGCCACGGAACTCCTGGCTTCAGGCGCGGACCTCAGGACTATCCAGGAACTGCTCGGCCATGCGTCGCTCGCATCGACCCAGCGCTACACAGCTGTGGATCCGGCCCGACTGGCAACCGAGCATCGACGGGCGCATCCTCGCGCCTCGGCTCGGTCAGCGTCGGGGAGACCTCGCGGTTAGGTTGTGGTGGAGCGGAGGCCAGATGAGCCTCGAGTTCCGTCAAAGCGGCATCCATCCGCTCTGCAACACTTTCAATTCCGTGGGCGCGAAAGAACGCTTCGAGCCTCACCATCTGTTCCAGCGCTGGCATCACCAAGGCAGGAACGTCAACATCAGCACGCGGCACAGTAGGACTGGTCATGAGCTTACCCGTAAGTTGAACTGGAAAATCGGCTGCGCGAGCTAATCGGCGATATCTCTAGGATCGAAAACAAGATCGTTATT